>NZ_JNWJ01000079.1:0-29991 GCF_000716805.1 Streptomyces yerevanensis | reverse complement strand
CGACAAACGCGACTACATCTTCAACGGCACCCTGACCGTCACGGCCGTCGTCATCTGGCTCCGAGACATCGTCCAAGAGCCATCAGAAACGCCCTAAGGCCGTGCGATGGCTACTGTATTCAACTCGTCGCGCAGCGGATACCGAGCCGCCGCCCGCTCGCCCGTTTACCGCTTGTGCTTACAACTTGCCCGTCCTGAAATCCGCGCTGCTCTTGAGGACGGCGGAGTCCATGCTCCAGTTCTCTGGCTGGACCCTCTCCCAAAGGCTTCCCTTGCCGAGTTCCCTGCCCAACTGGTCTTCGCGGCGGAACCACTCTTCAGCGCTTCTGATCCTGTTGGGGTGGATTTCGTCGAGCAGGGCGTAGTCCCTGGTGATGATTCCGTGCTTCCACACGTTCCAGAAGCCCGTGAAATTGTCGCGGAAGCTCATGGTGCTCTTGTCGTTGGGATCAGCGTTGTATCCGGCAGGGTGATCAGCGATCCCCTTCAGGTCCGGACTGTTCCAGTAGGTGTCCAGATCGGTGTCGATGTACTGGGCCGGATGTCCGGTGACCTTCTCGAATGCGGCAGCCATTTCGGTGTAGGTCATGTGCTCGATGGCGACTTCGAGGTCCATGCCATTGGCCCGTTCCGGATGGTCGAAGAGCCAGCGGACATAGAATCCGCAGTCTTCGAGAGCAACATGCGGAACAGCTCCCTCGCCGAGCGGGACGCGCCAGGTGACGACGCCATCCTCGATGGCGGGTTGCATGGGCGTGAGCGGCGAAATCACCATCTCGATGTAGGGACCCGACGTGAAGACCGCCGCTCCCATGCGGTCCCTGTTCTTTTCGTTCTGGAACAGTACCCATTCGGCCATGCGACCCTTGCCATCATAGTGGCCGGTGCGGAACCTGGAGTCGTAGCCTGATTTCTTGAGGGCGTAGTCGAGGTTCCCGTAGACGAAGAACTTGATTCCTTCTTCGATCGCTATCTCGTAAGTGCGGATGGCCCAGTAGGTCTCGGTCTTCTCGCCGGTGTTGAACCCGTCGATGTTGATGAACGCCCCGTCACAGCCGCGAAATCCTTCGCGCAGCACATCCTCGTCGGCGAATGACCCTTCGAGGATGGAGACGTTGCCGAGCGCGAGGAGTTCCTGGGCCCGGGGGGAGGTGGCATCCCGGGTGAGGACCCGGACGGAGTACTTCTTGTCTGCGACAAGAGCGCGGACGATGGGCATCCCTTGGGCCCCTGTACCGCCGATAACGAAGATGGTGGAGGTGGCATGAGAAGACATGGTTTTTTACTCCAGAGGTACGCACGCGATCAGCACGCGCCGGGTGCGGCGCGTTCGGGACTGATCTCTGCATCAGCCTGGCGATCAACGACTCCGACCGACTGACGCTGCGCCGATGCCCGTGGGTCACAAGCGCTTCGGAAACCGATCGGTTTCACGTCAATCGTACACCGATCGGTTTCCAGGCGGCAAGCGCTCGGGGATCCGGTTCTTCACAGCTGAGCGGTGCGGAGGTCCTTGCGGGCTTCGCGCGTGGGTCACGCACCACGTGCGCAGGCATCGATGGTCGGCGTTGCGGAAGCCGAAGGGCCTGTCCACCGGCGGCGCCCCCGCCGTCGCGGCGCGGTGAACCCCGGCGAGGCCGGGACGGCCTCCTCACGGGCGCCCGCCGTGACGTACTCGCTCTCGATAAGGCCAAGCGTGGCGGCGTGCTCGAAGAACACCGCCACGGTGTACCGCCCCTGGAGGAGGGACCAGCCGTGGTGGCCGTCGTAGCTGAGACTGCCGTATTGCGGATCCCCGCCTGGGACCTGCCCCGCGGGATGGCGGAGGCCCAAAGAGCCGCCAGAGGACGCGGTCCGCCGCGAGCCGATTGAGGAAGTCGGGCTACGGGTCACGCTGCACGGGCTGCTGGTCGTGGACTGGGTAGCCCCACTCGCGTTCATCTTCGACGACGGCACGCTCGACCATGACAACGCCGACCGGCTACAGCCACGTGACGAAGAGCTGCCGGAGGCCCGCGTTCGTCACGGCCTCCAACGCCGGACTTCGACTGCGGGATCGGATACAGCCACGCCAGTGTGAACCGCCGGGGCAACCCGCGAACCGCTCGCGCACATCCGGCCGCTCGGCCAGTGCGGCGGGTAACCGGGCCCCATCCGGGCATGAACGTTGTCCGCCGTCATCAACCCACCGCAGGCCATACACACCACCTCGGCATGGGTGTCCTGCCGAAGACGTCGTGACGCATCGTCACGGGCGGGCTCGCCTCACCCGCCAGCATGGACGCCTACGGTGGCTCAGGCGTCTTCTGGAACTCCACCACGCGTCTCCTCGACGGCTTCAAGCTCCTGCACCTGCCAGAAACCGGCATCAACATCGACCGCGTCCCCGGCCCTCGCGGCCCCGTCTCCTACCGAGACCTGTACCTGCGCCAGTACGTCGTCCGGCCCGCAACGTCCGTGCGCATCTGAGGCCGATACCTCACCAGAGTCGACTTCAGCGTAGGCGTCGAAGTGCCCGCCGGGCAGCATCACCAGCTTCTTCGGGGGAAGCGCCCGCTCGTATGCGGCCGGCTGGATGTCGGCGGGAATCACCGTCTCGGCGGCCTCGGCAATCATCAGGAGCGGCTTCGGGACGGCCCGGGCGATCCACGCGCCCGGCTCGTACATCCCGAGGCAGGGGGCAGCAACCGCGTCGTCCCCGACGACGAACTGCGCTGCGAAGCCGAGTCCTTCCGCCCGCAGGATCGCCGAAGGCCCCACCCGGGGGCACGTGGTGCACAAGGCGTTGCTGCACGCGTGGGCCACGGGCGGCATCCCGGCCGCCGACCAGTATCTGTTCGACCTCGCCGTCCCGCTCTTCGAGACCGAGGACGTCAAGGACGGCTTGGTCTCCGCCGCCAGGACCCCCAAGGAGGGCCGCTCCGGCCCGGCGCGCTGTTCAAGGGCCGCTTCGCGAGCGTGCTGTTGAGGAGAACGTGACCCGGATCGGTCTCCCGCACGACGCGTAGCAGTCTGGGCTCTTCCGGGAGATGTGGTCGATCACGGCGGTGGTGCAGGCGGGTGCAATGCTCCGCAGGAGGCTCTGGCCCGGCTCGACGCACGCCTGCTGACCTCCTTGAATGTGCGCATCGCGTCGACCGCGGCGACGATCCGACTCATCATCTGCGCGGTCTGCCCAGGTGGTCCCGCCGACCTGACGGCTGAAGACCCAGTCCGGGGAGCCGGTGGCCGTGGACAGCAAGAGCCCCCGCCCACGTCTTCCTCGCGGTCATGGCGCACTTCAATGTGTTCGTGCGATCCGACCTGAGGCGAACCGTCAACGCCCGAACACCCACAGGACAGGCTGCGCGGCCCGGTCATCTGCTCCCGAAGTGGATCAGAGATCGAGGACCAGGCGGTTGCCCTTGGCCCGGGAGACGCAGATCATCATGGTGTCGCCCGCGGCACGCTCCTGGGCGTCCAGGACCGAGTCGCGGTGGTCGATCTCCCCGGACAGCACCTTCGTCTCGCAGGTTCCGCAGATTCCCTCCTCGCACGACGTCATCACCGGCACACCGGCACCTTCGACGGCCTCAAGAATGGACATGTCCTCAGAGACCAGCAGCTTCTTGCCGGACCGGGCCAGCTCGACCTCGAAGCTACTCTGCGGTCCGGCGGTGGCGTCCTTCTTCGGGGCGAAGCGCTCCAGGTGCAGAGATCCGCTCGGCCACTTCTCACAGCCGGTCTCGACCGCCGCAAGCAGCGGTTCCGGACCGCAGGCATAGACGGCTGTCTTCCGCTGCGGCTTGCCGAGCAGCGAAGCCAGGTCCAGCAGCCCGTATTCATCCTGCGGCCGCAGGCTCACCCGCTCTCCGTAGGCCCGCTGCAGAGTCTCACCGAATGCCATCGAAGCTCGGGTGCGGCCCCCGTAGACGAGGCGCCAGTCGGCGCGGGTCGCGTTGACGGCTGCCACCATGGGCAGGATCGGGGTTATCTCGATTCCGCCCGCGATGAACACGTACTTTTTGGCCTTCACGAGCGGAAAATGGTTGCGCGGCCCACGGACGCGCACCGACTCACCTTCCGTGAGCCCGTCGTGCACGTAACTCGACCCGCCGCGGCTTTCCGGTTCCCGCAGCACCGCGACCTGGAACCGGGACCGATCTCCCGGGTCCCCGCACAGTGAATACTGCCGGACCAGGTCGGCTCGCAGTATCAGATCGATGTGGGCTCCCGGCTGCCATTCCGGCAGTGGACGGCCTCCCGGGTCGCGGAACGTCAGCAGCACGACGCCTTCGGCCATCGTTTCCTTACGTTCCAACACGAGGTCGAGCTCGACTTCGGTGCTGAGAGCGCTCATGATCCGTCTTTCATTTCTCACAGTGATGAATCGGTGATGCGTTCTTTCCTGACCGATCAGGACGGGAAGCAGCGGCCGAAGTCGCGCAGCAGTCGGGGGGATCCCTGCAGCTTGATCTGGCGCCGCACCAGTGCCCACGCCAACAGCGAGGGCTTGCTGAGGAAACGGAGCCAGGTGCGCGTGTCGGCGGTAATCCTGAGATCCGGTTCACCGTGATGTCCGTCGGCGACCTCAAGTTCGCGGTCGCGGATGGTCACGGTGATCTGCCGGGACTCGTCGCCGGTGAAGGTGAAGTGGTAGGTGGCGGACATGTCCTTGGCCTGTTCGCGCTGGAAGATCAGCGGCAGGCCTTCCACCAGGCCGTCGATGCTGTTCGCTCGCAGGCTCATCGCCACATGCTTCGTGCGCTTGTTCGGGAACCGGTCGGCCACGTGCTGCTCGGCGTCGGAACCCGGGACGACGTAGACGGTCTCTTCCTTGTCCATCAGTGGGCGCACGACCTGGGTCAGATGTGCCTTGCGATCGTCCAGCCAGGGGCCGATGACGTCCTCGCCGGCCGGGCAGACCGACATGCAGTAGGCGGCCTTGTAGTTGGCGCCGAAGGACAGGCTCTGCCACATCGAGGCGCTCTCGCTGTCGCTCACTCGCGCACGGTAGTCGTGGGCGTTACGGCTTTCGGCGACCTGTTCGGCCCAGTCGCCGAAGCCGCCCATGAATTCGCGGTAGTTGTGCGTGTAGCAGGCGGAGAAGTTGAAGTGACCGTCGGAGGCGATCGCCCCGGTCGGGCAGGCCGTCACGCACAGCTTGCATTCCAGGCAGGGGTTGTACTCGATGGGCCGGGTGTATTCGCTGACCTCGGCGTCGACAAGGATCGTGCCCAGCAGGATGAAGTTGCCGAATTTCGGGTGGATGACGTTGCGGTGGATACCCATCTTGCCGAGCCCCGCCGCCACGGCGACCGGCTTGTGCGAGACGACCCACGCCTTCCTGGGGAACTTGTCCATCTCCATCGGAAAACCCATCGCGGGGTTGATGGCGCGCACGCCCACCGCTTCCAGCTCGCCCACCACTTGTCGGCCGACCTCGTTGGATTCGTCACCGGTGTGATGAAACTCCAGGTTGGCGACCGAGCGCGCAGGAGTGCGGACGTTCTCCCGGTTCATTCGGGACACGATGCTGATCAACGTCCGGACACCCGGCAGCGCGGCGTCCAGGTCCTCTCGCTGGTCGGCGATGTCCGGCCGGTCGATCTCGACGAAGCCGACGTCGTCCGCACCCGCGTCGAGACACAGCTGGCGCAGCCACGCCGCATCCAGCGGCTCGGCGGGCCGGGCGGTGGTGCGGTCACGCCGGCGGACTTGGACGACGGTGGGATGGTCTTCGAGCTTTTTCCTGGCCATCGAGCGTCACCCCACGGGGGCAGGGATACTTTCAAGTTTCATGAAGCAACTCGGACCCTAGCCGCACGAATTTCGTGAAGCAACTAAGGTTCGAGCTGTGCTGCTAGCGGCTACTGCAGCGGCAGGAGGGCGGGCTCCGGTGGTTCACGCCGGCAGGCAAGCGTGGGAGATACCGCTGGAGTTCGTCATCTGGTCGGCCGTCCACCACCGCTTCTGCTACGGAAGACGGAAGGCCGGCTTACCGCGGCGTCGGCAAAGCGGTCGGGCGCGGGATGTCGAAGTGGAGAGACAGATCACCGATAGCGGGCAGTTCAACCCTGCCTGAGCAAAGAGCGGGTCGGCTGGCCCGTCAGCCGCCCTTGCATCGGTCCAGACGACGGTCGAACTGGTGATGACGCGTACTCAGCAAGCGGAAAGCGGGGGTGGCCCGCCCGTCAGTCGCGATGCAGATCTCTCCAAAGAGAGGATCATCGTTGAGCGTCAACCGCGCGCCGTGACGATGTGGAACAGACCTCACGCGGGCCTCCCCTGATCGCGACTCGGTACGCACCCCAGCTGGTGGCGGCGAGTCCGTCGAGGAATATTTCGAATGTCAGGCCGGCGAGTCGGTGAGTGCCGGGCCGGGAAGCAGGAGAACGGCGTCCGGGCCCACCACTTGTCCGCAGTGGGTGCACACGAGCTGTTCCCGAACGTTGCCCCCGCATCCCGCATGGCTCGTGACCCGCGGAGGGCCGACCGGATCCTCGGCGTGCTCATCGCCCCAGTGCATCAAAGAAAGCAACGCGGTGAGCAAGTCCTTGGCCTTGCTCGTCGGCCGGTACTCAGAGGGCGGTATGTGACGTGATGCCGCGTTTGTTGTCGCTGGAAGATGTGGCACAGGCGTATCGGACTGAACGGGGAGTCCTGTCGTGCTGGAGTGTTCCTCGTGAGCGACCGCCAGCCCTACAAGAGCGACTTATCCGACGAGCGGTGGCAGCAAGGGGATTCTCACGGGGAGCTGATCTATGCCGCGATACCCGTGCCCTCGGTGGAATACCTCAGACGCTCGGCCGGGAGCGGCAGCGCCGGGCGCGCTGCCAATGTGCGAAGACCGGTCCGCGATGCCTGGGCGTCGCGGACCGGTCGCGGTACTGCAGAGGGCTGACGCCGGGCGAGGAGGAGAGCCCGATGATGCCCCGTCAGCGCCGGGTCAGAAGCCGACGCGGGGCATGATGTTGGGCGCTCCGAAGTAGTCGATGACGGACGAGTTGGTGGTGTCGGTCTTTTCGGTGGTCTGGTGGCTGGTCTGGGCGTTGTCTGGTCGGGCACTGGCCGGGGACAGCAGGGCGGCGGTGGGGCCGCTGATGTCGGAGGTCTGCCGGGTTTTGACGGTGTCGGCGGCGGCGGTGCCGGCGGCGGCGAGCGCGAGGGCGCCGCCGACGGCCAGCAGGGCAGCGGGGCGCATGAGCGCGTGCATGGACTTCCCCTTCGAGAAGGTGGAGGGACGGGGTGGGGCGCCTGTGCGGGACCGGAATTGGCTGGGCACGGGGCGCCGGAGAGGGTCAGGGCAGCAGGCCGGCGACCGACTCGACCTTGGCGTAGTCGACGACCGCGGTGTTGGCGGTGCCGTTTTTGACCATGTCCTGGCCGGTGATTTGGACGTTGGAGCAGCCGCCGACATCCGCGCCGGGCGAGAGGAGCACCACGTTGCAGAGCATGGTGGACTTCTCGGTGCCGGTGTTGGTGTCGGCGGACGCTACGCCCGCCGTGGCCATGATTACGGTGCCGGTCAAAGCCGCGGCCACCGCGGCGGCAGGGCCGAGCCGGGTCTGCCGACGTTTCAGGATCGCGGGCATGCTGGATCGCTCCATGGACTTCCTTGAACGCACAGCTACGGCAAGCACTGGAAGCGTCTGCCAAGGTCACCCACATCGGCCCAGCTCGGCAACCACGACCCTGAAAGGTCAACGTTTGAAACTATGAGCATCAAATGATCTCGCAGCACACCGATCGGAGAGGCGCATGGGGGACACCTGGGCCCTGTTCTTGGGCGACAAGGAGATCAGGATCGGGAAGAACGAGACGCCCGCCAAGCTCATGACGGTCTTCCGTGAGGAAGACAAGTACCAGCACCTCGAATGGGCTCGACGCGTCGACGAGGCCAACGCGCGTGGTGAGGCAGCGTGGGACGAGCTCGATGAGTTTGAGGACTTCAACCATCGTGAGCTCTTCGGTTACCGGAGCACAGTCCAGACGATCATGACTCGCCTCAAGCTGATGGGCTTCGATCCCGATCGATGCAGCCAAGAGATGATCAAGGATCTCGAAGACGTCAACCAAGACGACATCGAGGACGGGCTTCTGGTGTTGAGCCGTCCCACGAGAGAGCGCAAGCAGGAGATCTGCCATCGGGTCTCTGCCGCCGAGGTCCTAGACACGGGGATCGCGGCCTACCTCAAGCGAGCGGAGGCCTTCGGGAACTGGAAAGAGGGGGAGGATCACCCAGAGCTGGCCGAGCTGGAAGAAATTTGCGTTTCGCAGCTGGACTTCTTCTTCGATGACCTTGCAGTCGATCCGAGGCTTTTCCTTGTCCTGATCCTTAGCTCTCAAGATCCTGAAGAGGTCCTACAGCTCGATATGAGCGAGCTGCTCATGGCTGGCTACTTTGAGAGCAGCGAGGCGATCTCGACCGAGGCCCTCCAGCAGCTGCGAGATGAGATGGCGAGCAGCGGACCCATCATCGTCATCACCGAGGGGAAGTATGACTCCCGTGTCCTAGGCCGGGCACTACCTATCGTCAGGCCCGACATCGCTGGCTACTTCGCCTTCTGGGACCTCGAGGAAACCAAGGCAGCCGGCGGGACGGACCGGGTGGTCGCCAACCTCAGGAGCTTCGCAGCCGCAGGTGTGATGAACCGCGTCATCGCCCTCGTCGACAACGATGCGGCTGGCCTGGCTGCACTGAAGACCTTGGCCAACCCGGCTCTTCCCAAGAACCACATCGCTCGCAATCTGCCCGATCTGGACTACGCGCGCGCTTATCCAACACACGGACCTTCGGGCCCAAGCCAGGACGACGTCAACGGCCGAGCTTGCTCCGTCGAGTTCTACTTCGGCCTGGACTGCCTCATCGGCCCTGACGGAAATCCCGTCCCCATCCAGTGGACATCGCTGAACAAGTCGGTGAACACATGGCAGGGAGAGCTCCAGAACAAGCGCTACGTCGAAGAGAGGATCGATGCTCTGCTTGACGCCGCGGAAGCTGGACAGGTGCCACTGGACGAGCGCTGGGATCCCCTTCGAGAGATCGCGCAAATCCTCATCGATGCTGCCCAGAGCCGGTAGTCGCATCCGGCACTGCCAGCGGTCAACGGTCAGCTCCAAACCATAGCCACAACATGGCACGGGCCTGGTGGGCGTGGAACCGGCCCGAGCAGGCCACCCGCGCCCTGCTGGACGCCTACCGGGCCAGCCCCGGCGAGGTCCGGGACCGGCCCGCGATCCGCAGCATCGTCACCGAGCTGGCCGAGCGGCACCCGCAGACCACGGGTGTGCGGGAACTGCACGCCGCCGTGACGTCTGCCCGCTGACAAACCAGGCCCGTTGAGCGGCTCCTGACGCGGCTGTCGTGCCTCATCCGGTTGGGCTGAGAGGCCGCTGCGTCTCTTCCAGTTCCCGGACCAGGCCAACGGCGAGCATCACCGCGGCGAGCGCGTTGGCGGGCGTGATCTGCGTCGGGCCCGCTGCGTGGGATGTCGCGTGACGGTTGTACTCCTTGGGCACCGGCGGCCCGAAGTACGGCTCGTACGCCTTGTGAATGCTGGTGTTGATGCAGTAGGCGCGGAACTGGCCGACCAGGGTGTCCGGCGTGGCCTTGGGCAACTGTGCTGCCAGGACCTTGAAGTTGAAGCCTCCCTGGTTGTTCTGGAGGGTGGGGTCCGCCCGAACCATGGCGCGCAGGACCGTGCGCGTGCAGGTCAGAGCGGGATCGAGAAGCGATCCCCTACCGGACTGAAACCCGGTATCCCCTCGCAAGATCCAGGTGGCGCGGACGGCGGTGCTGCCGCATCGCGGCATAACCGGGATGGCGTCCTGCGGGGCAGCCGCCCCTCGCTTGCCGTTTCCAGTGGAAACGGCGACCGCCCACGGCGGCATGGGCCGGGCTGTCTTCCGTCGCTGCTATGGAGGGCGTGTTGGCGGGCCCGGCACGCAGGTACGTTCGGGCCCCATCGTCTTGTGCCTGCACAGTTTTTGTTGGGTCACCGTGGGCGGGGTGGTAGGTCGTCTCTCAGGTGCTCCTTCCGTTCGCGGGGGCTTTGGGTTTGTAGTAGGCGATCTCCTTGAGGCCGTCGGGGGAGGGATCCACGACTTCGAACACCCAGGTCTCCTGGCAGTGGCCGCAGCGGGAGGCGTGGAGCTGGATCAACGGGCTCTGGTGAAGGCCGACGGCGAACATCGGAGGGCCGGGGGCACCGCACCACTCGCAGCCGAGGGGCGGGTGGGTGACGCGCGGGGCCTGCTTCCACGGTGACCAGGTGATGGGGTGGCCGCGGAACTCCTGCAGCAGGGTGGGTGGGGTGTAGCGGGGCTGTGCGGGGACGGCGTGGGGGTGGCGGGCGGGGGATTCGGGCGGGTCCTCCGGGAGCATGGGGGCGTCCTCACCGAAGGAGGAGGTGGTCAAGCGCATGGGTCGGAGTCCCGACAAGAGGGACGCCGTGGTCATGGCGTTCGCCGGGATGAAGGCCTCCGCCGTCCACAACCCGGGCCGGCGCGGCCAGGCCGGCGGCCAGATCTCCGGCGGCGCGTCCCGGTACGGGCGCAGCACCGGCGGAGGAGGAGCACGCCGCGGCCAATGACCGGCGCGGCTACTCGTCGGCCTCCCGCCGAAAGAGGAGGTCGCGGAGCCGCCGCTCGATGGCGCTTTGACGTGCCGCCTTCCTCACGGCCGCGCCCTCAGAGGGCGGTATGAGAGTGCATAGGCGCTTTGTCGTCACCTGGACGTGTGGCGGTGCGGCATCCCGGCCGGTCGGCGGCCATGGGCATGCTGGGCTGGTCGTCGTGAGCGAGCGCAAGCCCTACAAGACGGACCTGACCGATGAGCAGTGGGCGCTGGTGGAGCCGGTGATCACCGCGTGGAAGGCCGCACATCCCTCGGTCAGCGGCCATCAGGGCCGGTACGCGATGCGGAGGATCGTCAACGCGCTGCTCTACCAGGGCCGGACCGGCTGCCAGTGGGAGCTGCTCCCGCACGACTTCCCGCCGGTTCGGAGTCGCGGGTGTACTGGGCGATGACCGCGGTGATACTGCGCCGGCTGACCGCGGCGACCGTGCCCGCCTGGCGCACCGCATGACCGGCGGGGAGCTGACGCTCGGCGCGGTGCTGGCACGGCTGGAGGAGCGGGAACGCGAGATCGCCGTGCAGGCCGAGACCACGCGGGAACAGATCACGCAGCTGACCGCCCAGCTCGACGAACTCGGCCGGGCCGCCGAAGAAGTCCGGATCACCCGCAAGACGCTGCTGGAGCCGCCCGACTCGCGACCACCCGCGCCGCCGGCCCCGAAACTGCCGGACCATCCGGCCTACCAGCAGATCATGGCGGTGTTCACCGCGGCCGACCATCCGCTGCGTGCGCGGCAGGTGTGCGAGGCGATGGACGTGGCGGTCGCACCCAACAACATCAACAACACCCGCCTCAAGCTCAAGCGGCTGGCCGACCGCGGGATCCTGACCGAGACCGAGCCAGGCTTGTTCACCCAGCCCCGGCCGTAGCCGGTCGACGTCGCTACGGCCTGCCCGCTTGTCCGCACGAAACGAAGAATCGGGCATCAGCTCTCATACCGCCCTCTTAGGGCCGGCGTGTCCCCTGCAGCCGCGGAGCCGGAATATCCAGGAGCGTCGGGCACCGCGGCCCCGATAGCATCCGCAGTCGCACTTCCCCCGCCCACCGACCAAGGAACCCGCCCATGCCGCATCGTCCGACCGTTTCAATCGCGGAGTTCTCCGTCTCCGACCGTGAAGCCGGACCCTACGGAATCACTGCCGGACCAGACGGTGCAGTGTGGTTCACCATGGTCCACCACGGACGGATCGGCCGGGTCACACCCGGCGGCGACACCACCTCCTACCAACTCGAACCGGCTTCCAGCGGACCGTCGATCATCACAGCAGGGCCCGACGACGCGCTGTGGTTCACCGAGTTCCGCAGCCACCGGATCGGCCGCATCACCACGGCCGGAAACGTCGCCTCGTTCCCGCTGCCGACGCCCAATGCCGGGCCGTTCGGGATCACTACGGGCCCCGATGACGCCCTCTGGTTCACTGAAGCCAACGCCGACCGCATCGGCCGCATCACGCCCGACGGTCACGTCACCGAGTTCCCTCTCCCGCTCTCGGGAGCCTTCCCGTCAGCTATCGCCACCGGCCCGGACGAACGGCTGTGGTTCACGATGAACCAGGCGAACGCGATCGGTGCCATCGGACGCGCCGGCGACGTCACCATCTACCCGTTACCCACACCGGACTGCGCCCCGGTCGGCATCACCGCCGGCGCCGATGGCGCCATGTGGTTCGTCGAGATCGGCGCAGGTCAGATCGGACGGATCATGCCGGATGGAAGGATCGACGAATTCGCCCTACCCGACCGCGCGTCACGCCCACACGCCATCGCCGCCCACGCCGACGGCACCTGCTGGTTCACCGAGTGGGGAGCCAACCGCATCGGCCGGATCACCCCCAACGGTCGTATCGACGAACACGATCTCCCCAGCCCGTCCTCAGAACCCCACGGCATCACCCAAGGGCCGGACGGCGCAATGTGGACCGCTCTCGAGATCGGAACGATCGCACGCCTCACCGCACTCTGAGACGGCATCTCCCCGCCAGGGACGACATCTCAGCGCACTCGTCGGCCCAGCCAGCGTGCCATCCAATCCAGTCCTCACCAGGTAAGCAACTCGCGGACTGATCTCATTAGCAGCGGACACCGGCCAACATCACGGCACCGAGGAAGAGCCCACACGCTCGGCAGCGTTGCTAGTTCTCGGTTCTGGCACAGATCTTGGGGAGCGGTCACAGAGGGTGACGTTGTTGTTCGATTGGATGTGAATCAGAAGGCCGGCTGCCCGACTCAGACGCTCGTCTCGTAGCCTCCGCACATGACTGATGATCCGTTCCAGTGCCGCTGCGTCCTCTGCCATGACTACGGTGACCGAGACGAAGCGGACCGCATGGATCTGACGATCATCGACAATGTTCAACAGCACGGATGGCACGTCGTGATGGTTCCCGAGGACGAGATCGGTCCTGGATTCGCCTACACGATCGGCCTGTCGCACACTCACGGCACACCTGAACTCGCCATGTTCGGGCTCGATGTCCACGCCATGCATCGCATGCTCAACAGCCTTGGAGCGAAGTCCGCCGCAGGCACTGTACTGGCTGACGGCCAGAGGCATCCTGCCGTTGTCGAGGGTCACCAAGTCGTGCTCAGGCAGGTGGATCTCCGCTGGTACCGGACCTTCTTCGGGCGGGCCATCGGGTTCTACCGGCGGCCTCCCTTTCCCGTGTTGCAAGTTGCGTGGCCCGACGTGGATGACCGCTTTCATTGGGAAGAACAGGCTGAGGAGAGGCATCGGGAGTCACAGCCTCAGTTGTGGCTGCCACCGAGTGAGCACCCTGTTGGGATCTGGACGACCGAACTCTGACCTCGAACGCACCGACCGGCGGCAGACCAACACTGTCGCGAGGAGCCACTGAAGCAAGATCATTTTTCGGAGCAATCCGAATCCGGCTCGACCATAGAGCTGTCTCTTGATCTTCTTGATGCGGTTCACGGCACCCTCAATGCTGCCGGAGCTCCAGTCCAGGGTGAGCCCTGCGATCACGGCGTCGAGGTCCCGGAGCAGGTGCAGTGCGAAGCCGGTCAGGCCGGGCAGTTGGCTGGCATCGACGGCTTCGATCCAGGTAGAGAGCGTGGCGCCGAGGCGATCGCTGAGTATCTCGCCGAAGTCGCGGACGTGTCCGGCGGCCGAGTCCAATTCGGGGCAACGGGTCAGAACGTCTTTCAGGCCAGCGCGCTCTTCCTCGGTCAGGGCGGCGGGGTGGAGGGTGAGCCAACCGGTCACCTGGCGCACCGTCGGCGGCCGCGGCGGTGCGGCGGACGGAGCCCCGCGCAAAGTGGCGATGTGCGCGCGGACCATGGCGTAGGTGACGGTGGCGTGCTCGGCCACCAGCTCGCTGTGCAGTCGAGTGATGCTGGTGCACGCCGCGGCGAATCGCCGCTCCAGGTACGGCTTGTAGGGGTCCAGCCTGCTGGACCGGGGCCGGTTCTCGCGGAAGGTGTCCTGCCAGCGTGCGGCGGCTGCGTATCGGAGCACGGTGTTGAGGCCCCAGCCCAGGTGCCGGGCGATCGCCCGGCGTGAGTGGCCTTGGGCAAGCAGCTCGTGGACCAGAGCGTGTGCGGCCTTCTTGCGCTCGGCCCGCCGGCCGACGGGCTCCGAGTCGTCCTGCGGCCGACCGGAAGCCAGTCGAGTGGCCTCCGGCAACATTCCGCTGGGCGACGGGTTGCGCAGGCATTCGCGGTGGGCGGCGACGCAGGTCTCCGCGGCCCCCGCCGCCACCCCGAACTCGACGCCACCGGCCTCCTGCGGCAGGCCAAAACCTCCCACCCGGTCGACGCCGTCGGCGACACCTTCGTCATGGCTATGCACAACGACGAGATTGGCGACTACCAGATCGAGAGCCACGTCGTGGCTTTCACCGAGAACCGGGTCATTGGCTGGGCCCCTGGCCAACCAGGTCAGCGCCCGGCCGGTCACCGCTTCACCTGGAAGCTCACCCCGACCGACGACGGTCACACCGAGGTGACCCAGACCTACGACTGGACGGCGGTCACCCACCCGGCAGGGTTGCCTCGCCTGCCGGTCGTCTCCGCCGACGAGCTCGACGGGTCGTTGACCCGCCTGGCCGCGGCGGTGGCGTAGAGCCGCCGAAGGACTCGGGCGCAGTCCGTGTACCGGCTGAAGCGACGTTGCGCGACGGTCCTCAATGGTCATGGCGACGCAGGGGTGCGGGGAGTGCCGCGAAGAATTGGCGTCGATCTGATCAGGCGTGGTGCTCGACCTTCGCCGTTGGACGGCCGCTCGCGAAGGTCGCCGCTGACCGCGACATCAGCGACCAGGCCATCGCCTCCTCGGCGATCGCCGACTACATCCGCGAACGACAGCAGATGAACGACGAACTGCGCGGTATCGCCGAGGTGAGCGACCTGCCGAGGGACATCTGAGGCGAGCGCCTCGCTGTCACCGCCGCGGTGCCGGGACAGGCATGCCCAGTGGCCGGGCCAACCCCGCCACCGACTCGTCCAGACGCTGCAGATGTCGCAGCACGCGGTCGGTGACACGGCCGTACCGGGGTGTGCCCGGGACGTCCGGCTCCAGGAGCGAGGCGATGCTCGGGCCGGTCTCGATCTCGACGGCGGCCTGCTCGTCGGCGACGTGCGCGGCGACCGCCCCGATGTTGTGCTGGATCCGCCGCCCGGCCCGGCGTAGCCTCGGGTCCGCCGCGATCGAGGGATGGGCGGGCAGCAGTTCGGCCGTCGCGGCCAGCGAACGCGCGTGGTACGCGCTGGTCTCGAGCAGCGCGACGACATAGCGGGCGGTGTCCCGGCGGGCCCGCAGCGGCGTGACCGGGTGGGTGAGCGGCTGGGTGGCGGCGCGCAGGTCGGCCAGCGCCTGGTCCAGGCCGCGCGCCTGGTCCAGCAGATCGACCGGAGGGCCGCCGCTGAGCTGGTCCACGGCCGCCTCGGTGACGTCCGCGAGCCGGTCCAGGACGGTGCCCAGCAGCTCGTTCGTACGGCGGTCCGTGCGCACCGGCAGCACGAACGCCGCCGCGACGATCCCGCAGGCCGCGCCGAGCGCCGTCTCCGCCACACGCAGCAACAGCACCGAGGCGCTGTAGGTGTGCAGGAGGGTGTAGAGCACGCCCAGCGCCGCGGTGACGAAGAAGGACATCAGGGTGTACGACAAGGGTGCCGTGTAGAACATCGCGAACACGCACAGCAGCACCAGCGCGAACGCGGTCCAGGTGTGCTGCCCGACCAGCGTGGCCAGCACGATCCCGGCCACCACCCCGAACACCGTGCCCAGCAGCCGCCGGTAGCCCTTGACCAGGATCTCGCCCGTGGACGCGGTGTTGAGGAACACGATCCAGCAGGTCAGCACTGCCCAGTACCAGCGGTGGCTGGAGAGGAACTCCCCTCCGACGATCGCGAGCGACGAGCCCACGGCGACCTGCACGGCGGCCCGTGTGGTCGGCCGCCGCAGCCCGGTCAGCTGCTCCTCGCCGACGGTGTCGTCCTCGCCGGCGTCGATGGCGGCATCCTCGGCGTCCAGTTCCTCGCGCGAACGGGCCGTCGCCGGGGTGTCGTCCGAGTCGTCCTGGGGCCCGTCCAGGGCGATCCGCAGGCCCAGGACCGCCCGGGAGGCCTCGCCGATGCCCCGGAAGACATCCTGGACGGCGGGTGAGGCGGGCGGCAGGTTCTCCTCGTCGCGGTACCCGAGCAGCCGGTTGCGCACATGGGACAGGGCCGTGCCGGACTCCCCGGTGGCGGGCCGCAGCACGAGCATGTGCAGCGCGTCCAGATCGCGGCGCAACGTGGCACTCGCCTCGTCCCGCACGGGCAGATGACCTCCCGCCGGGACGGGGGCGCCGGGCAGATGCAGGGTCAGTGTGGTCGCCCGCTCGGCGCTGCGCGCGGTCAGCAGCAACAGGCCCAGCCGCTCGGCGGCGATCTCGGCGTCCGCGATACGGCGCTGCACGAGCCGGGCCGCGGCCTCGTCGGACGTGCCGTCCTCCAGCCGCCCCTGGATCATCATCGCCGTCTCGTTCAGGCGGGCGGTGCCGCTGCGCACGTCCTCCAGCGCCTTCTCCACATCGTCCGGCCCGGCGTCGAGCAGGTCCAGCTGCGCCGACACCAGTTGGGCCAGTCTCGCGCGGAAGGCCTCGCGCAGCCGCTGAAGAATGTGCGCGGGCGTCTCGGGCACGAGCACGAACCGCACCAGCGCGCTGCTGAGGAAGGCGACGACGATGGCGCCGTACAACTCGGGCAGTCCCGAGACGGTGGCGCTGACGAACAGGGACAGGAAGTAGACCTGGAATCCGATCAGGCCGAGCGTGGTGCCGCGGTCGCCGAACCGGCGCCCGTAGACGGCGAAGAAGATGAGCGCGACGAAGAAGAGGTCGCCGGCCACCACACGGGAGCTGAGGAGCGCGCCCAACGTCACCGACGTCAGCGCCATCGGCAGCCCCAGTGCGAGCGTGACGGCCTGCTGCCCGCGCTGCTTCTCGCGGATGGCGAAGGTGGCGACCATTGCCGCCATGGCCCCCGCGACCAGATGCGTGACGTCGACGTCGAGGAAGCTGAGTACGGCCAGCGTGAGGGCGATCGCGCTCACGGTCCGCAGACCGGCGGTGAGTCTCAGCAGACCCGGATCGGACGCGGCGATGCCGTCCCGCAGCCGTGCCCGCACCGACCGTCCCGCTGCCTTCACGCCGCCGTACTCACTCCCGTGTCACGTCATGATCTCCGGCATCAGCATGACACGGCGGGGCAGGCCCCACCGGTCCCGGGTCTCGGCCAGGGTGTACGCCACGAGGGCGTTGGCATGACCGTGGCCGCGGCCGTGCTCCGTCTTCAACCAGGTGACCAGCTCCATGTGCCGGGTCAGCGGCGAGGAACGGATCAGCTCCTGCCACTCGGCGATCGGCCGGCCGTACTTCTTCTCGATCGAGGGGAAGTAGCTCGCGGGGTCCTTCACGGTCTCGGCCATGGCGGTTGTCCTTTCGCTGTGACGCTGTCCTGTCCCTCCTTGGACCGCCGACCGGCCGACAACTGATCGGCAGTCCTGAGCGACCCACGTCACGTGCGCGGAAGCGTCACTGTTCGATCCGCTCGGAGCCCTCGACATGGGCCCGCACCTTTTCCGGCGTCAGATAGGCGTCGACGGCCGCCAGGTCCTTCAGCTTGAGGGACCTGCCGGTCTGGAGACCGGTGCGGACGAAATCGTCGCCGGCGACCGCGTTGAGCACCCAGTTCGTCATGACCCGGGTCTTGGCGACGTTGGTGCGCAGCGCCGACCAGTGGTAGCCACGGGCCACGGCCTGGGCGGGCAGGCCGCGCAGTTCGATGCCGAGCGGCTTGGAGACGGCGTCCTTGCCGCCGAGGTCGACGACCAGGCCGAGGTCCTTGTGGACGTACGGCTTCGTCGGCTGGTTGCGCAGCGTCGCGATGACGTTGTCGGCGACGTGCTTGCCCTGCCGCAGGGCGTGCTGGGCGGTGGGCGGGCACACCGCGCCCTCCACCCCCTTGGCCTCGTCGGGCACCGCGGCGGCGTCGCCGAGCGCGAACACTCCGTCGTGGCCCGGCAGATTCATGTCGGTGGTGACCGCGAGCCGCCCCCGCACGGTCTCCGCTCCGAGCGTGGCGATGAGCGGGCTCGCGACCACACCGGCGGTCCAGATCAGGGTGCGGGTGGGGATCACCCGGCCGTCGGTGAAGGTGACCTCTTCCGGGCCCGCCTTGTCGATCGAGACGCCGAGCGAGATCTCGATGCCGCGCCGGCGCAGGATCTCCGTGGCGCTGTGGCCGAGCTTGTCGCCCAGCTCCGGCATCAGCTTCGGGGCGATGTCGATCAGATGCCAGTTGATCAGGCCCGGGTCCAGGCGGGGGTAGCGCTTGACGGCGGCGTGCGTGAGGCGCTGCAGGCAGGCCGCGGTCTCGGTGCCGGCGTACCCGCCGCCGACCACTACGAACTGCAGCCGTGCGGCACGCTCGGCCGGGTCCTCACTCGCGTCGGCGAGGTCGAGTTGGGAGATGACGTGGTCGCGGACGTACGCGGCCTCGGCGAGCGTCTTCATGCCGAAGGCGTTGTCGGTGAGGCCGGGGATGTCGAAGGTGCGGGTGACGCTGCCGGGGGCCAGCACGATGTAGTCGTACGGCTCGTCGACGATCTGGTCGGTGATGGTGCGGATGACGCAGACCTTGGCCTTGAGGTCCACGCCGATCGCACCGCCCGGAATGATCCGGGTGCGGTACTTCTTGCTGCGGCGCAGCGAGACGGCGATCGACTGGGGCGTCAGCACCCCGGAGGCGACCTGGGGCAGCAGGGGCAGGTAGAGCTGGTAGGCGCGCGGTGTCACCAGGGTGACGTTGGCCTCGTCGGGGGAGAGTTTGCGTTCCAGACGGCGAACGCACTCCACGCCGGCGAAGCCTGCGCCAACCACCAGGATCCTGGGTCGTGTCACAGTGTTCATCCCTTTCTGCTGCTCGAGGCGGTATGCCTCGGACGCCTTTCGCTTGCCCGTGGATCGCTGCCAGGCACTCCATCGATCCCACCCGCGGTGTCGGCCGTTCCACCGGCCGGTCGCGGCAGGCAGACGAACGCGTCGAGCAACACCATGCCCGCCCGGCAGCCGTTGCGCACCGGGGCGCTTGTGAAGATCGTGGGACAGAAGCCGTGGACGGCGCTTCAGGCGGCCGGATGACACAGCAGCAGGCACCCGGCGTCGTCCCGTTCGGAGTCGCTGAGCAGGGGCTGGGGATCCGGTTGGCCGAACCCTCCAGGTCCGCGTCCAGCTCCGCGGAGTCGAACGACCCGTCGCCCCGACAGCTACCTGCCCGTATCCGGCCCAAGGACACAGACCAGGTCCTCAGCGTCGCGGACGACATCCACCGGAGTCATTGTCAAGAGTTGTGGATCGGTTGAGGTGGCTCGGCCGGGCCCTCTCGATCCCGGCGTGAGCGCGAAGGCATCAATGCGCACTCAGGAAAGCACCGAGGAACCCCTTCCCCCCTCCGGTTGCCATAGTCTTCGGCGGATCCTCGGGGATCGTGCCGAAACGGCTCGTCGGCTCGGCTCCGACGGCTACCGGGTCGCGGTCGTCGGGTCACGTCCCGCCGACCGGGTGGCGGAGCTGCTCGGCCTTCTCCGGGACGGGCTGTACGTCCAGGCGGATCTGACCTCGGCGGGCGCGGCCTCCGACGTGGTGAAGGCAGTCCTGGACGCCTGGGGACGCGTCGACACCGTCGTCTACGCGAGAGGGCCCCGGCATCAGCACCGGGGCCAGGCCGCAGCCGGATCACTGGCATCCGGGCCGCGGGCGGGTCGTCGCTGTGAGATCAGCGCAGGTCGCGGAAGAACTCCCTGACGTCGCGGGTCAGCAGGTCGGGGGCCTCCAGGGCCGCGAAGTGTCCGCCGCGGTCGAACTCGCTCCAGCGGACGACGTTGTTGGCTTCTTCGGTCCAGTGCCGGATCGCCGTGTCGCCGGCGAAGTTCGCCACCGCGGTGGGCACTTTGGAACGCGTGAGGGGGAACCACCCGGCCTGGGCGTACTTGCCTACCTCGTAGTACATCCGCGCTGCCGACCCTGCTGTCGCGGTGAGCCAGTACAGCATCACGTTGGTGAGCAGGGTGTCCCGGTCGACCGCGTCTTCAGGCAGCTCGGCGGAGGGGTTGGACCACTCCTTGAACTTCTCGATGATCCAGGCGAGCTGGCCGGCGGGCGAGTCGGTCAGGCCGTACGCGACGGTCTGCGGACGGGTCAACTGAATCGCCATGTAACCGGAGCCGACGGCGGCGAACATGCCGATCGCCGCAAGGCGCTGCCGCTCCTGGTCCGTCAGCTTGGCCACCACATCCTCCGGCGCGGGGCCCATCGGCTGGAAGCCGAGGGTGGCGGCGTTCACGTGGATCCCGATGACCGACTCGGTGCGACCCGGCCGATCTCCGGTGTGATCAACGCGCCCAGGTCGCCACCCTGGGCGGCGAAACGTTCGTAGCCGAGGCGGTGCATCAGCTCCACCCAGGCCCGGGCCACCCGGTTCGGATTCCAGCCCGCCTCGCGGGTGGGGCCGGAGAATCCGAAGCCGGGAACGGAGGGGATGACCAGGTGGAAGGCGTCGGCCGCATCGCCGCCGTGGGCGCGCGGGTCGCTCAGTGGGCCGATCACGCCGAGGAACTCCACGATCGAGCCCGGCCAGCCGTGGGTGAGGATCAGCGGCACCGCGTCCGGCTCGGGCGAGCGCACGTGCAGGAAGTGCACCTGGGTGCCGTCGATCTCCGTCACGAACTGCGGGAACTCATTCAGTGCGGCCTCGTGCTTGCGCCAGTCGTAGCCGGTGCGCCAATAGTCGACCAGCTCGGCCAGGTACCCGGTCGGGACACCGAGGTCCCAGCCGGCGCCGGGCAGCTCGTCCGGGAAGCGGACCCTGGCCAGGCGCTCATTCAGGTCCTTGAGGTCGGCCTGCGGGATCTCGATCCGGAACGGACGGATCTCGGTCTTGGGGTCAGCGGTGTTGTGGTTCGTCATGCCCACCATGACACTCCCTATTGCGGAAGGATCCCTTCCGCAATAGGGGTAAAGTAACGCAATGTGATGACCGTCTCGGCCCGATTGCTCCAGGTTCTGTCCCTGCTGCAGGCCCGCCCCTCATGGACCGGGCCGGAGCTCGCCGAGCGGCTTGGGGTGAGCGCGCGCACCGTGCGCAGCGACATCGACAAGCTGCGCGAGCTCGGCTACCCGGTGCACGCGCTGCCCGGCGTGGGCGGCGGCTACCGGCTCGCGCCCGGGGCAAAGCTGCCCCCCTTGCTGCTCGACGACGACGAGGCCACCGCCGTCGCAATCGGCCTGAACAGCGCCACCGGTGGCGCGGTCGCCGGGATCGAGGAAGCGGCCACCCGCGCGCTGGCCAAGCTCGAACAGGTCCTGCCCTCCCGGCTGCGCCACCGGATCACCCTCCTGCGCGCCTCCACCGTCACCCCCAAACACGGCGGACCGACCGTCGCCCCGGAGGTCCTGACCGCGATCGCCGCGGCCTGCCGGGACCAGCACCGCCTCCGCTTCGACTACCGCACCCACGACGGCACCGACCAGCACAGGGAGATCGAGCCGTACCGGCTGGTGCACCTCGGCCGTAAGTGGTACCTCGTCGGCTGGGATCCCGGCCGCGCCGACTGGCGCACCTTCCGCGTCGACCGGATACAGCCCCGCACCCCCACCGGGCCCCGCTTCACACCCCGCGAGCCCCCGGAACAGGACCTGACCGCCTACGTCACCAAAGGCGTCGACGCCGCACTCACCCGCTACCGCGCACGGGTGCTCGTGCACAAACCGGCCACCGAACTGGTGCAATGGCTGACCCCGGCCACAGTCGTCGAAGCCGTCGACGACCATACCTGTCTCGTCCATGTCGGCGCGGAGACTCCGCACATGCTCGCCGCACACATTCTCGTCATCGACGCCGACTTCGCAGTCGACGGTCCCCCCGAACTACTCGATGCCCTCCGCGCGATCGGCGACCGCTGCCACGCGACACAGCAGCGGCGATGAGAGAGGGGCGGCTCACCCAGGCCCATCCACGAAGAGCCGCTATTCGGATGCCGGGGTTGCTGCAAGGTGGTCCGTCCAGGTGTTCACGGCCCGTCAGGACAGCAGATCCGCGTAGTGGCGTACAGGGATCTCCGCACGAGACCGCAAGTCGCCGCAGCGAGACCGGTCACGGGACGTCACTGGCCACGTAGCGCTCAAACAAGCTTCCCAATGGAGAAGTCAAGCTGCATCGAGGGGGAGAACCAGTTCCGCGATCAGTCGAACCAGACCACGAGTCGCACGTGCTCTGGGCCATGCAGCTCGCCAAGCGTCCGCATCACGTCCCAGACCGGCGCCCAGTGGGTCTCGTCACCGGCGACCGTCCTTCGGCTGAGCGTGCCGGACCGATCTGTCTCGTCCCAGTTGGCGGCTGCCAACTCGGCCCAGCTGATCCATGTCGTTCCGTGCGCGTCCTGTGGCCTGCCCCACGCGTTGAACGCGTCCCGCAGTCCGTCCGAGGCGTCCTCCGGCAGACTGCGGTCCTCGGTCAGCGGCCGGAACCCGAAGGAGTTGCGGACGCCGAAGAGGCAGGCGAGGGCGTCGTAGGCGGTGCCCGTGTTGAGGAGGAAGAGGTCAATGGCGGCGTGCCATACCGCGTCCTCGTCGTCCTCTCCCCAGATCCGGGCCAAGGGTCGGCACTCGATCATTCCGCTCACGTCGGTGGACATGTGCGCAGTCTGCCGAGAGGGGACAAGGCTCGTCGCCTCGATTTCGATGCAGAACCTAACCGGTGGGCCGGGGTGGGGCGACCTCGTAGAGTCGACCGTCGCGGATCAGGGCCCACAGGACGTTGACTCTGCGGCGGGCGAGGGCGATCACGGCCTGGGTATGGTCGACGCGCAGCGCGGCATCGGCGTCCAGGCGCCCAACGAGGGGCCGGCCGGTGCTCGGGGTGGCCGGCGGCGGTGTCCTCGATTCTGAGGACCGCGTCCTGCTGCTGCGCTACGACGAGAACGGCGGCTTCTGGGCCACACCCGGCGGCTCCCTGGAGGACGGAGAGGACCACGCCACGGCGACGCTCCGCGAACTGCGTGAAGAACTCGGCACCGACGAGAAGACGGTCGAGCTGGGGGCGCAGCTCGCGGAGCGCAGCAAGGACCACCTCGTCGGCGGGCGGAAGGTGCGCCAGGCGGAGACGTACTTCCTCACTCGAGTCTCCGCCGCCGACGTCGACCCGGCCCGGGCGTCGCAGCCCGACAACATCCGCGAACACCGCTGGTGGGCATTGGCCGACCTGCGCGCCACGGCCGAGACGGTCTACCCGCTCGGCCTCGCCGAACTGGTCACCAGCGTCCTCGTGCACGGTGCACCCGTGCGCCCCGTCGTCCTGGCCGGATGAGCCTTCCCGCGCCGCGCGGGGAAGCAGACTGCGGGCATGACTGAGCACCGCCCGACCCACCCTTCAGCGCCGTACACGGCGTACTCTGCGACGTCGATGGCGTCCTGCGGCACTGGTCCGCCGACGACGAGATCGAGCACACCCACGGACTGCCCGCTGGCGCACTCGCGGCCGCAGCCTTCGCCCCGGCCCGCGTCCACCCCGCCATCACGGGGCAGATCACCGACGAGCAGTGGCGCTCCGCCGTGGCGGCCGACCTCGCCAACACCTACGGGTCGAAGGAACGGGCACACGCTGCCGTCGCCGCCTGGAGCGAGCTCGTCCCACTCCGTCGACCTGGAACTGGTGGGCCTGCTCACCCGCGTACGCGACGTCGCCTCCGTGGCCCTGGTCTCGCTGGACGACGGATTCGGCCGACCGGTCGGCTACATCGTCGGCACCGCGGACACCGAACAGTTCGTCAAGAACTTCCGTGAGACATGGATCCCTCGCGTCGCCCGACGTTACCCCGAACCCGCGACGGCACCCCGTACGCCAAGCGAGGAGATGATACGGCTACTGCACGCTCCTGAGCGGATGATCGTGCCCGAGCTCGTGGCGTACCCGGCGCACTTGCACATCGATCTCTTGCCGGAATGGCAACGGCGAAGCTACGGGCGGCAGTTGATGAACTCCTTCCTGGCCGCGCTCTACGACCGAGGCGTTCCGGCCGTCCATCTGGGGATGGCCAGCGCCAACACTCCCGCGCGGGCGTTCTACGACCGCCTCGGCTTTCACGAGATCCCAGTCCCTGGCTCCGGCCCCCTCACCCATCTCGGCAGGTCGACGGCCGTCGCCACGCCGTAGTCGGAGCGAACGTCGTCGCCGGCGCGAGGTACGCCAACGGCGCTGCCCTGTCACCGGCATGAGAAGGCCGTCCCATGTCGTGTCGCTCACCGCCCCGCCCGGGGAAGCTGTCGCACGTGTCCTCTAAGCTCCGGCGCATGAGCGAGGCGGACACCGGCAGACGGGTCATTGATGGGCGGTTCCAGCTGGAGGTGCGGCTCGGCGGCGGCGGGATGGGTACGGTCTGGCGGGCCACGGACCTCGTACTGCGGCGGAACGTAGCCGTCAAGGAGGTGCGGCCGCCGGACGCGGCGCTTGCCGAATACGACCCCGACGGCGCGCGGATGCTGCGGGAACGCGTGTTGCGCGAGGCCAGGGCGCTGGCGAGGATCGAGCACCCGAACGTTGTGACGATCCATCACATCGTCGACGGCGGCGAGGGGACCTATCCGTGGATCGTCATGGAACTGGTCAGCGGCGGCTCGCTGGCCGACCGGCTGGGCCGGGGGCCGATGGACCCCGTCGAGACGGCATGGACCGGACGGGAGGTGCTGGCCGCGCTGCGCGCCGCGCACGACGCGGGCATCCAACACCGGGACGTCAAGCCCGCCAACGTGCTGCTGCGCCCCGACGGCCGCCCCGTGCTCACGGACTTCGGCATCGCAGCCATCCGCGAATCGACGGCCCTCACCGCCACCGGGTCGATCATCGGTACGCCCGACTACATGGCACCGGAGCGCATCTCGGGCAAGGACGCAGGGTCGGCCTCGGACCTGTGGTCATTGGCGATGCTGTTGTACGCCGCCGTCGAGGGCAGTAATCCGCTGCGTCGGGGCACGACGCTGGCCACACTCGCAGCCGTCCTCTACGAGGAGGTCCCGCCGCCGGTGAAGGCCGGACCGCTGGCGGACGTGCTGAGGCGCGTGCTGGTGCGGGATCCGGCAGCGCGGCCGGATGCCGAGACCTTGGACCGGATGCTGGCGGCCGTCGCCGATGGCCGTGCGAAACCCACGTCCTACCGGCTGACGCCTCCGCCGGCTACCGGAACCGCCTCGGCATTTCCGTCAGGCCCGAACGGGTTCGGTCCGCCGGAGGCATACCCGACACCGCAGGACGCCGTTCCGCCGACACCGCAGGACGCCGTTCCCTGGATGCCATCCGCGTCCATGCCGTACCCGATACGGCCCGGTGCGCCGACGCCCGCCCGCCCGGCTCGGCGAGGGCGCTGGGCCGCGGTCGTCCTGTCCGCTGCCGGCACGGTGCTTGCCGCGGTCCTGGTGTGGGTACTGCTGCCGGGCGCTGACAAGTCCGGATCCTCGTCCTCCGGGGATTCCCCGAGCGGCGCGAGTGCGAGGCCGTCGACGGGCGATACCTCGACGCCCACGTCCCCGGAGACGAAACAGGAGAGGACCACCGACCTGCTGACGCCCGACGGCATCCGCACCGCGATCAGGGCTTTCAAGGAGGAGACGGGCAGCGACCAGTTCGGCGACTTCTCGGTATATCCCGAGTACGTCTCCGCCGACGTGATGGTCAAGGGCAGTCGGACCAGGTACGACACCTACACCTACCGCGTCGACCGGGGCGTGGAGAAGGGAATCATCAAGGGCACGCTGCCCGAAAGCGAGCAGCCGATGAGCCTGGACGGATTCGACTGGGACGAGGTCCCCGCACTGCTGGCCGAGGCCGAAAAGAAGCTGAAGGTTAACAGTGTCACGAGCCGCTACTTGCTTATCCGGCAGCCGAGCGACGTGTTCGACACCCCCGCCGGTATGGCCGTGTACCTCAGCAACGAGTACAACGAGGGCGGCTTTCTGGAGGCCGACACCGACGGCAAGGTGACCAGGGTGGTGCCCGCCGACGAATGATCCCAGGGCCATCACCTCGTCGTACGCCGCGCGAGTTGGTCAGGGTTTCGCGGCCACCGCGCCGAACTGCGGGACTGCGGCGGGGCAGTCGGACCCGGCGCGCCATCGCGCGCCCAGACTGCGGACAATGCCGCCCACCGCTGTCCGCGGTTCCCCCAGTTCGTCCGCCGCGACCCGAGTCTGACAGACCGCAGTACGCGCAGGACGAAGACCGGAAATGACCAACTCCGACCGAGGTGGTGTCAGCACCGAGGGCTCCGCAGCGGGAGTCATTGTCAAGAGTTGTGGATCGGTTGAGGTGGCTCGGCCGGGCCTATCTCCTTTTGTCGGCGTCAGCTCATGACCGGATGATGGCCTGCTCGAGCAGGTCCTGAAGGACGCGCTGCTGCTGGGGGGTGAGGCCGGCCAGCGGTGAGTCCTGGGCGAGGAGTTCGAGGAGCCGTTCGCGGAGGGCAGTGCCCTCAGCGTTGAGGATGAGGAGCTTGGCGCGGCGGTCGGTGGGATGCGCGTGGCGCTCGACCAGGCCCTGTTTCTCGAGCTTATCGACGACGAAGGTGGCGTTGGAGGGCTCGCAGCTCATGCGTTCGGCGAGCTCGCGCATGGTCATCGGCCCGGTCAACTCCCGCAGCGCGGTCGCCTGGGCTGCCGTCAGGCCAAGGGTGACGGCGCGTTCGCGTACGTGATCGGCGATCTGCTGGGCCAGTCCGTTCACCAGACCGCACAGCTCTCGCTCGGCGATGGCTTGCGGTTCCGGGGGCGTCGGCATGCATCCACCCTAGCAAGTCCATCAAGCCAGAATAATTAGAGCTTGAATGTTTCTAGCTTGACGCTTATGGTGGCGTGGTCGCCGCCGGGAGACGCGGCGACGAGCTGACACCGAAGGGGGAGAGGGACCATGGTGATGAACTCCGCGGTTGACCAGAGCAAGCGGCTGCGGCGGCCGGCGGGTATCCGCTCGGTATGGCTGGGCGACACGAGGGTGTCCTTCGTGCCGGACGGGGACGTGCGGCTCCCGCCCCGCGGTTGGCTCCGGGCCACCACCGATGAGGTGTGGGCCGGACACCCGGACTACCTGGACGCCTCCGGCCACCTCGTGGCGAGCATCGGCGCCCTGCTGGTGGAGAACGGCGATCGCGCGTTGCTGATCGACGCGGGGTTCGGGCCGCAGACGCTGCCGCCCGACCCGGGCACCCCCCGTGGCGTTATCCATGGGGGTGCGCTCTTGGACAATCTGGCCGAACTCGGCCGTAGGCCGGAAGAGATCGAGGTGCTGGCGTTCACGCACCTGCACCCCGATCACATCGGTTGGGCCTGGCCCTCCGCCCCGGGCGGTGACCGGCCCGCGTTCACCCAGGCCGACTACCTGGTGTCCGAGCCGGAATGGGCTCAGCGAGACATCTTGGCGGAGCACGGCATGGCCGAGGAGGTTACCGGCCTGGCACCGTATGTGCGCACGGTGACGGACGGTCAGGAGATCTTCCCCGGTGTGCGAGTCCGGATCACCGCCGGTCACACGGCCGGGCATGCCGAGTACGTCATCACGTCGGGCAGGCGGCGGTTGATCGCCTTCGGCGACGCCCTGCACTCACCGATCCAGGTCGACCACCCCGAATGGTCCGCGGCCGCCGACTACGACCCCGTTCGGTCCGCCGACCACCGCCGCCGTCTCGTCGCCGAGCTGGAAGAACCCGACACAATCGGCTTCGGCACCCACTTCGCCGACGTCGTGTTCGGGCAGGTCCGGCGGGACGGCGACGGTCCGGCCTGGCGCCCCCTGGACGCCTGACCCGCCGGGAACGACCGGTGACAACGACGATCGCGTGCGGGCTCCCCATGAAGCCGCGCGCCAGGTACTGGCCGGCCATCGTCGCGGCCGCGCTGGCCACCACACTCACGGGTCTTCGCCCGCCGTGCCCAGCGCGTCAGCTCCGCATGCTCGGCCTCGGAGAGCACCAGCTCCGGCTTGCGCCGGCCCGGCCGCGGCTCGTCCACCAGCCCCGCCACCCGCCGGGCCACGAACCGCGAGCGCAACTTGCGCACCGTCTCCGTGGACACCCCAAAATCCGCTGCTACACCGGTATTTGACGCTCCCTCCGCACAGGCCAGAATGATCCGGGCCCGCTCCGCCACACGGGCCGACACCGCACCACCCGCCCAACGCACCAGCTCTGCCCGCTCCTCGGCAGACAGTATGACTTCGACAGCACGAGGACCCCGCGACGCCATGAAAACAGCCTACGCACTTAGCCTCGTCATTTCTGGCGCAGGACACTAGTAGGGCTTGGTCAGGTCGGTTGTGGTGGTGCGTGTCCTCCGGGCCCGGTGTGGCGTTGAGAGTGTGTGACTCCGGACGAGATTGCTGTGGTGCGTGGTGAGTTGGACATGTTCGCGGCGGAGGTGTTCGAGCCGTTCGCGCGCAAGGATCAGCGCCGGTGGGGGCAGGTCTACCTGCGAGGACTACTGACCGACGGGCAGCGTAAGTCGGTCGAGCCGATGGCCGCCCGGCTGGGCGAGGACGGCAATCGTCAGGCGCTGGCCAACTTCATCACCACCAGCCCCTGGGACCCGGCACACATCCGGGCCCAGCTCGCCTGGCGGATGGAGGAGGCGATCGGGCCCGAGGCCCTGGTCTTCGACGACACTGGGTTCCTCAAGGACGGGAGCGCGTCGGCCTGCGTATCGCGGCAGTACACCGGCACTGCGGGCAAGGTCACCAACTGCCAGGTCGGCGTCTCGCTCCACCTCGCGTCCGATCATGCCTCGGCGGCGGTCAACTGGCGGCTGTTTGTGCCCAGGACCTGGGATCCCGCCTCACCGGAGGCCGATGCGGACAAGGTCGCCCGCCGCACCGCTTGCGGCATCCCGGACGATGTCGGGCATGTGGAGAAGTGGCAGCTGGCCCTGGACATGCTCGATGAGACCCGCTCCTGGGGACTCGAGGTGCCGCTGGCCGTCGCGGACGCCGGATATGGCGACGCCGCCGCTTTCCGGCACGCACTGCAGGACCGCGGCCTGAACTACGTGGTGGGGATCTCCACCACGCTGTCGGCCCAGCCCGCCGACGCGGCGTTGGTGGCCGGGCCGTACTCCGGGACGGGACGCCCGCCGGTGGCGAAGTATCCCGACAAGCCGCGGCCGGTGAAGGAGCTGGTCATCGCGGCGGGCCGGAAGGCGGCAAGGCCGGTGCAGTGGCGCCAGGGCTCCCGGCCCGGCACCGGCCGCTCGGGCCGCAAGCGGATGTACTCCCGCTTCGTGGCCCTGCGCGTCCGGTCTGCCGGACGTGAGGTCCGCCAGCACGTCGAGGGCCCGGAACTGCCCGTGTGCTGGCTGCTGGCCGAATGGCCCGCCGGCGCGAGCGAACCGGTGCAGTACTGGCTGTCCGACCTGCCTTCCGGCATGCCGCTGACCACCCTGGTCCACCTCGCCAAACTCCGCTGGCGCATCGAGCACGACTACCGGGAGATGAAACAGGCTCTGGGGCTTGCCCACTTCGAGGGCCGCACCTTCAACGGATGGCACCACCACGTCACCCTCGTCTCCGTCGCGCACGCCTTCTGCACCCTGCAACGGCTGGCCCGGGCCCCAAAAGACGCGGCGCCGGCCTGAGCCTCTACCAGGTCGTCCGCGAGCTACAGACACTCCTCGCCCTCTGGTCCGGTGCCTGCCCCACCTGCCACCGCGACATACCCACCCCAATGCGAACCTGACCAAGCCCTACTAGGACTTGTCCGGTCGATCATGTGACGACTCCGTTCCCAAGTCGTTGATATGGACATGGGACGGGGTGATCTGACGGATGCCGAGTGGGAACGACT
>NZ_JNWJ01000078.1:0-30022 GCF_000716805.1 Streptomyces yerevanensis | reverse complement strand
CACAGCGCCGATGGTACTGCAGGGGGGACCCTGTGGGAGAGTAGGACACCGCCGAACAAACATTGAGAAAGCCCCACACCTTTTGGTGTGGGGCTTTCTGCATTTCAGGACGGCCATACCAGCCTTGTGTCGTACGCCAGGATCACCGCCTGAATCCGATCTCTCGCCCCCGTCTTGGCGAGAATTCTGCTCACGTGCGTCTTTACCGTCGACTCCGCGAGATGAAATCGGGAAGAGATCTCGGCGTTTGTCCAGCCCTGACCGATGACGGTGAGGATTTCCCGTTCTCGTTCTGTCAGGACAGCGAGTCGGGGGTCCAGGGAAGTGGAGTCGGTCGGGGCCGTGGATGGTAGGTGCTGGACGTATGCGTCGAGGAGTCGTCGGGTCAGGCTTGGGGCCACCACCGCATCTCCTGTCGACACTGCACGGATTCCTGAGAGCAGTTCTTCGGGGAGTGCGTCCTTGATGAGAAAGCCGCTGGCACCTGCGCGTAAGCCGGCATACGCGTACTCGTCGAGGTCGAAGGTGGTAAGGATGAGGACGCGGGTGCGATCGCCGGACGCGATGATGCGGCGGGTGGCCTCTATGCCGTCGAGGCCGGGCATGCGGATGTCCATGAGGACGACGTCCGGGCGGAGGTCGGCCGACATACGGATCGCCTCCGTGCCGTTGCCCGCCTCTCCCAGCACCGTCATGTCGTCCTGGCTCTCCAGGAGCATGCGGAAGCCCAGGCGCTGGAGGGGCTGGTCGTCGGTGATGAGGACGGTGGTCACGGAGTTGCTTCCTTCGGTGCAGGGAGGGCCTGAGTGGCTGGGAGATGAAGGTGGACCCGCCAGCCGCCGGTCGGCAGCGGGCCTGCCTCAAGTGTTCCTTTGTACAGGGCGGTTCGCTCGCGCATTCCGGTCAGGCCGCGGCCTCGGGTGCCGTTGGGATGAGGGCCTCCTCGGCCGGTGTCGGTGACTGTCACTGTGACGGCGCCTCCGTCTTCGTATGAGATCGAGACTTGTGAAGTGGCGCCGGGGCCTGCGTGTTTGAGGGTGTTTGTGAGTGCTTCCTGGATCACGCGGTAGATCGTTATCTGGGTGCCGGTGGAGACGGGGTGTGGGCGGCCGTGGGTCTTGATGCGCACGGGGAGGCTGGCGGATCGTACGCCTTCGATGAGGTGGTCGAGGTCCCTGAGGGAGGGCTGGGGGGTCAGTTCGGCGGTGGGGGCTTCCTCGCGTAGGACGTCGAGGAGGCGGCGGAGTTCGGTGAGGGCCTGGCGGCTGGTCGTGCCGATGGCTTCCAGGGCCTGGGCGGCTCGTTCCGGGGACTTGGCTGCCGCGTAGGAGCCGCCGTCGGCGAGGCCTGTGATGACCGAGAGGTTGTGGCCGATGATGTCGTGCATCTCGCGGGCTATGCGGGTGCGTTCCGCTGCCGCGGCGAGTTGGGTCTGCTGGTCGCGTTCTACTTCCAGCTGGCGGGCGCGTTCGTGGAGCGAGGCCAGGTACTCCTGGCGGGTGCGGACGGCTATGCCGCCGACTGCCGACAGAGCGAGGCCCATCATGACCGGGACGATGAGTGCGCCGGGGCCGCCCTGATCGTCGGGGTAGCGGAAACCGGCGATCCAGAAGGGTGCCACGGCGAGAACGTAGGACCAGAGCAGGGTGCGCAAGCGGGTGCGTAGAGCGATGTTGAAGATGACGACGAGCAGAGTCGTGGAGGCTTGCAGGACCGCGCCCGACCAGACGTTGGCGACGGAGAACGGCAGCATCACCAGCAGGACTGCGAAGGGATGGCTGCGGCGCCAGAACAGCGGGGCCGAGAAGCCCAGGGACATCGCTCCGAGCAGCCACGTCGGTGTATCGGGGTTCTCCGTGACGCTCTTCCAGCCGCCGCTGAGGAAGTCGGTGAGGCAGGCGGTGACGTAGAAGCCGGTGAGCAGGACGTCCCACACCCACGAGCGGCGTCGGTCGAAGGCGCGTACCCGCTGGACGAGGTGGTGGAACTGGCGGGTGAGGGGTTGCCCGTTGTGGGTCCAGTCGCCCTGCCAGTCCTGTTCGCGAGTTGCCACGGGGACATCCTCGTATGCGGTGCAGGGGCGGGGCGTCGGGCGGTGGCGGGAAATCGAGTGAGGGCGTAGTACCTGGGTATTACGGTGGCGCCCATGGACCCTGTGATCCGTTCCATACGTGCCGACGAGTGGCCCGCGGTGAAGGAGCTGCGGCTGGCTGGGCTGCGGGACCCGGTGGCGCATCTCGCTTTTCTCGAGACGTACGAGGAGGCCGTGGCCAAGCCCGACGGTTTCTGGCGGGAGCGGGCGGCGGGGGCTGCGGAGGGTGTGGCCGAGCGGCGGCAGTTCGTGGCCGAGGAGGGCGACGGGCGGTGGGTCGGGTCGGTGGTTGTGCTTGTTGAGGAGGCGGGGGTCGAGGGGACGTTCGGGGGTGTGAGTGAGGTGCGGCAGGGGCATCTCGTGGGGGTTTTTGTGCGGCCCGAGGCGCGAGGGGTGGGGCTTACCGAGAGGCTCTTCGCACACGCCCTGGAGTGGGCCTGGGAAGCGGCCGGGGTCGAGCGGGTGCGGCTGTTCGTGCACGAGCGGAACGCGCGGGCCGAGGGGTTCTACCGGAAGATCGGGTTCGTACCGACGGGGAAGACCGTTCCTGTGCCGGGTGATCCCGCCGTGCGGGAGCTGGAGTTCGTGATGAAGCGGCCCTGAGGTGCTAGGCCGGGAGCTCCTGGTTGGGCCAGCGGGTGCGGGCCTGTTCTCGGGAGCGGAGGAGGGCCAGGGTGGGCATGCCTCGGTCGGCTCCTGTGGTGAGCAGGTCCGGGAGCTGGGGGAGGGGCGCCACCGCGGCCACGTCGTCCAGGACGAGGGTGAGTGGTGGGTCGAGGCGGCCGGAGGATGACCGTTCGGCCATGCGCCGGCCGCGCTCGACCACGCTTGAGGCGAGGGCCGTCAGAAGTGGCATCGCGCTCGGGTTCGTTTTGGGGTCCTCGATGGGTTCACCCACCACATAAAGCGTGCCCCCTTCGTTGACGAAGGAATCCAGGGTGAGGGCGTCAGTTCGGTTGGGGGTGCAGGCCTCGCGGACGTTCACTGTGAAGAGGGAGGAGAGGGCGCGAGCTGTCAACTCCTGGGCGATGTCGCGGCGTTCGGGGTACGAGGTGAGGGCGGCCTCGAGTTCGCCTGCGGAGCCGGAGGCGGCCTTGGGGTTCGTACGGAGGATGCGTACGGCTTCCTGGACCCCGGTGCCCTGGGCCCAGCGGTGGAGGTGGCGGATGGTGCGGCCGTCTGCTGCGGCGGCGTGGAGGTAGCTGCGCAGGAGAGTTTCCGCGACGTCTGCGACCGCCTGGTCCATTTTGGCGGTGGGGCGGACCGGGGCGAGGAGGGCTGCCGCCCTGGCCCTCGCGGTGTCCTTGTCCTGGCAGCCGGTTGAGGGGGACCAGTGGAGGCGGGCCGGGGTGTCGCAGAGGTGGGAGGGGTCGTAGAGGAGGACGGGACCGAGTTTTGCCCGGGCGTCCTTGGTGTCCGACCAGAGGGTGGGGTTGGAGGTGATGACGAGGGCGGGGCCCTCGGCGTCCCGTACGGCTTCGGTGGCGAGGGGGTGGCGGGTTTGTGGGGGGCCGAGGACGACGACGGGGCTGCGCGGGTTTGGGATGGGGGGCTTTTCCCACCCACCCGCCCGTTTACTGTCGGCTGCATAGGGAGCCGCCCCGGACGGCGGCTCCGCCGCCGGGCCCGTCGGTCCTCCTGGGAGGAAGGGGGCTGTGGGGGGAGTGGGCGTGTGGGGGTAAGCCGGGCCGGAGGCGGTCGCGGGCCGAAGGGCTGGGGCGGAGCCGGTCGAAGACGGATGGCCGGAGCCGGAGCCGGCCGCGGGCGGCAGCCCCGAGCCTGCCGCGTCCCCGGCCGGGTAACCCGCGCCAGAGTCGGCCGAAAATGGTTGGCCGGAGCCAGTCGCGCCCGCAGACGGGACTTCCGTGCCGGCGGAAGGCGGGAACCCTGGGACGGTCGCGCCCCCGGCGGGGAAGCCCGAGCCAGTATCGGCATCGGCGCCTGGTGGGAGCCCCGAGCCGGCCCAGGGCCGACCGTCCGGACCAGCCTCACCCCCAGGCCGAGCCTCCGAGCCATACGCTCCGCCCGGCTCTCGTCCCGAGCCGGGCACCCCGCCTGGTGGGAGCCCCGAGTCCCCGTGTTGAACCCCCGAGCCGTATGCCGCCCCCGGCGCCGGTACCGAGCCGGGCTGCCCACCCGGCAGCCCTCCGTCCCCCGGACCGTACGCCCCACCCGGCGGCAGCCCCCCGTCCCCAGATGCAGCGCCCGAACCAGCCGTGGCCGTGTCCCCCGGCCGGAGCTCCGAGCCGTACGCGGCAGCCTTGTGTCGTCGGGCAGCCCTCACCGCCCGCCACCTCGCCACCGTGCCCATCACGAACACGGTCAGGACCACCAGCACCATCAACTGGCCGATCAACAGCCCCCAGAACAGCCCGTACCCCGACAGCTGGCCCTCCGGAGTCTCCGGCCAGGCGCCCGCCACGTCGTGCGGTTGCTGGATCAGGTGGCGCATCGCCAGGGGCGTACGGCCGAAGGTGACCTTGGAGGGCCAGGAGCCGTGGTCGAAGAGGCCGGCGAGGCCTGTTGCCGACCACACCAGGACGGTCATGCCCAGGAGGAACGCGAGCACCCCGATCACCAGGCCGTCGGGGACGCCCCCTTCACCGCGTTCGTGCTCCCGGCCTCGCTCGTACGGTCTCATCTCGCCCCTGTCGCTCTTACGCCACCGTGGACTCGGACGAGTCGTCGAGATCGCTCAGGTGTTGCTCCATGAACGTCGCTGCTCGCTCCTCAGCCTCCAGCTCGGCGGCCCGTAGCGCGTCGTCCGACAGGTCGGGGGCGGACGACTCGGTCATGGCGCGGTCGGTGAAGACGAGGGGGCGTTCCATCTCGGTGATCAGGTGTTTGACCACCTGGACGTTGCCGTTGACGTCCCACACCGCGATGCCGGGCGAGAGGGTGGGGATGATCTCCACCGCCCAGCGAGGGAGGCCCAGGACCCGGCCCGTCGCTCTCGCCTCGTCCGCCTTCTGGGCGTAGATCGTCCGCGTCGACGCCATCTTCAGGATGGCCGCCGCCTCCTTCGCCGCCGCTCCGTCCACCACGTCGGACAGGTGGTGCACCACCGCCACGAAAGACAGACCCAGCCGTCGGCCGAACTTCAGCAGCCGCTGGAAGAGTTGGGCCACGAACGGGCTGTTGATGATGTGCCAGGCCTCCTCGACGAGGAAGATGCGCTTCTTCCGGTCGGGGCGGATCCAGGTGTGCTCCAGCCATACGCCGACGATGGCCATCAGGATCGGCATGGCGATGGAGTTGCGGTCGATGTGGGACAGGTCGAAGACGATGAGCGGGGCGTCGAGGTCGATGCCGACCGTCGTCGGGCCGTCGAACATGCCGCGCAGGTCGCCGTCGACCAGGCGGTCCAGGACGAGTGCCACGTCCAGACCCCAGGCCCGTACGTCGTCCAGGGCGACGTTCATCGCCTCGGCCGACTCCGGCTCGGGGTGGCGCAGTTGCTCGACGATGTCGGTGAGGACGGGCTGGCGGTTGGTGATCGTCCCGTTGACGTAGGCGTGCGCGACCTTCAGGGCGAAGCCGGAGCGCTCATCGAGGCCGTGACCCATCGCGACCTCGATGATCGTCCGGAGCAGGGCCAGCTGGCCCGTCGTGGTGATCGACGGGTCGAGCGGGTTGAGGCGGATTCCCATGTCCAGGGCCGCTGTCGGGTCGAGGCGGATGGGGGTGATCCCCAGCTGCTGGGCGATGAGGTTCCATTCGCCCACGCCGTCCTCGCCCTGTGCGTCGAGTACGACGACCTGGCGGTCGCGGAACCTCAACTGCCGTAGTACGTACGTCTTCTCCAGGGCCGACTTGCCGTTGCCGGACTCGCCGAGCACGAGCCAGTGGGGCGCCGGGAGCTGCTGCCCGTACAGCTGGAAGGGGTCGTAGATGTAGCCCTTCCCGGAATACACCTCACGGCCGATGATGACGCCGGAGTCGCCGAGGCCGGGTGCGGCGGTCGGGAGGTAGACCGCCTGGGCCTGGCCCGTCGAGGTGCGCACCGGCAGGCGGGTCGTCTCGACCTTGCCGAACAGGAACGACGTGAAGGTTTCCGTGAGGGCGGACAGCGGGTCCCGCATAGAGTCCTACCTCCGGATGCCGGTCGCGAACGGGAGTGTGTTGACGAAGGCGCGGTGGTGCTCGCGGTCGCACCACTCGAGTTTCAGATACGACTTGCCGGCCGAGGCGCGGATCGTCCGTTTGTCGCGGGCGAGTGCCTCGGGGTTACGGGACGAGACGGTGATGTAGCCGACGAGGTTGACGCCGGCCGCACCGCTCGCGAGGTCCTCGCCGCGCTGGTCGAGGCGGTTGTGCGAGGCGATGTCGCGGGGGTCTACGGTCCGGTTCATCTTGGCCTGGCGGCTGGCCTCCGCCTCGTCGTTCGTCTTCTCGGTCAGCATCCGCTCGATGGCGATCTCGGTGGGTTCGAGGTCCATCGTGACGGCCACGGTGCGGATGACGTCGGGGGTGTGGACGAGCAGCGGGGCAAGGAAGTTGACGCCCACCGGGGTCATCGGCCACTCCTTCACCCAGGCCGTGGCGTGGCACCAGGGCGCGCGGGTGGAGGACTCGCGGGTCTTCGCCTGGAGGTACGTGGCCTCCATGGCGTCCAGCTCGGCCGGCCAGGCGTTGCGTTTCGTCATCGCCTGGATGTGGTCGATGGGGTGGTCGGGGTCGTACATGGAGTGGACGAGGGAGGCCAGGCGGCCCTGTCCGAGTGGCTGCCGTACGCGGATGTCGGCTTCCTGCAGCCGCGAGCAGATGTCCGTCAGCTCACGCGCCATCACGACCGCGAGTCCCGCGTCCTTGTCGAGCTTCTTGCCGCCCTGCGGGCGCGCGGCCCGTGCCATCGCGTGGCCCTCGGCGGCGAGTTCGCGGGAGTAGTGCATGCAGGCGACGAGGTAGGCGCGGTGCTGCTCGCTGCTGGTGGACACCATGGACTGGAGCTGGTCGTACGACTGCTGCAGCCAGCCGGGGGCGCGCTCGTCTCCTCGTACGGCGACGTCCTTGGCGTGGGCGTCGGGGTCGGCGGGGAGGGTGCGGGCGAGGATCTGGAGGCGGGTGACGAAGCCGTCGCCGTTCGCGACGTGCTTCAGCAGCACCCCGAAGCGGTCGACGAGGGCTTCCTGGTCCTCGGAGTCGCGCAGGCCGACGCCCGGGCCCTCGATCTCGATCGCGGCCGTGACGGTGCGCCGGTCGGCGTGCAGGAGGACGGCGATCTCGTCGGGGCCGAAGGGCGCCGCCAGCCACGTAATGCGTCCGATGCCGGGCGGCGGGCCGACCTCGATCTCACGGCCGTCGATGCGGGTGCCGGCTTCCATGACGTTGCTGCGGTACGTCGTGCCGTTGCGGAGCGTCCGCTTGTAACTGCGGTTGATTTCAAACCATTTGTAGAACGTGCGGCGCTTGTACGGCACGTACACCGCGGCGAGCGCCACCATCGGGAAGCCCACGAGCAGGACGATGCGCAGGGAGAGGACGGGGACGAGCAGGCCGCACATCATGCCGAGGAACGCGCCCACGATGATCAGCGCGATCTCGCCGGATTCGCGGTTCTTGCCGACGATCGCGTTCGGCCGGGCGCGGCCGATCAGATATGTACGGCGGGGCGTGACCGGATGGGACACATGGGACTCGGTCGTCAACGCCCTTCACCTCCCGAGCGGTTGGTACTACTGCTGCTGTTACGTGTGCCGGCATGGGGGGTGTTCGCCGGGCTGTTGCGCGGCGGGGGTGCGGCGGGGACGGATCCGCCTCCGCCGCCTCCGTTGGAGGAGGGGCGGGTGCTGTGGGCGGCTACGCCGGCGGAGGCCGCGTTGGCGGGGCGGGCACCGCCGCCGCTGTTGCCTCCGCCACCGCCGCCGTTGTTGTCGGCGCGGGTGCTGTGTGTCTTGATGCCCTGCGCGACGAGGGTGGCCGGGGAGCTGATGACGGCCGCGGCCTTGCCTTCGGCGCCCTGCATGATGCGGTTGTTGCGGGAGTTGGCGATCTCGTCGCCGAAGCCCGGTACGAAGCGGTAGATCATCGCGCTCGCGAAGATGGCCAGCAGGATGATGGCGAGGCCGGACACGACGGCCGAGAAGGCGTCGGGCCCGTCCTCGGCGGACAGCGCGCCCGCGAGGCCGAGCACGATCACGATCACCGGCTTCACCAGGATCACCGCGATCATGATGCCCGCCCAGCGGCGTACGTGGCCCCACAGGTTCTTGTCGACCAGGCCCGCGTACACGACGGTGCCGAGCAGCGCGCCCACATAGAGCAGGGCGGCTCGGATGACCAGCTCCAGCCACAGGACGCCCGCTGCGAGGATGGACACGAGGGAGACGACGATCAGCATGATCGGGCCGCCGCCGATGTCCTCGCCCTTCTCCAGGGCGCCGGAGAAGTTGCCGAAGAAGGTGTCCGTCTGGTTGCCGGTCGTCTGAGCGAGGACTTCTGATACGCCGTCGGTCGCCGAGACGACCGTGTAGAGGATCAGCGGCGTGAAGGCCGACGCCAGGACGGTCAGCCAGAGGAAGCCGATCGCCTCCGAGATGGCCGTGGTGAGCGGCACGCCTCGTACGGCCCGCTTGGCGACCGCCAGCAGCCAGAGGATGAGGGTGAGGATCGTCGAGGCCGCGAAGACGACTGCGTACTGCTGGAGGAACTTGGGGTTCGTGAAGTCGACGTTCGCCGTTTCTTTGACGGCTTCGCTGAGCTTGTCGATGGTCCAGGAGGCGGCGTCTGCGCAGCCTTTGGCGAGGGAGGAGAGGGGGTCGAGGGTGGAGGTGGGGTCGGTTAGGCCGCCTCCGCCGCCTCCTCCTCCGGAGCCGCCTTCTTCCTCGCAGTACTCCCTGGCAGGGCCGGCGATCAGCTCGCAGGGGTCGTCGGACGGCGCTGGCGTCGGGGATTCCGCGGCGTAGGCGTGCGAGGCCAGCAGCACGGCTGTGGTCTGTACGGCAGCTACGACGCCGGTGAGCTTTAGTACGCGGTGCGGGCTACCTGGCATACGTGAACCCTCCGAACTCCTCGACTGCCTTGCCGATCTCGTCGGCCCCGGAGATGGGATTGTCGCCGTTGACAGGAGTCGGACCGGTCTTCTGACTGGTCTCCAGGACCTTCCAGTCGTCACCGCTCCAGCTCAGCTTCATGGTCACGGTGAACCAGCTGCTGGTCACCGGGTTGGTGGTGCTCTCGCCGGTGAGCCCGAACAGTCCGTTGCACCAGACCTCGACAGTGGCTGCGTCGGCGCTGGAGGACGTGACCTTGGTGCCAGCGGGAAGCGTGCGGTTGACGAAGGTGCTTCCGGAGGGCGCGTTGCCGTCCTCGTCCAGGCCGATTCTCTTGAGGAGAGCCGCTGAGTAGTCGGCGGCGAATCCGGACTGGAGCTTGTCCAGGGCGCTGGGAGCTGCGACGGTCTTCACGATCTCGCGCCGTTTGGAGGCGTTGAACATGCCGTCGGAGCCCAGCGCGGCCGCGTAGTTCGCCGCAGCACTCTGCGCTCCCTGCTCGTCGTGCGCGTAACCGGTGGGGATTCCCCCGGCCTTCGACTGAACCGGCTGCTCCCCGGACGCGGCCGTAGGCGCCGCCTCCGCTCTCTCCCCGTCCCCGTCCGACGATCCGGAATCACCGCCACCACGATTCGCGAAGGCGATGGCCGCGATCAGGAGCACCACCACGCCCACCACCGTGATGAGGCTGCGGGAGGACGAACGGCCCCCGCGGCGCGCGCCGCCGTAGGGGTCGCCGGCGCTGTCGGGGTACCGCGTACGGGTCTGGCCGGAGCCCCCGTACCCGTCGTTGTCGCCGCGCGAACCGTGCTCGTCGCCGAGACTCATGCCGCGTACGCCCCCTCAACCTCATGCTGGACCGCGTAGTCGTAGTACGACGGTAGCCGCGCTGCTTCCTTCACGGGCGCGGTGTGGTGACTCGACATCAGGGAAACGCAACCTCAGCCGGTGGGCACGTCGGACGGGTGGGTTGGAGGGAACCGGGCGCGCCCGGCCGGGTCTGCGGGCCGGGCGGGCCTACACGGCCATGCCGTACACGATGGTGAACAGCGTGCCCAGGGAGCCGATGATGAAGACCCCGGTGAGGCCCGCGATGATGAGGCCCTTGCCCTGTTCGGCGCTGAAGGTGTCGCGCAGGGCCGTCGCGCCGATACGCTGCTTCGCCGCGCCCCAGATCGCGATGCCGAGGCAGAGCAGGATGGCGACCGCCATCACGACCTCGATCATCACCCGCGCCTCATTGCCCAAGTCGCCGAACGGGCCCCAGTCCGGGGCGATTCCGCCGATGATCGTGGTGATGTCGCCCTCTTCGGCTGCGAAGAACATGTAAGTCACCGCCCCTTGTGGGTAGTTCCGCATCCCCTGCCACTCTGCGCAGAGGTCAGGCATCATTGTCCCCGACAAAGACGCTGTCGTATGTCGACTTGGCGTCATTGGTTGGCGGGTTTCGTACGTACGGCTTGCCGCCGGCCCTCAGGGACCCCTGCGGGGCGTGGGACGGTATGCGATTAGACGTACGGTCACTCTGTGTATCACGGCAGGTCACGACGGGCAATGAAGTAGTACCGGAACCTGTGGTGTGGTTCCGTCGTTGACCCCTTCTACGCGACGGCCGCCTACTCCGCCCCGCCTGCGTGAGCCCGCTCACGTCCCATGTGCGCTGGTCCGTCGAGACGATGCTCTCCGGGTCGTTCCGTCTCCTGGTGGGTAGACGCCGCCCGTTCCCGCTTCGCGAAGGCTATCCCGGTGCGGGGTGGGGGGAGGTGTCGGGGTGTCAGGAGTGGGGCTTCGTGGATTGGTCCGTCCACGGGGTCAGTTCGGGGCGTTTGGCCGTACGTCCGTCGCCCGAGGAGCGGCCCCTCAGTCGCCGCCAGAGCCATGGGCCCAGGAAACCCACGGCCCAGAGTGTGTCGGCGCTCAGGGCGCGCAGGGTGGGGACGGGCGCGAGCGGAGGCAGCGGCGCCGACCAGTCCTCGTGGCCCGGCAGGCCGAGGGTGTGGGCCATGCCCGAGGCGATGCGGGCGTGGCCCAGCGGGCCGGCGTGGATGCGGTCCTGGCTCCAGAGGCGGGGGTCGGTGGTGACCGGGTGCGGGAAGACGTCCAGTACGGCGACGTCGTGGCGTTCCGCGGCGGCGCGCAGGCGGATGTTGAGGTCGAGGACGCGGGGGAGCGCGCGGCGCGCGAGCGGGGAGAGCTTCCCCATGTCGGGGTACGTGACGGTGACCACCTGGGCACCCGACTCGGTGAGCCGCGCGAAGATCTCCTCGATGTCCGCCATGACCTGCTCGGCGTCGAAGCTGGGGCGGAGCAGGTCGTTCATGCCTGCCACGACCGTCACCAGGTCCGGCTTGAGCGCCAGGGCCGGGGCGAGTTGCTCCGCCTTGATCTGGGCGGTCACCTTTCCGCGTACGGCGAGATTGGCGTACGTGAGGTCTGGTTGGGCTTCCGCCAGGAGTTCTGCGAGGCGGTCTGCCCAGCCGCGGTACCCGGTTGCCTCGTCGCCGTCGCCGATGCCCTCGGTCTGGCTGTCGCCCATGGCTACGTAGCGGGTGTAGGGGTGCGGGGTCATGGGGGTGAGCTTGGGGCTCGGGCTGGTGGGGCGTCAACGTGACGTTCACGGCGCCGTTCCGACGTACGTACGATTGCCGGGGCGGGAAGAGACTCGTGATGCCGAAGCGACGGGGGCAGAGGTAAGGGCATGAGTGTGAACGCTGTGAACGGTGCGGACGGAGCGGGTCCGGGGCAGGGCGGTGGAACGGACCTCCGGGTCTCTTCCCAGGCTCTGACGAAGCTTGCCAACGACCTGGATGACACGCAGGACCACCTGGACAAGCAGGTCAAGCGCATGGACGCGCTCGTGGACCGTATCGAGGCGGGCTGGCAGGGGCCGGCGGCCACCGCGTACCGGAAGTTTCACCGGGCGGCGGCCGAGGACGCCGTACGCATCCGCGAAGTGATGCGGCATCTCGAGCAGGCCGTACGGATGAGCCGGGACGGCTTCACCGAGCAGGAGCTCGACGTGGTCGCGCAGCTGCGGCAGATCCAGGTGGACGTCGGCAGCGAGGCCGACCAGCTGTCGACGCCGAACACCCAGCCGCCGCCGTCGACGCCGCGCAGCAGCCTCGACACTTACTGACCGGCGTCGACAACTGCCCACTGTGCAGGCGTAGTTACTGGCATCCGTAGTTACTGACATCCATGGGGGATCATGCCGACCGGGCCCGCTTCCGACGACCACATAGCCGTCTCCTTCGCCACCCTCCAGGACCTCGCCGGAGAGCTGGAGGACATCCTCAAGAAGCTCAACGGCAAGCTGGACGATCTCTACGACCGCGTCGTACCGGTCGTGCTGTCCTGGGAGGGCGAGGCCCGCGAGGCCTTCGTCGACAAGCTCGACGAATGGGACCGCTCGGCCCAGGACCTGCAAGCGGCCCAGAAGTGGCTCCATGAGCGCGCGACCGCGAGTCACACCAACTACGCGGCCGCGCACCAGGCGGTGCTGCGGGGCTGGGGCGCCGGCTGATGGCCACTCCGCCTCCCCCGCAGCCGAGTCCCTCCGCCAGTCCTTCCGCGGGCGACACCCAGCCGGCTCCCGAACCGGGCACCCCCCAGCCCGAACCGAGTCCCGGCACCTCCCCGGATCCGAACTACGAACCACCGCCCCCGCCGGCCACCGAGCCCGACGGCCGGCCGTCCGGCGCCCGCCGCGCATGGGAGCGCGAGCAGCTGAAGCAGCCCGCGCCGGGCAGCGGGGGCGGCTTCGACGTCAAACCCAGCCACGTGTACTACACCTCCGCGCTGGTCCGGGACGAACAGTTCACTTTCCACAAGGCCGCCGACCTGTTGGTCGAGGACGTGCACTACCGGCAGGCAGCCGGAAAGGGCGAGGGCGCCGACGACTTCGCGGCGGCATACGACGACGTGGCCAAGCTGTTCCTCCAGGTGTGGGCAAAGAGCGTGCAGAGCGTCGGCGGTGTCTCGCTCGGGCTGACCAACACCGCCAACAACTACATGGCCGCCGACTGGCACTCCCGCGGTATGTACGGGCCGCCGCCCCGCCGGGACCCACCGGTCGGTGTCGGCAAGGTCTCGTACGGCCCCGTCGCCTCCATCAAGTGGACGGGCACCGGGGACGGCACGGACATGGCGTTCTTCGCCGGCATCGGTGAAGTCCCCGACTTTCTGGCGGACTTGATCAAACCGGCAGTGGAGGAGGGGCTGAGGCTCGGCAAGACCCACGAGATCACCCCGGGGGCCGAGACCGGCGATCTGCGCAGCATCGGAAATGCCTGGGAGGCTGTGGGGAAGGCTGCACAGAAGTCCGCCGGCAACTTCACCGACTGCATCGGGTACCTGACCGATGGTGGCAACGGCGAGTGGCAGAGTGCGATGAACGGCTTCTGCCAGTCGATCTGGGGCACCACGGCCTGGGGCGGAAGACGGGACGAGGACGGCAATGCCGTACCTCCGAGTCAGCCGGGCGGCCGGGACTGGCGGACGAACTTCAAGGAGACGCCTGCGAATCGTCGGCCCATCATCGAAGTGCTCACAAAGACCGGCGACGCGATGAAGCTGGCCTTCCACGATGTGGCGGACGCAGCCGACAAGTGCCGTGAGACCACGCAGCGCCTTGCTATGGAGGCGACGAAAGCAACGGTCAGGGAATTTGTGCCCGACAGCTTCAGCCTGGACGAGTTCACCAAGATGGCCGCCGTTCTGACCTTCGCCGATGTGGTGTTGACCTTCCGTTCCCATATGGACAAGTCAGGTGCCAACCAGGCGGTCGAAGCTTGTCACAAGGCATTTCACGATGGTGCCGATCGACTCCGGAAACTCCTTCCGGAACTCCATGAGGCATTTCTGAGTGCCCCCACCTACGAAGCCGAGGAAGCGCGTGCGGAGGCCTTCGGGGCGCGGTCGCTGACCGAGTTCAAGGACGGCCACTCGTGGAGCACGCCCGGTGATGCGGAACGTGGTGTGTACAAGGTCGACCTCGCGTCCACGGAGTGGCTGGAGAACTCACACACCCTCAGCAAACACGTCGGCCTGGACGACAACCAGTTGGCGCAGCGCCTCCGGGACGACCTGAAGAAGCCACCCCGCCCGGGAACCGAGTGGCCTCACGGACAGCCGAAGGTGGGCAACGCCTCGTCCTTCGCGGATCTCGAGTCGGCGCAGAAGATGACACAGTACAACATCGACCAGAATGCGGACACGATCCAGAAATGGCTTTCCGATCCAGCTAGGGAGAATGGTAATCGCCTGGACGTCCGAGTGGCAGAGACGCCGTACGGCACCAGCGGCAGAAGTATCGAGAAGAGTGAAATTCAGAGAGACCCGTTCCCAGCTGGCAAGGCCGAATACGTAGAGGGCGTTGAAACGCGCATTATCTACAACGAAGATCTCGATCCGCCTTTCACGGTGATGACCTCGATGCCCAAGGATCTCTAGCGATAGGATGACCGCATGAAGGATCGCGGACGCGTCGACTACTGGGCGCTCGAGGGTGCTCGCATGCTCTTGTCCCGGTACGACGGATGGAGTAGGAGAATCCCTGAAGACCCCGCTCAGTGGCAGAAGGAGCTATTCACGCTCATTCGTGGAATTCGAAATGCCGAAAAGGATGGTGGACGGAATCTGCGGGAAATTGCTGCCGAGCTTCGGTTGGCCGCAAGTCTTTTCGAAGAATCTCCAGAAGGCGCCCACGAGGCGCTCCGTCGAATCCCGCATTCGGCCACCGAGGAACGTACGCCCGAGGTTCTGCGGGAGATTGCCGAGCATCTGGAGGGTTGGAACGTCGACTGGCGAACCTGGGAAGAAGTCCCACTGAGCACGCAGGAGTTGCGGCTGCGCTTCCCGCGTTTCGATCAGATCCTTCCGATCTATTTCGGCCAGGACGGTGTCGCGATCAGCGACGACATGCAGGATGCCACCACGGAAGAAGGCATCCGCATGTACATCGAGGAAACCCACCCGCGCTGCCCCTGGCACCTGCCGAGCGTGATCTCCGAGTGCTATCAGGCCCTGGCCCTGTTCCACACGGAGGAACAGATGGACAGGTTCTTCAGCAGCGAGGCGATGGGCGGTGGATCGGGCTCCGAGGACTTCATCGACTTCTTTCCCCTCTTCGCCCGCCTGTGCATCGAGCACTTGAAGGAAGCCCACTCACCGCTGTGGGAACCGAAGCGGCGCTGGCTCACGAGTGAGGCCGACTAGGATGCGCACCCGCACCGCCACCTACCCCGACCGCGAAACCGCCCAGTGGGCGACCCAGCAGGTCGTCACTGCCAACGAGCAGGTCATCCACCGCTGGCTGGCCCAGTCCACGCGTCCGCGCCTGGCCATCGAGGCGTCCTGGCCGTCGCGGCCCGAGGCGGTGGGGCGGGTTCTGCTGCAGGCGATGATGCTGGCGGGGCGGGAGCCCGTCGACGTGCGGGCGGCCCGGGTGGTCCTGAAGCGGGACGCCGCGCGTCCGCACGGCTTCGCCGTCCACGCCACCTTTCCGATCTACCTGTAGAAGCTGATCATCGTGCCTCTGAGCCCTCTTGAACACGACCGCCGCTACGGCGAGTTGGACCAGGTGATGCGTGCCTACGCCGGTCAGCCGGCGGACGACACGCCGGACAAGCCCAGCGCGGCCCTGACCGCGTATCTGCGGCAGACCTGGCACAGCCGCCCGTGGGCCCTGGCCGTCGCCGAGCGGCAGTTGCGCGAGTACGCCGACAGCCCTCCCGGCCGACTCCGGCTGCGCCTGGGCGAGTTCTATCCGATCCCCGACGTCGGGCTGCCCGAGGGCGAGATCCAGCAGTGGCTGTACTGCCTCGCTGACCACCTCAAGCACAGCATCGAACAGGGTGAGGTCCCGCCCGCGGCCGCCCCCGCCACCCACTGGGAGTGGCATGCCCGCTTCCCGGAGCTCGGTCAGTTCCTCGGCGGCTGGTTCTCGCAGGACATGCCGGACGAGTTCGACGACCATGACGCGGCTGTCGACGACTACCGGACCTCCACCGACCCACAGGTCGTGGCCCGCCTCGTCGGTGAGCTGCATGAGCTGCTCGCCCTTGATCTCGACGAGTCCGACTACGCCCTCGCCGTCGCCGAGTTGGGCATGGAAGTCGACCCTCCGGCCCCGTACGCGCCGAGCGGCTGGCTCGCGCTCGTCGCGGATCGGCTCAGCGGACCGCGGGCGGAGTACGGGTCCCCTGCGGATGGGGGCACGAAGTGATCTTGCGTTGTGGCTGGTCGCGCCCACGCGGCGGAGCCGCAAATTAATACAGCCCTCTCTCTGAAGGGGCGCTCCGGGGGAGGATCCGGTTACGGCTCGGGCGGCGGCTGACGCCATGACTGCTGCGTACACCGGGGTGGAGGCGCCGCCGGAAGCCTGAAGCGGGGTGGGGCGGTAGATGAAGGCACTCTCATTCAGGCCGCGGGGGCGATTCATCAAGAGCGTGCAGTGTCGGGTGCATGTCTCTGCCGATGCACCCTGAGCAGTCTTCTCTGCCGCTGCCTCTGTCTGCGGCGTCCGAGCCTGTGCCTGATGCGGTCGGCGCCTTCGACGGCGTATCGGATCTGCGTCTGCTGACCGGGTCGGACGCCGGTGATCTGCTGGCGGCGGCCCTGGAGCCGTCCGGTGGGCAGTTGGTGTCCTGGCGCGTCGAGAACGTCGACCATCAGCCCGGTGACAGTTGTACCGCTGTGTACCGGGTGCAGGTCCGGGGGGTCGATGGGAGCACCGGTGAGGAGCGGATCGGGGCGCGTACCGGGCGGCTGCCGCGTGGGGCGACGGTGTTGGAGGACGGCAGCGTCCGGGTCGCGGTGTGGCGTTTTCCGTACGACCCCTGGTTGCCTGCCCTTCCTTCGGCCTGTGATCCGGGGGCGCTTGCCCGGTTGCTGGAGGACGTCGGTTGTGGCGGTGGTCCGGTTCGGTATCGGGTACGGGCGTACCGGCCGGGGCGTCGTGCCGTTGTCGAGGTGACCGGGTCGTACGGGCGGCTGTTCATCAAGGTCGTACGGCCGAGCCGGGTGGACGCTCTGCATCAGCGGCACCGTCTGCTGACCGACGCCGGGGTGCCTGCTCCGGCCAGCCTCGGCTTCACGCCTGACGGGCTGGTTGTCCTCCAGGCCCTGCCCGGCCGAACGCTTCGGGATGTGCTGCGTGAGGGTGGAGGCCGGGCGCCGTCCGCGCAGGCGGTTCTCGCCCTGCTCGACCGCCTTCCGCCCGAACTTGCTTCGGGTACGGCTCGGGCCTCGTGGGCTGCCAAGGCTCCGCATTACGCGGCTGTTGTCGGCGCCGCGATGCCTGAACTGGCGGCTCAGGCAAGCGAGTTGACCGAGGAAGTGACAGCGGGCGTCGGCTCCGGGCCCGTGGTCGCCGTGCATGGAGATCTGTACGAGAGTCAGCTCCTTGTGGAGGGCGGGCGGATCAGCGGGCTGCTGGACGTGGACACCGCCGGGCCCGGCGAACGTGTCGACGACCTGGGCTGTCTTCTCGGTCATCTGTCCGTTCTCGCGCAGATCGACCGGGAGCGTGCTGACGTCATCAACCGGCTGGGTGCTGCTTACCTGGCGGCGTTCGCGGGTCTTGTCGACCCGGCCGAGTTGCGGCGGCGTACGGCTGCTGTGGTGCTGTCCCTCGCCACCGGGCCGCATCGGGTGCAGGAGGCCGGCTGGCAGGCGGCCACACGGGCCCGGCTCGACCTGGCCACGCGTTGGCTGCATCCCAGATGAGGGACTTTCATCTCCCGGGTGAGGGGTCCTTCACCGGCGCCCCATGAAGGCCTCATCGCCGGGGCCGACCTTGGAAGCAGAGCCCGAACCGTTCCGGGGCGGGCACCCAGGAAGGAACAACATCATGCGCATCACTCGACCGTGGCGCATAGCCGTCGCCGGTGTCGGCGCCACCGCCGTACTCGCCGGACTGGGCGGCGCGGCGGCAGCCACCGACCGCGGCATCGACCTGCACGACAAGTCCGGAGCGGTGCAGGTCGGCACGCAGCTCGGCGACGACGACTCGCCGAATTCCGCGAACTCGCCGGGTGGCTCCCCGGCTTCCCGCGACGGTTCGCCGGAGGCCGCGGACAGCCCGCTCGCCTCGCCGTTCGACTCGGCGGACTCGCCGAACGCGCCTGGTAACGGGGCGGACTCGGGCAACAGTCCGGACGGTTCTTCGGCTGACAGTCCGGCCGGTAACTCGGCCGACAGCCCGGCGGGCTCGTCCGCCGACAGTCCGGCCGCCGCTTCCGCCGACAGCCCGAACGTGCCCGCGAAGCCCGCCGCGCCCAAGCCGGTTGCGGACGATTCGGCCGACTCTCCTGCCGCTCCGGCACCCCGTGGCGCGGACTCTGGCAACAGTGCGGCCAGTGCCGCGAGCGCCTCCTCCGCGAACTCTGCCGGTTCGGCCGGTTCGGCGGATTCCGCGGACTGAAGCAGCCGCACTTCCCTCCCCCTGTACCGCAGGCCCGAACGCGACGGCAAAGCGCCGTTCCGTCCGGGCCTGCGGCGTACGTACCTACGGTGCCCCAAAGCGTGAGCACTTCTCCCCGTGGTGTTCACGCGGCGCTCGTTTGAGTACCTGAAGGACAGATTTCCGCGGAGTGCTCACGATTTGCGCGACAGGGGTCATGGGGCTGGCCCGCCATCGGTGGTCTCGCGGGCTATGGAGTGCTGTTCTCCGCGTCCTCGATGCCCTCCACGAAGTGGTCGAACTCGCCTGCCTGGACGCCGAGTACGAAGGCGTCCCACTTGCGGCGGTTGGTGGTGACGACGTTGTCGGGGTCGTTCGTTTCGCGGATGTAGACGGGGGCTTCGCCGTCGTCTCCCTCGCCGAAGGCGATCTCGATCCAGGGGCCGGGGCCCTCGGCGTCTTCGGGTGCGGCGCGGACCCAGTCGAGGTTCGGGGGGATGTCAGCCACGACGGGTTTCTTCCTTGTGCTTGAGGGTGTGGAGGAGAGCAGAGAGTGCGGTTGGGGTGGTCTCGAGTATCGCTTCGGTGGGGTCGCTGCTTTCGGTCAGATGGATCGCTTCGGCGGCGGCGGCGGCGACGTGGACGCAGGAGGCGCCCTCGGAGCAGTACGACGACTTCTGCCAGCGGGGGTTCATGGGCATTCCCTTCACAGCTCTCGCATCACGTTGTGGATGAGGTCTTGGGTCTTCTCCGGGGGAAGCGCGATGGCCTCGATACGGCTGAACAGAGTGCGGTACTTGTGCAACTGCGCTTCGGCGTCGAGGAACAGGAGGCCGTGCGCCTGGTCGAGATATACGGTGTCCAGCTGCGGTACGGGGCCGTGCGCGTAGTGGATCGACTGGCCGGATCCCGGGTAGGCCCCGGCGTCGAAGGTGATGGCGTGCAGGGTGATGTGGTCTCGGTCGCTCATGTCGAGCAGGTGTTGTAGCTGCTGTCGGGCGACCGTGGAGCCGCCGACCTTCATGCGCAGGGCGGCCTCGTGGATGATCGCCTTGTACGGGGTCGGTTCGTCCTCGTGGAAGAGGATTGCTTGCCGCTTGATGCGGAACGACAGGCGGTGCTCGATGTCGGGCGGTGAAAGTTCGATGACCGCCTGACGGAAGATCTCGAGTGCGTACTCGCGGGTCTGGAGCAGGCCGGGGATGCGTGCTGTGGTGGAGTCGCGCAACGAGTGGGCGTGGTGCTCCAGTTGGGCCAGGTCGAGAAGTGAGCTGGGTACCAGGTCGCGGGACTGCTCCCACCAGCCGCGGGTGCGCTGGGAGGCCATCTCGCTGAGAGCTTGGATGAGGGGCGTGTCGGAACAGTCGTAGTGGCAGGCGATCTGGCGCACCCGATCGGCGCTCATGCCTACGCGACCGGCCTCCATATTGCTGACCTGCGCCTGCTTGATGCCCAGCAGTTGACCGGCCTCGGTGGCGTTGAGGCCCGCGCGTTCGCGCAGTTTGCGCAGCTCGGCGCCGAACCGCAGTTGGCGACCCGTCGGAGTTCTCACGGGCTTGCCGCCTCCTTGCTGTCACTCACATGGGTGGTAATGAATGCAATCCCTGGAGAATCGTGAATACATTCACTGGATGCCGCTACCTTACAACTGGGCCCTCGCTCAGAAGCACCCCGCTCGACGGAGCGACCGCGGTCACTGGGCAACGTAACCAACCCGCACCCCCAAACCACCCAACTTCCCTCCGAACCAGGAGACTTCCCATGGCAACCGTATCCTCGCCCTGGTCCTACACCCTCCAACTCCCGCACGATCCACGCGCACCGGGTATCGCCCGCGTGACCCTCCGTACGGTCCTGGCCGCCCACGGCCTCACCGAACTCACCTCCACCGCCGAGCTGCTGGCCTCCGAATTCCTCACCAACGCGCACCTGCACACCAAGGGCTCGTACGGCCTCCGGCTCAGCTCGACCGAACCCAACGGGCTCTACGTAGCCGTATGGGATTCCGACCCGAGACTCCCACCCGGCTTCGGCGACGCGACGGACGTACCTCCGGAAGTCGCCGCAGACGCGGAGAACGGCCGCGGCCTGCACCTCGTACGAGCCTGCGCCGACGCCTGGGGAGCCTCCGCGCCACCAACCGAACTGGCCGGCTCCGAGGGCGGCAAGCTGCTGTGGGCCGAGTGTCAGAGGGGTGGCCTACGGTGATGGCGTGCACTCGGAGCGTGAAGGGGAGGTGGCGTGACACAGCTTGAGGAGCGGCTCAGGAGGGCCGCGTGCACACGTGCGGGCCGTGAAGCCGAGGCAGCGGAGGAGACCGCACAGTACGGTGAATTCGACGCCGAGCGGGACGTCGGACCTCCCATCGACCCCGCTCGCGCAGCCGCAGACGTGGAGAGACGGAGGCAGCGAGCGATGTCGGTATCGCCGGGCGCCTGGATGTACCCGCGCCCTCGCCCGGGGAATCTGCGTGAGATCGCCGAGAAGATCGAAGACGCTACGGGTCTGCGTGTGCAGATTGTGGGAGGAAAGCTCGTGATGTCCCCTACTCCGCGTGGGAAGCACGCGGGTGTTGTGTGGCAGCTGCGTCAGCAGCTCGACGGGATTCTTCCCGAGGGGCTCGGAGCATTCGAGATGTCCTCGATCGCACTGCCGGAAGACCCGGACGACTACGTCACGCCGGACCTGATCGTCCTGCCCCTGGACTGGATGGACGACGACGACTGGCTGGCCGCTCCCGAGGACGCGGCGCTCGCTGTCGAGGTCATCTCCAGTTCCGAGAAGTCCCGCGAGATCAGGGACAAGGCCGACTGGTACGCGGTCGCGCGCGTGCCTGTTCTTCTCGTCATCGACCCCCGCAAGGGCACCTGGGCTCTGCACACCCGTCCGGACAACGGCGCCTATCAGGACGTGTTGCCCGGCAAGTTCGGGGAGCCGGTGCCGTTTCCCGCCCCCCTCGGGTTCGAAGTCGCCACCGACCGCTTCCCGTTGTACGGCGATTCGCCGCGTGTCAGGGGGAGCACGGCAGGCTCGTAGGGGGCTCACCGGCTGCGGGCGAGGCATCGGCGTGCTGCCAGGCAGCGGGCGGTGATCATTCCGTAGTCGGGCGCCCGCCTCTACACTGGCGCACGGCGGATTAGGACTACCGTGCGGCGAGGGGCGGTTGACGGTGCGTAAGGCGTGGATCGTGGGCATCGCCGTCACGGGGACGGGGCTCAGCTTCGTCATGCTGCTCGTTGTCGGGGTCTACATGACCGCCGGGAACCTCGCCAACGGGGTCGGGAAGGGCGCCGTCGGGCTGGCCAAGGGGGCCGTGCCGGGGGCGTATCAGGCGCTGGTGCAGAAGTGGGGGAATCTGTGCGGCGCCATCAATCCGGCGTTGCTGGCCGCGCAGTTGTACCAGGAGAGCGGGTTCAATCCGAAGGCGCAGAGCCCGGCTGCCGCGCAGGGCATCGCTCAGTTCATCCCGGGGACCTGGGCCACGCACGGACTTGACGGAGACGGTGACGGCGATCGCGACGTATGGGATCCGAATGACGCGATTCCATCGGCCGCTTCGTACGACTGCAAGCTCGCCTCGTACGTGAAGGACGCGCCCGGCGACCCGACGAAGAACATGCTCGCCGCCTACAACGCGGGGGCCTATGCCGTCATCAAGTACGGGGGTGTGCCGCCGTACAAGGAGACGCAGAACTACGTCAAGACGATCACCACGCTGCAGGACAGCTTCGCCGCACCCGTCGGTCGGGTGCAGCCCTCGCAGCAGGCGGCAGGGGCGATCGGTTACGCGCAGAAGAAGCTCGGGACGCCGTATCTGTGGGGCGGGAACGGTACCGCTGACCAGGGCGGACGCTTCGACTGTTCGGGGCTGACGAAGGCCGCGTACGAGAGCGTGGGGATCGAGCTGCCGCGCGTCGCGAACGATCAGTACAACGCCGGGCCGCACCCGAAGCGGGAGGAACTGCTGCCGGGCGATCTGGTGTTCTTCTCGGACGACCTCACCAATTCCCGCGCCATCCGGCATGTGGGCATTTACGTGGGCGGCGGATACATGATCAACGCGCCGCGGCCGGGGGCCGTGATCCGGTTCGACCCGATCGATACGCCCGACTACTTCGGGGCGACCCGGGTCACCGAAGACGGCGCGAAAGCGTTGCCGACTCCGGTGTGATCTGGCCGGATCCTTCCGTTACTGCCTGTTACAGTCGCCCTCTGGTCAGCCTCTGAGCTGCGGGAATGTGTCTCTCTTCGATAACGTCTGCGTGATCATTCGGTGGACTGTGGAACGTAGAGATGGGGACCATGCGTTCCATGGACGTACGACTGACGGACGAGTGACGGGCGACTGAAGTACGACGTAGCCGACCACGGGGGTTGATGGCGCGGCGCAGCGGAAAGCTGCGCCCGAATGCACGATGAAGATCATGACGAAGGGGCCGCTGCACCATGGCTGCACTCGCCGAATCCGGGTCGAACCCCGACGTCGACTTGCTCTATGACATCAATGGACTCGCCAAGGACGCCCCCGGCTGGTTCGACGGGATCATGAAGTTCGTGGGCGAGTGGGGAATCCTGCTCGCCATGGTGCTGCTGGTGCTGTGGTGCTGGTGGACCGTACGGCGGCGGGGTGGCGAGGACGCCGCCCCGTCCGTGGCCGCGCTGATGTGGGCGCCGCTGGCGGCGGGCATCGCGGTGCTGGTGAACGTGCCGATACGGGGCTTTGTGGAGCGGCCCCGGCCCTTCCGTGAGCACGAGGGACTCGATGTCCTCATCGGCGGCAAGACCGACTACTCGTTCGTGAGCGATCACGCGACGCTCACCATGGCGATGGCTGTCGGATTGTTCATCGCGAACCGGAAGTTCGGGCTCCTGGGGCTCGGGCTCGCGCTGGTCGAGGGCTTCCTCCGGGTCTATATGGGCGTGCATTACCCGACCGACGTCATCGGCGGGTTCGCCCTGGGGACGGCCGTCGTGCTGCTGCTCTCGCCGCTCGCCATGGCGCTGTTGACGCCGGTGACCCGGACTGTGGAGCGGTCGGCCCGGGCGGGGTGGATGATTCGGGCTCGCGGGAACTCCCCTGAGGAGGACGACGATGAGGGCGAAGAACAGGTGATATCCGGGGCCCGGGCCGGTGCTGAGGCCGATGCGGAGGAGCGGGACCTCGCGGCGTAGGGCGACGCAGAGGCCCGCCACCCGTCTACAGCGCCTGCGGGTACGCGAAGAACCCGTCCGGGTCGTACCGCTTCTTCAGCTTCGTCAGGCGGTTCGCCGCCGGGCCGTAGTACGCCGTACGCCAGTCCTTGAGCGTCGCGTCCGTGTAGTTCTGGTACGCCGCCCCCGAAGCGTGGCGCCTCATCGCGGCGTGGGCGTCGGCGAGCCACGACTGGGCCGCCGTACCGGAGGTTCCCGCGCGCCAGGACGCGATGTACTGGGCCAGCACGCGGGAGCGGCGGTGCACGAAGGCCGTTGCCGTGGGGGCCACGCGGTTGATCTCGCCGCCGAGCGCCGTCAGTTGGATGGCGGCCGCGCCGCCCCGTACCGACTCCATCTGGTTCAGCAGCGTCTGGATGCCCGTCGCCGAGATCGCGCGGTCGAAGAAGTCCGAGCGGCCCGCGTACGTCTCGCGGCTCAGCGCGCCCTCGGGGGAGCGGCCGGGGGTCGTGCCGGGCAGATGGCACTGGGCGTCGGAAGTGAAGGAGGAGCAGCCCGCGTACACCTCCATCGACTCCTCGTACGAGCGCCGTTTGAGGAAGGTGTTGCTGGGCTGGGCGCCGATGCGGTCGGCCAGGCGGTCCACCGCGTTCTGCAGCTCGCCGTGCGTGCCGAGGGAGAAGGCGGAGACCGAGATGGTGGGGCCCGTGCCGGCCGCGCTCGCGAGGTGGGCCGAGGACCAGATCTCGTCGGGCTGGTCCGGGCCCCACTCCTGCCAGGCCGCGAGCACGGCGGCGGCCCTGGACCAGGGCCAGGTCAGGTTCGCGGTTATGGCCTGGGGAGCCGGGTGGGTGCGGAAACGCAGCTCGGTGACGACGCCGAAGTTGCCGTTGCCCGCGCCGCGCAGCGCCCAGAAGAGGTCCTTGTTCTCCTCGGCGTCGGCGGTCAGTTCCTTGCCGTCGGCGGTGATCAGCGTGGCCCCGGTGAGGCTGTCGCAGGTCAGGCCGTACGCGCGCGAGACCACACCATGACCGCCGCCGAGCGTGAGGCCCGAGACGCCGACGCTCGGGCACGAGCCCGCCGGGATCGTGACGCCCTTCGCGGCGAGCGCGCGGTAGACGTCGATCAGCTTGGCGCCCGCGCCGATGACCGCCTCGTTGCCCGAGGCCCGGACCTTGGCGATCTTCGATACGTCGACGATGAGGCGGCCGTTGCCCGAGGACCAACCGGCGTAGGAGTGGCCGCCGTTGCGGATGGCGACGGGGATCTTGTGGGCGCGGGCGTACGACAGTGTCGTACGGACGTCGTCCGTATGGGCGACGTAGGCGACGGCCGTTGGCTTCAGCGAGTCGAAGCGCGTGTTGTAGAGCTGGCGGGCGGCTGCCCAGTCGGCGTCGTCCGGGCGGACCAGGCCGCCGTCCAGATCCTTGGCGAGGCCCGCCAGGTCGGCCGCGACCGACCCGGTCTGCGTCCCGATCGGCGCACTTGACGTGCGCGCCCCCTCGGTGGACTGCGGCTCGGCCCCGTTGCCGCTGCACCCTGCGGTGACCGCGGCGGCGAGGGCCGCAGTGCCTCCGCCTACGAACGTACGCCGTCGCATGCGTGCCTCCCGTGGTTTCACGTGGAACGAGACGGGTCCCCGGAGGCGAGGGTTCCATCTCCGGCGATGACCTGGAGGCGGGGAGGTGCGGAAACCCTCACGTGCTCTCCCCGTGAGCATTCCGTGACCTCACCGCACTGACGGCAGGGGTTCACCTTCCGTTCACTCACGGCCATCGGCCGCTTCACTTCTTTTGCCTAATTTCGGCCTTACGCGGTGCGTGCTGCGAACGGAGGTTCGCTCACGTATCACTCGAATTCGGCGGTACGTACGCTATATCGGTACGTATTGGCAAGTACGACGTTGGCAAGTACGACGGCAGTCTCCTGCGACGAGGGGCTGCACCACGACTTCGCACGCCGCCTGTGGGCGGCTCCTGGAAGGAACTCCCGAAAGTGAAGCTTCAGCGCAAGAACCGGCTTCGCGCCCTTTCCCTCGGTGCTGTCGCCGTCTCCAGCGCCCTGGCCCTGACGGCGTGCGGCTCCGACGACACCGGCGCCGACCCCGGAACCGGCGACGGCGCCAGCGCCCAGGCCGGCAACATCAAGTGTGACGACGCCCAGGGGCAGCTGCTCGCCGACGGTTCGTCCGCGCAGAAGAACGCGATGGACGCCTGGATCAAGCAGTTCTCGGTCGCCTGCAAGGTGCAGATCAACTACAAGGCCGGCGGCTCGGGTGCCGGCGTCACGGCGTTCACCCAGGGGCAGGTCGCCTTCGCGGGTTCCGACTCCGCACTGAAGCCCGAAGAGGTCACCGCCTCCAAGAAGCAGTGCGAGGGCGGCCAGGGCATCAACCTCCCGATGGTCGGCGGCCCGATCGCCGTCGGTTACAAGCTCTCCGGCGTCGACAACCTGGTCCTGAACGCGGACACGCTGGCCAAGATCTTCGACAGCCAGATCACCAAGTGGAACGACCCGGCGATCGCGAAGCTGAACCCCGACGCCAAGCTGCCCGCCACCAAGATCCAGGCCTTCCACCGCTCGGACGAGTCCGGCACCACGGACAACTTCACCAAGTACCTCAAGGCAGCGGCCCCCGACGTCTGGGGCAAGTACGAGGGTGGCAAGGCCTGGGAGGCCAAGGGCGGCCAGTCCGCTCCGCAGTCCTCCGGTCTCGCCGCGCAGGTGAAGCAGACCGAGGGCGCCATCGGCTACATGGAGCTGTCGTACGCCAAGGAGGGCATGAACACGGTCGACCTCGACACGGGCGCGGGCACGCCGGTCGAGGCCACCATCGACAACGCCAGCAAGGCCATCGCCGCCGCCAAGCAGGTCGGCACCGGCAGTGACCTGGCGCTGGAGCTGGACTACGCGACCAAGGCCGAGGGTGCCTACCCGATCGTCCTGGTCACGTACGAGATCGTCTGCGACAAGGGCAACAAGGCCGACACCCTGCCCGCCACCAAGGCGCTCCTGCGCTACATGGCGAGCGAGGACGGCCAGAAGATCCTCGCCGAGAACGACTACGCGCCAATGCCCCAGGAGATCATCGCCAAGGTCCGTACGACCGTCGAGGGTCTGAGCTGACCTGAGTGCGGCCCGGCCCCGTTCGACCGGGCCGGGTCGCATCGTCCGGTGCACCGCCGCCAGGAGCCGCTCAGCATGGGCGGCTCCGCAGACCGGAGAACCCGATGGGTATACCAACACAAGACACAGTGCCTCCCCCCGCCAAGCCATCCACGGCCGAACAGAAGCGAGCGGCCCGCGGCGCCACCCGGCCCGGAGACCGGATCTTCCTCGGTCTCACCCGCGGCTCCGGCATCCTGCTGCTGGTGATCATGGCCGCCATCGCGGTCTTCCTCACCTACCGCGCCACACTCGCGATCAGCAAGGACGAGGGCAACTTCCTCACCACCTTCGACTGGAACACCTCCGCCGACCCGCCGGTCTTCGGCATCGCCGTCCTGGCCTTCGGCACGGTGGTCTCCTCGGTCATCGCCATGGTCATCGCGGTTCCGATCGCGGTGGCCATCGCGCTGTTCCTCACGCACTACGCCCCGCGCCGCCTCAGCGGTCCCATCGCGTACGTGATCGACCTGCTCGCCGCGGTGCCGTCCATCGTGTACGGCCTGTGGGGCGCCCTCATCCTCGTACCGCATCTGAACGGCCTCTACAGCTGGCTGGACGCATACCTCGGCTGGACCGGCATCTTCGAGTGGCAGGGCGGCGCTCCCCGCTCGATGCTCACCGTCGGCATCCTGCTCGCGATCATGATCCTGCCGATCGTCACAAACGTGAGCCGTGAGGTCTTCCGCCAGGCCCCGCAGATGATCGAGGAGGCGGCTCTCGCCCTCGGTGCCACCCGCTGGGAAGTCATCCGCATGGCCGTCCTGCCCTTCGGCCGCTCCGGCGTGATCTCCGCCTCGATGCTCGGCCTCGGCCGCGCGCTCGGCGAGACGATGGCCGTGGCCACCGTGCTGTCGCCGGACTTCCTGATCCACGCCAGCCTGCTCGAACCCGGCGGCGGCACCTTCGCCCAGAACATCGCCAGCAAGTTCAGCGAGGCGACGCCGTTCGGCCGCGACGCGCTCATCGCCTCCGGTCTGGTCCTGTTCGTCATCACCCTGCTGGTCAACGGTGCGGCCCGCGCGATCATCGCCCGCCGCAAGGAGTACTCGGGGGCCAACGCATGAGCCACGCAGACGTCACCGACAAGCGCCCCAGTACCCTGCGCGGCGCCAGCCTCCCCAAGTGGTTCGCCTGGGCGACCGCAGTGGGCGCCCTCGCCCTCGCCGTCGGCATCGGCCTGGCGGCCGGCCTGCACAGCAAGGTCCAGTGGGGCCTGATCGCCTCGATCCTCTTCGTCCTCGGTACGTACGTCATCTCCGCGAAGGTCGAGGGCCCGCGGCAGGCCAAGGACCGCGTCGCGACCTCCGTGGTCTGGGTGGCCTTCCTCCTCGCCGTCGTCCCGCTGGTCTCCCTGGTCTGGACGACCGTCAAGCGCGGTGTGAAGGTCCTCGACGGCTACTTCCTGACCCACTCGATGGGTGTGGTCGCGGACGACGAGGTGGGCGGCGGTATCTACCACGCCATCATCGGCACCGCACAGCAGGTCGGCATCGCCACCCTGATCGGTGCGCCGATCGGTGTGCTCACCGCGATCTACCTGGTGGAGTACGGGCGCGGCAAGCTCGCCAAGTCCGTCACCTTCTTCGTCGACGTCATGACGGGTATCCCGTCGATCGTCGCGGGTCTGTTCATCCTCAGCCTCATGCTGATGCTCGACATGAGCTACTTCGGCTTCGCCGGTTCGCTCGCGCTGGCCATCCTGATGATGCCGGTCGTGGTCCGCTCCACCGAGGAGATGCTCAAGCTCGTGCCGAACGAGCTGCGCGAGGCCTCCCTCGCGCTGGGCGTCCCCAAGTGGCGCACCATCATCAAGGTGGTCGTGCCGACCTCCATCGGCGGCATCACCACCGGCATCATGCTGGCGGTAGCCCGTATCGCCGGTGAGACCGCGCCCATCCTGCTGCTGGTGTTCGGCGGCAACTTCATCAACTCGAACCCGTTCGAGGGCCCGCAGCAGGCGCTGCCTCTCTACATCTACCAGCAGTACGGGGCGGGCTCGAGCGCGGGGTACGACCGTGCCTGGGCAGCCTCGCTCGTGCTGATCGCCATCGTGATGATCCTCAACCTCGCGGCCCGCGGCATCGCCCGCTGGAAGGCCCCGAAGGCGGCTGGTCGCTGACGCGGCCAAACAGCGACCGGACTGAACTCCCGAAAGAAGCAGTGATCCCCATGGCCAAGCGAATCGACGTAAGCGGTCTGACCGCCTACTACAGCGCCCACAAGGCGATCGACGACATCTCCATGACCGTCGAGCCCCGCTCCGTGACGGCCTTCATCGGCCCGTCCGGCTGCGGCAAGTCGACGTTCCTGCGCACCCTGAACCGTATGCACGAGGTCACCCCCGGTGGCCGCGTCGAGGGCAAGGTGCTGCTCGACGACGAGGACCTGTACGGGTCCGGGGTCGACCCCGTCGCCGTACGCAGCACCATCGGCATGGTCTTCCAGCGGCCCAACCCCTTCCCCACGATGTCGATCTTCGACAACGTCGCGGCGGGGCTCCGGCTCAACGGCTCGTACAAGAAGGCCGAGCTGGCGGACGTCGTCGAGAAGTCCCTCAAGGGCGCGAACCTCTGGAACGAGGTCAAGGACCGCCTGAACAAGCCCGGTTCGGGACTGTCGGGTGGTCAGCAGCAGCGGCTGTGCATCGCGCGGGCGATCGCGGTCGAGCCGCAGGTGCTGCTGATGGACGAGCCCTGCTCCGCCCTCGACCCGATCTCGACGCTCGCGATCGAGGACCTGATCGGGGAGCTGAAGGAGCGCTTCACGATCGTCATAGTGACGCACAACATGCAGCAGGCGGCTCGTGTCTCCGACCGCACCGCCTTCTTCAACCTCTCGGCGGTCGGTCAGCCCGGCAAGCTCATCGAGATCGACGAGACGGAACGGATCTTCTCCAACCCGTCCGTCCAGGCAACCGAGGACTACATCTCCGGCCGCTTCGGCTGACGCCAGACTCCTCGCGGTGCTGCATGGCGGTGCCACCGCGAGGTCGAAAGGGCCCGCCCCTGGCTTCCGGGGGCGGGCCCGTCATTTCTGGGGGCGGGTTGCCTCCGGCGGTTGGGCGGGGGCGCCTACCGGGCGGGTGGGTTCGGTTCGTTGGCGACTGCGGGCCCGGTTGTGGCTGGTCGCGCCGTTCCCCGCGCCCCTGGGGTGGGTGGGGGTGCGGGGTCGTGGGCCGGTGCGTCAGCCCGTCGCAGGGCGGGCATACGGCCCTGG
>NZ_JNWJ01000077.1:0-31120 GCF_000716805.1 Streptomyces yerevanensis | reverse complement strand
ACCGCAGAAGTCAGTGCTTCCGGCGTCGATAGTGCTCACCTGCTGGCGGCTACGGAACCGAGCATTCCCCGGCTCCTTAGCTCCCATTAGGCGTCGTGCCTTCTCCCAGCTGCTGCAACCGGCCGGTGTGATAGGTCCCGGCGACAGCGCCAGCGCGCGAGTAGGCCCTGGCGGACCTGCGGGCATGGCTGGACCGTCACACGGAACAGGCGATCGTCGTTACCTGCCTCGTCCTCGGCCTTTGGTCCGTGGGCAGGAGATTCTGCGAGCTCACCCTCTGAGCTCCAGGGCAGGTCAGGGGCAGACGGCGGCCGGGTCGTCGTGGACGAGCGCGCAGACCATCTGTGCGCCGCGCCGATGGTCGGGGTACGCCGTGAGCAGTTCGGCCTTGAAGTCGTTCCACTGGCGGGTGAGCTCGGCGCTGGCCCCGGCCGTCGCGCGGCGGAAGTTGTCGCCGGTCTTCGAGCGGGCCGATGAGGGGGTGTCCTTGTTCAGGGTGCGGTTGTGGGAGACGCGGCCTTCGCAGTCGGCCGGTTTGACGCCGGTGGAATCGAAGTCGGGGTAGCAGCCGGTGGCGAGGTCCACAGGGATGCGCTCCCGCGCGTCCCGGGTCCAGTCGGCGTCCTTCATGACGCTGTAGCGGCGGATATCGAGGAACGGCGCGAGTTCCGTACGCCCCAGGCCGGGTGGGTTGTCGAGGCCGATCGGACCGGGGGCGGGCCGGTCGCTCCAATTGGAGTGCGAGTAGAAGTCCTCGATCTGGTGCCAGCCACGGCCGAGCTGTTCCAGGACGGCGCATTTGGCTCGCCCGGCCTTTTCGTCCCACGCGCAGGGGGAGGAAAGGTCGCTCTGGTCGGCGCGCACCGTGCCATCGGCGTCGACGAGGCCGTCGGCGGCCCGGACCGCGTTGCGGAAGCGGGCCACGGAGGTACGGATACACGCGAGGAGCTCGGTGGTCGCCTCATCCCGGGTCCGCGGGTAGGCGTCGGCGTAGCGGGAGCCGAGGTAGTCGGCGTTGTCGCAGTGCAGCGGGCCGATATCGAAGTAGGGGCGGTGATCGTTGGCATTGACCGCCCCGTCATGGGCGTCGGCCATCGCGGTCAGCGTGATGGGCTCCCAGGGCAGTGCGGCTCGGGTGATGTCCTCGTGGTTGTTGCCGGTGAAGGCATGGGCGGGGCTTCCGGGCACGATGCTCAGGGCAGCTGCCAGGAGGGTTGCGACAGACGCAGAGCGGGTGCGTGACGGCAAGATGACAGCCATGTCTCCATGCTGCGAGCGTGGACCGGTCCCCGCATGCGCGGGGGTATCGGTTACGGCTCCGTCTCGCGTGGGCTGTGCCGACGGGATCCGCTGGATGAAGAAGAGGGCGAGCAGCGCGGCGAAGGCCAGGACGGCGAGCGCCGCGCGCAGGCCGTCGAGCCTGGATTCGGCGTTCGGGGCCGGGCGAGTGGCCCGCGCACTTCGTCGCGTTCTTCGACCGCGGTGCCGCGGAGGAACGCGGTACCTGCTGGAGAGTCGCCGATCACCTACGGCTCCCCGGCGACCAGCCCCTGCCCAGACAACGGCCCCAGCACCAGCCAGCGCCTCTTGCGTGTAGTGATCAGGATGCCGTTGCCGGACTGACCAGCGCCGAACGGTCGAGGGGGCTGCCGGGACGGAGACTCGAGCAGGTTGCCCGAACTCGCCCGACGATGTCGGGCGAGTTCGGTGAGCGGATCTGCGGGCCAGTCGAGGAACCACCGCTGGTGGGCAACCGCGACGGCGGACTGTGCAAGCGAGGGCCCGGGGAGTCCTATGCCCGGCTGCCTGGGCATGGGCCATGAGCTCACTCAAGGCGGACAGCACAGAGTCAGGGGCATCGCAGAGCACTGAGCTGCGAAGTCGGTGTGATGGGGTGGCGCCCGGGTCGGGGTCGGGTATTCCAGCGCGCGCTCTGCCTGGCGGGATGCCAGCGTGGTCAACAGGACCACCGTAGCGATGGGGCGCGGATGGGAGTGGTCGGTCAAGGCGCGCCCTGTTTCGTCAGCGTGCCGGTCGGTCTGTTCCCCGAAATCAGTGACCAGATCAACGCGACCGGTTTTGATCATGACCAACGGCACCGTTGGAAGCGCCCGGCACAGGTCATTTGAATCCTGAGCGTGGTGCCGCAGAACGCCTCGCCAGAGGCATACCGCCCAAGGAGCCGCCACGTGCCTGCCTTCCCTCGCTCCCCGGACGAGTATCCGACTGTCCGGACCGCGTCCGGCGTCTCCGATGGCCCGGCCGCCTCGGGCCTGGCCGCCCGCAGCCGTCTTCCTCTGATCGCGCAGGGCGACTGGACCCCATCTCCTCATCGGCCCGACCTCGTGGGCATCCTGGACAAGGAGGCCCAGCCGCGCATCGCCGAACTGGTGCCGATCCGCTACACCCGTATGGCCGCCTCCCTGTCCGCCTTCTACCGCGGTATGCCCGCGATCATGGCGGCCGACCTGGCCGGCACACCGGATACCGGGCTGACTGTTCAGCTTTCCGGGGACGCGCACCTGTCCAACTTCGGGCTGTTCGCCTCCCCGGAGCGCCGCCTCGTCTTCGACCTTGACGACTTCGATGAAACACTGCCGGGCCCCTTCGAATGGGACATCAAACGCCTGGCCACCAGCCTCGTCGTCGCCGCCTATGACAACGACGTCCCGGCGCAGACGGCCGGCACGATCGCCGCCGAGGCTGCCCGTAGCTACCGCGCCCACATCCGCGAGCTGTCCGCCTCCTCAGAGCTCGCCGTCTGGTACGAGCACATCACGGCCGACGACCTGCTCCAGGAGGTCAGCAACTCCCTGCAACGCGCGCGGCTGCACCGCACCCTGGACCGGGCACGGCAGACCGACAGCAGCAAGGCGATCGCGAAGCTCACCGAGCCCGGTCCCGACGGCGCACCCCGGTTCCTCCACGCGCCGCCACTGATCGAACCGGTCGATGATCAGGAGCGCGCCGCCGTCGAACAGGTCTTTCAGGAGTACCGTGCCAGCCTGCCGTCGGCACAGGCCCAGCTGCTGGACCGGTTCCGGATCCTGGATGCGGCCCGCAAGGTGGTCGGCATCGGCAGCGTCGGCACGCGCTGCTACGTCCTGCTGCTGCAAGGACGCGCCGCAGGCGACCTCCTGCTGCTGCAGGCCAAGGAAGCCGAGCCCTCGGTCCTCGCGCCCTTCGTGAACGCGCCCGTCACCCACGAGGGTCAGCGAGTGGTGGAAGGGCAAAGGCTGCTGCAGGCCGTCGGCGACATCTTCCTGGGCTGGTCCAGCGGACCCACCGGACGTCACTTCTACTGGCGGCAACTGCTCGACATGAAAGGCTCCGCATCCATCCAAGACATGTCCGGCAGCCTGATGCACCAGTACGCCGGGCTCTGCGGCCGGGCACTGGCCCGCGGTCACGCGCGCTCAGGCGACCGCGTCGCCATCGCCGCCTACCTCGGCCACGACACGTCCTTCGACCGGGCTATCACCGCGTTCGCCCTCGCCTACGCCGAGCAGACCCGAACTGACTACGCCGCCTTCACCCTGGCCATCAGCGACGGCCGCCTGCCCATTGCACCCTCATGAACCACCAGCGCCGCCCAACCGGCACACCATGATCGAGAGCCGCTGAAGACACCGCTTCGCCTGCAGTCGTGCACGAGCCAGAGCCTGCCGCCGGATGCCGATGCTGCTCGGCCTGTGCTGCACACCCCATCGGCTGCGCTCAGGACCTTGGTCAACATGTGCTTGCGCGGTGACAGTGGACGCGCCAGTATCCGGCCCCCGAGTCAGGCCGCGACGAGTGCCGGCGAGGTCCCTCGCGCGTTCGAAGAACGTCAGGGATGGTCACGCCTGAATGAGTCCCTCATCCCGAGGGCGCGGTGCCGGATGCTGACCGCCTTCTGGCGGATCCTGGCTTTGACCTCGTCCGTTCTGCCTTCGGCCTCAAGACGCTCACTTCCGGTGATCTTTCCGACGATCACTTTGCATCTGGCCTTGGCCTGGTCCATGGCGCCACTTATTTTCACGGCGGTCCCTCCATCGGATCCGTTCCCAAGAGCCACGCTAGGTTCGAGCGAGCCATCGTGAGCTGCCCCGAGTTTCGTAGAGTCCGGCGATCTTGATTCAGGCGGACTGCGGGGTGGCTTCCTGTTGTCGCCACAAGTCGCGTTCGTACTCGGCGGGCGGTACGTAGTCGAGGGCGGAGTGGAGCCGTTCTTCGTTGTACCACGTGACCCACTGGAAGATCGCCCGCTCGACCTGGTCGAAGTCCTTCCAGGGGCCCTGCATCTCGATCAGCTCGGCCTTGAAGGTGCCGTTCAGGGCCTCGGCCATCGCGTTGTCATAGCTGTCCGCGACCGAGCCGACCGAGGCCGAAGCCCCGATGCTGGACAGCCTCTCGGTGTACCGAATGGATACGTATTGCGACCCGCGGTCGCTGTGATGAATGAGGCCGGAGTCCTTCTTGATCCTCCTTCTCCACAGCGCCATCTCCAATGCGTCCAGCGGAAGTTCGGTCCGCATGTGTTTCGCGACCTGCCAGCCGACGATCATCCGCGAGTACACGTCCAGGACGAACGCCACGTATGCCCACCCGGACCAGGTGCGCACATACGTCATGTCCGCCACCCACAGCTGATCCGGCCGTGAGGCGGTGGAGTCGCGGTCGACCAGGTCCGGCGGGCGGGGCGCCGACGGCTCCGCCACGGTGGTCCGCCGGCGCTGCCCGCGGATCACGCCCTCCAGGCCCAGCTCGGCCATCAGCCGCTCGACGGTGCAGCGGGCCACGTCGACGCCCTTGCGGCGCAGGGCCCGGGTGATCCGGCGGGCGCCATAGGTGCCGCCCGATTCCGCATGGACCTGCTCGATCAGCGGCATGAGCTGCTCGTCGCGGCGCCGGCGGGCCGACTTCGGCCGCTTCTTGCGGGCGAAGTACGTCGACGGCGACAGCTCAAGAGCCCGGCAGGCTGGATCGACCCCGAGGCCCCTCTCGCGCAGGTGGTCGATCACCTGCTCGGCCTCGTCCGGGGACGGTCGATCTCCTGGGCAAAAAACACGCTGGCGGCTTTCAGGATCTCATTCGCCCGCTTCAACTCGGCGTTCTCCCTGCGGAGTTGCCTGAGTTCCTCGCGCTCGGCGGTCGAGAGCCGGTCATCCCGTTCGCCGCTGTCGGCCTCGGCCTGGCGGACCCAGCCGCGCAGGGCCTCCTTGTGGATGCCCAGGTCCTTCGCGACGTGGGCGATCGGCCGGCCGGTGGTGCGGACCTCGCGGATGGCGCGCTCGCGGAGCTCGTCGGGGTATTTACGGGGTGCTGCCATGGTGCTGGTGGTTCTCCTTCGCCAGGACCGTAACCCTGGCATCAGGGACTCCACAAATCTCAGTACAGCTCAACTGCACATGGGCGGCAACACCGTGCGCCGCACCGCCCGCGCCGAGACACCCGAAGAACTACTGGCCGGACGGCGCCAGCCCCGGCCCAGCCAGCTCGACCCCTACAAAGATCACCTGGACAAACGCTGGGCAGAAGGATCCACCAACGCAATCGATCTGCACGCCGAGCTCCGGAACCTCGGCTACCGCGGCAGCTACCAGACGATCAGCGACTATCTGCGACCGCGGCGGCGTCAACGCATCCGCGTTGTCGCCCCAGCACCTCCAGGCGTCCGGCAGATCACCGGCTGGATAATGCGGCACCCCGAGCACCTGGGCGACGAAGAACGCCGACAGTTCACCGCCGTTCTCGCACGGTGCCCAGAACTGACCGCCCTCCATGGTCACGTCCGCACCTTCGCCGAGATCCTCACAACGCGCTCGGGCCAGCACCTCAAAGACTGGATCACCGCGACCCGCGCCGAGGATCTGCCCGACCTGCACACGTTCACCAATGGCCTGGAGAAGGACTGGGACGCTGTCGTTCAGGGCCTGACCACCTGCTGGAACTCCGGTCCGGTGGAAGGCCGTGTCAATCACATCAAGATGATCAAACGCCAGATGTTCGGACGAGCCAAGCTTCCCTTGCTCCGCAAGCGTGTCCTCCTGACGGCAGCAGAAAACAGGAGGACACCGCAGCCATAGTGTCAGACCAGTGCGTCATGCTCACCGGCATGAACGAAGACGCCTTCTGGCAGCTCATCGAAGACTGCAGGGCCACAGGACCGGACCCTGACGCCGAACGGCTTGCAGCTGAATTGACCGATCGCCTTGCCCTGTCCCCGCTGCTCGTGGTCACCGGCTTCGCCGAACAGCTGTCGTGGGCGCTCTACCGCCTAGACCTTAAGGAACACGGGGAGGGCCTGTCCGGCGACGCCTTCCTCTACACACGTTGCGCTGTCGTCGCCGCCGGCCGCACCGCCTTCGAAAGCGTCATGCGAGACCCTGCGGACTTTGTCCCGTACGCCACCGGTCACATCTGGGCCGAGAGCCTGCTCTATACACCAGACCACGCATACAAACGCATCACCGGCAAGGAATGGGACCGCAACACCCGCTACTCCTATGAGTCGTACTCGAACACCACGGGCTGGGCTGACTGAGAGGCTGTTGTCATTCCGATCTTGTCGGGTGGCACGCGAACGTATGTCTCAACCCGGAACCCGCGCGGGTGATCTTCGTGGGGGCTGCGCACGGAAACAGGGCCTGCTGGTAGCTCGGGGTACGAACCCGCTCCGAGTATCTGGAGGCCCTTTGCCCTAGTCTGTCGCGTCCGTGCTGCCGGAGTCCGGCTCTCGCGTGTCGCCGTGCGATGGCCTCGCACGCTGGTTCGACAACGCAGGCGATCTCCCCGGAGCTGAGCGCCGATTACACCGCGGTCTTCACTCGTGCGGGCTAATAAACGATCTTGCCCTGGTTTTGACCGTACGTGATGCCTAGCCTTGCCGTGACGGCGAGTGGCCAGCAGTGAGTGCGTGCCACCGCCGTAGAGCCCGGGGGTGCGGTGGAGGTTCGGGATGTGCGTCACGCATACGGTCGCCGTGAGGTCTTGCGGGGCCTCGACCTTGATCTACGGCCTGGAGTGCTGGCCGGGATTGTCGGCGAGAACGGTGCGGGCAAGTCGACGCTGTTGAAGATCTTGTCTGGTGAGCTGCGCCCGCTGGGTGGCACGGTCCGTCATGAGGGCCGTTTCGGCTACTGCCCGCAGGACGTGGTGGTCAACGAGGCTCTGACCGTGCGCCAGCATCTGGAGTTCTTCCGAGTCGCGCGCGGGCTGTCGGATCTGCAGCACGCCGGGCAGGTGATGGACGCGTTGCGATTGTCGGAGTACGTCGATGAGCGTGCCGGCCTGCTCAGCGGCGGAACCCGTCAGAAGCTGAACCTGACCCTGGCGCTGATGCATGACCCGCAGGTGGTGCTGCTGGACGAGCCTTACCAGGGTTTCGACTGGGAGACCTACCAGCGTTTCTGGGACTTGGCAGCCCGATTACGCGAGACGGGCCGCTCAGTCCTTGTCGTCTCCCACCTGGCCTATGACGCTGAGCGCCTGGACGAGTTGTGGCGCCTTCAGGGCGGCGTGCTGCGCCCCGCTGAGGGGGCGCCGGCGTGAGGCGGCACCTGAACCTGTTCGTCACAGCAGTCCGCTTCGACCTGGTCGAACACGCCCGGAACAGGCTCGCCATGGTCCTGGTCGCCGTGTTCATCCCCTGCTGGGTCAGCCTGGCGTACGCCGTCATCCCCAGCAGGCACCTGACCTTCCGCCTGCGGGCGACCGGCCAGCTCCTGGCACCGGCCGGCAACCAGATCACGCAGATCACCGGCGCCATCAACGCCGTCACCCTCATCACCGGGTTCATGATGTTCGCCGTCACGTTCAACGGCGGGCGCTTCGACCGCCGCCTGGCCTTGGCCGGCTACCCCCGCATCCATCTCGTCCTGGCCAAGACCACCTCGCTGACCCTGGCCTCCGGCGCCATCGCCGCCTATGCCACCGCGGTGATCTGCATGGCCTGGAGCCCTCGCCAGCCACCGCTGCTCGCCGCTGCCTTGTTCTGCGGAGCGATGACCTACGGGGCGCTCGGCGTCGTCTTCGGCTCGCTGCTGCGCCGGGAGGTGGAGGGCATGTTCGCCCTGGTCATGACCAGCCTCGTGGATGTCGGTCTTCAAAATCCACTGGCCGGCGGCGGTGCCGGAAGCCAGGTCGTCCGGTTCCTGCCTACCTACGGCACCATGCAGGCTGCCTCAGCTGCGGGTTTCACCCGCGAGTGGCTGCCCGGTGATCTGGCCGTTCAGTTCTTGTGGTTCGCCGGCGCCGCGTTCCTGGGCCTGCTCGCCTTCCACCGCCGCACCAAAGACGCCCTGACCGCAAAGCCGTCCTTCCGTCTGCCTTGGCTGCCCACGCGCCGACAACCTGCGCACCCGGCCCGGGCCACGTCGACGCCCCGCTGAGCGGCACCCCGGCACGACGGCCCAACAAGGGCCCTGGAGGGACGTGTCGCGCCCTCATCGCAGAGCGAAGTCCCGGCCCCGAAAGGGGCCGGTTGAGCAGAAAAGGGTTCACAGATGCTGGTAAGGCGATGGCTGGACGCGGCGGGTATCACCGATCCTGTCCTTCGGCACTGCTACACGGTGTGCGCGCGAGAGGTATCCCGTCTCGGCGGAGGGCACGGCCCCTGGGGGGCGCTGCGCATTGCGCCCGCAGCGGCACGGCCTCACACGGCGGCGCTGTCTGCACACGGGTTCCGTGCCGATGCCTGTGTAGACAGCGGGCCGGTAGAGGACCGTCAGCGTCGGCTCGCCGATTTCGCGGAGGCCACCTGGGCGGCATTCGCCGCCGGCGGCTCCGACGACCCCGTCCTGCATGCCACGGTGCACACCTACCGGACCTTCGGAATGCCGCTGTCACTGATCGAGGACATGCTCACCGGGATGCAGCGCGACGTCGACTTCCGCGACTTCGCCACCTACGCGGAACTGTGCCAGTGGGCCACGCAGGTCGCCAGCTGCCCGTTCTACGGGGGCATGTGGGCCGTGGCTGGCACCGAACTCACGGAAGCGCAGCCGCTGGTGCGTGAGTTCGCCGAACTTGGCCAGTTGACCGACGTGCTGTGTGACCTGTCGGAGGACCTCGACGACGGCCGCCTCTACCTCCCTCTCGAGGATCTCCACCAGTTCGGGGTCCACCCCGAGGACGTCAGGGCCAAACGGTGGACACCGGCCATGGCCGACGTCATCGCGTTCGAGGCCGAGCGTGTCACCGACCGGTTGGCCGCTCTGACCGCTGAACTGGAACACACCCCGGTCGGCCCCTTCATCCACGCCTTCGGCAAGCATTGCAGGCTGCTCCTGGCCGGCGTGCTGGCCGCAGGCCAGGACGTGCTCCACCGGCCGGTGCAGCCACCCATGGGCGCCTTCCTCAACGTGTGGCGCCCTCTCATGCGCGCCGTCATCCCCTGCTGACCATCGAAAGGACGTGTCTTGTCCATCGCCGTGACCCCAGTCGGGGGCACACACATTCCGCTCCTGGAGGCTGAGCTGCTGCGCTGGGTGGGCAGCGGCGACAGCCTGCTGGAGGTGGCCTGCCTGGACGCCCTGTTCCCCCCGGGCAAGCTCCTGCGCCCCATCCTGTGTATGGAGTCGGCGAAAGCCGTCGGCGGCACCGCTGAGCAGGTGCTGGCGTTCGCGGCCGGCATCGAATGCCTGCACGTCGCGAGCCTCATCCACGACGACATCGTCGATCAGGACCCGGTACGCCGCGGGCGGGCCTCCACCGCCGAGCAGTACGGTCTCGCCGAGGCCCTGGTAGCAGGCGACGGACTGTCGATGGCCGGAATTGCGGCCATGCTCAGCGGCGGCCCCGCCGAGCGCGTACTGCACGCAGCACGGGTCACCGTCGAGGCCCTGCGTCACATGTGCCAGGGCATCATGCGCGAAACCGAAATCCGCGGCGACCTGACCTGCGGGGTACCCGCCGTCCTGAACGTCATGCAAGCCAAGACCGCCGCGCTGACCGGCGCCGCCTGCCAGGCCGGCGCCATCCTGGCCGGAGCAACCCTGGAGCAGGACCGGGCCCTGCGCCAGTACGGCGAACAGCTCGGCATGGCCTTCCAGATCCGTGACGACCTGCTCCCCTACACCGCCGAGGAGCAGGTCACCGGCAAGACAGCCATCAGCGACGTCGCCAACCTGCAGCCCACCCTGCCCGTCCTGCTCGCCTACGAAGTGGCCGACAAAGCCGACCGCGACCGCCTGACCACCGTATTCCACGGCGACACCGACCCCGTCACCGCGCACCGAGACATCCTCGCCGTGCTGACACGCACCGGCGCCCTCACCAAGGCGGCCCAGATGGCATCCTCCCGCGCCGAACAAGCACACGCTGCACTCACCGGCCTGCCGGACGCCCTGCGCCTCGCCGAACTGGCCACATCAGCAGCCGACCGTCAGCACTGAGTAGGGCCGGGGACTGGCGCGGTGGCTGATGCTCCGTTTCCAGTCCCCGCTCCTGGTCTGCACCGGGCTGGCCACTCAGCCCTCAAGTACAGGAGACCTGCGCTCATGAACACCTCCCGCATCCTAAAACGCTCCGCTCTGGCCGTGGCCGCGGCCGCCGGTGTCCTGGCGGTGGCGATGACTGTCATCCCCCAGGAGGAGACCCCGGCCGCTCAGAGTGTGAAGTCCCCTCCGTTCCTGGCCGCCCTTACGCAAGCGGCTTCACTGCCGTTCGCCTGCCAGGAAGCGATCTTCAAGACCGGGGATCAGTTCGCCACCACCCGCTACGCCATCCCGGACGAGTTCTGGAACGCCGCTGTCGCCGCTCTGGGCAGTCTGACCGAGACCGAGCGGGCCCAATTCACCCGGCCTGCCTGTGCGGCGTGGAACAGTTGGGCCACCGCCAACAGCTCCGCCGTGACGGGTGAACTCGACAACCGCTACCGCAACGCCGCTCTGCCGGTGTGCAACAAGTTCACCGTCGCCACTGTGGGAACGGTCAGGAAGTTCTCTCCGAACACCCCCGCGGCGGCCCGGGGCCTGGAAAAGGTGGTCAAGAAGGTGTGGACCGAGGCCATGACCAAGCTTTCCGCTACGGCCTCCGACGCCACCTGCCGCACCTCCTACAGCACCGCCAAGACCGCCTGGTAGCCACCGCGGCCCTGGCCCCTGGTTCTGTCGACGGGATCCGCCAACACTTGTCGCTCAACGGAACTTTCTACGAACCGCAGCCCGTTCGGGCCGTCGCTGCGCAGACCTAGACCATGGTCAGGAGGTGATCCGTCGGTCCGTAGTCGATCTTCCAATCGGCATAGACCTCCACGGCACCGTCCTTCTGGCACCGCAGCCCGAGCGTCACCCAGCGGACCGATCCGTCGCCGGCGATCGAGAACGCGACTGCGGTCTCGAACTCCTCGTTCCCGCACGGGCAGCCCGCCTCGCCCGGATCCGCGTCCTCCCAGAACTCCTCGCTATCCGCGATGAACGCGCGGCCGCCGCAACCAGTGCACACCCGCTCGGCTCCACCCTCGACATCGTCAACGAGCACGAAGAACACACGCCCGCCACACCCGCCGCAGACGGAAGGAACGATCCTCACCGGACGGCCGTCGGCAGCGTTCCGGAGGAACACCGCGAGATCCGCAGAGACACCCTCGCCAATCTGATCATCAGCATGCACAGGCACATCGTTCCAGAAGGCCAAACCAGCACCCATCCACCTTGACCAAAGACATAGGGGCATCCCCCCGGCCTTCGTGCTGGTCAAGTGCCTCCTTGGTCGGAGCACAGGATCAGACGGAGGCCGTGCTCAGGTCCCCGGAATCCTCGAACGAGCGATCATGTTCGGGGCATCATTCGAGACCGAAGCCCAAAGAACAGCTCAGCCGATGCAACGTCACGCCTTCAATGCGATGAGCCGGTACAGCGGATCCGGGCGTGCCGCGTCCTGGTCCGGAAGCTCAGCGAGCCGTCGGCGCACGTCGGTCACCTGGCCTGCGGTCGCGTGCGAGCACCAGGGGATGTGGCCCGCCTCGATCACCTCCCGCCACTTGCGCGGGCTGCGGCCCTGCCCTGTTCCGGGGAACACGGTCTGCCCTGCAAGACCCAACTCCCGCTCCGCAGCCCAACCGAGCACCCGTGCGGAACCGTCGGACACCCGGGGTGCGTACTGGTACCGCAGCTCCGCCGTGACCTGGGCGATGTCACTGTCCTCGACGAAGTATGCGTCGTCCTTGTCGACGGTGGTGATCAGCACCCCGCCGGGCCGCAACACCCTGGCCGCCTCGGCCAGCACCGATTCGGGGTCCGGCAGCAGATGCAGCAACCACATGATCACGACGGCGTCTACCCCGTCCGACGCGAAGGGCAGCCCCGTGGCATCGCCGCGCACGACACCTCCCGGAATCCGCTGCCCGGCAAGGCTCAGCATCCCGGGCGAACGGTCGACGCCCACCACCACCCGCTCCGAACTCAGCAGCCTTCTGGTCACAATGCCCGTGCCGCATGCGATGTCCAGGATCGAGCAAGGTCCTTGAGGCAGCAGCAGTTTCACCGCGTCTGCCGCGGCCAGAGCTCTCGGTTCACCGCCTCGGGACGCGTCGTAGTTCCGGGCCTCGTCGTCGTAGTCGATCACCCGTCCATCCTGTCCGAGGGTCTGCCGCGTGGGGCACCTTCTACAGGCATCCTCAGAGCATCGTTCGAGGCAGACCTTAAAGAACTTCCCAATGACGATATCAAGTTGCCGTCTTGACGGTTGGTGGAACCTCGTAGCACTCTCCGTCACGGAGCATGGCCCACAAGACGTTGGCTCGTCGACGGGCCAGAGCGAGCAAAGCCTGCTTGTGCCCCTTGCCCTCGTTCCGCTTGCGCCCGTAGTACGCCTGGGAGGCGGAGCAGGTTCTCAGGCTGGCCATGGCGGAGAGGTAGAAGGCCCGGAGCAGGCCGCGGTTGTAGCGGCGCGGGCGGCGCATATTGCCGCTGACGCGGCCGGAGTCCCGTGGCACTGGTGAGAGGCCGGCGAAGGACGCCAGGCGATCGGCCGTACCGAACGCCTCCAGGTCGCCACCGGTGGCGGCGATGAACTCGGCGCCGAGGAGGGTGCCCATGCCGGGCAGGCTCCGGATTACCGTCGCGTGCCGGTGCTCGTTGAACCGGGCCTCGATGAGCGCGTCGAGTTCGGCGATCTCCTCATCGAGGGCCAGCACGCCCTTGGCGATGCGGGCGACCATGGCGGCCGCGAGGGTCTCGCCCGGCAGTGCGGTGTGCTGGGCCCTGGCCGCCTCGACGGCTGTCTGGGAAGGCTGGGGCTAGATTCTTCGCATGCCTTCGCATCTCAGTCATGGTGCTTCCGGAGCCCTCCGACGCTTTGCTGGATGGCTCGCCCGGGGGTCGGTAGGCCACCCGATGCAATCTTCGCCAACGTCCTCGAACTGGATGAGCAGGGAGAACCGGTCAACGAGAAGCACGCGGAGCGCCGGGCTGCAGCCTGGCTCTACCGATACTGCACCGGGGCGCTGCCCCCGGGGGAACCGGACATCGAGCCGTGGGAATGCCAGCTTCATTGACCGTTGGCGTGCGATGTCACTGGAAACGCCCTGACCCCGGCAGTTGCGATGCTGGGGTCAGGGCGTTGTCACCGGGTGGCTATCCGAGCCAGACGATGTTCAGGACGGTCAGGCGGCGCAGGGGCCTGTTCACCCAGTAGGTGAGGGACAGCTGGCCGACGGAGGCGTAGCGCACGTCTTCGCCCTCGGGGTCCTCGGTGTTCCACTGGCCAAAGCCCCACGGGTCGCCGGCGGCGGCGTCCAGGACGTCCCACACGGTGTCTTCGACGTGTTCAGGCAGGGTTTCGAGGACCTTCGCGGCCGGGGCAGAGAAGCGGACCGCGTACGGCTGTCCGGTCACCGGCGCCTTCCCCGCAGCTCCGCCATGTCGATGAACTCGCTGTCGTCGTAGCCGGAGGCGACGAACGCGTCGACCGCCGGGGCGTGGGCGAGGCGGCCCTGCCACACCTGGACGACTTCGTACAGGGGGGCGAGGGAGAACGTCCGGCGGGATTCCTCCAGTGCCGCCGTCCACTCCCTCTCGAAGGCCGGCACCCACCGGTCCGCGCGGCGGTCGGCGCGCAGTTGGGCAAGGAGTTCGGCCGGAGCTCCGGGCGCGGGGGCGTACGGGGTGACGGGTGCGTGGTCGGGCTGCGCGCTCATCTGGTCCTCCCGGCGGGTCGTACCGCCACGGTACGCGCGCCGGGTCGCCGTGGATGCGGGCATCGGGCAGTTCCCTATCCTGCATCGGCCGTCACGGCGAACGGGGGTCCCGGCCTCCTGCAGAATTGGCCGTCCGCCCGCTCGCGGTCGTCCCGCCGTAGTGACTCGGCGGGCAACGTTTCAGCAGGTCAGCGTCTGGGACGTCCCGGGATGAGGCCACTTCTGCGTCAACTGTGGCCGGACATCGCGCCGAAGCCGCAGTCTCGTTGCGGAGCCGGCCGGTGTGGTCGGTTCCGTTCATCGCACGTCAGACGACTGCGACCCAACTCCACCTGACAGCCTCCGTTTTGCGACGTTCAAGTAGCTTTACCCTTTTTGTCAAACAGATAACTGAATGAGGTAGATCGTGGTAGAGAAAGCTTCCGCCGGAGCGTCGGATGTCGTGGTCACCGGACTCGGAGCGGTCACGCCCCTGGGCGCCAACGTCACCTCCAGCTGGCAGGGCATGCTGGAAGGCCGGTCAGGAGCCCGGGTTTTGAACGAACCGTGGGCCCATGAGTTGCCGGTGCGGATCGCCGCACCCGCGGCCGTGGACCCCGCGGCAGCCCTCCCGCCCGCGCAGGCGCGCCGGATGGACCGCGTCACGCAGCTAGCGCTGATGGCCGTACACGAAGCCTGGGCGGACGCCGGCCTCGATACCGCTACGGAGCTGGACACCGAGCGGCTCTCGGTCGCGGTCTCCTCCACCATCGGCGTAGAGACCATGCTCGCTGCGCATCAGACGCTCCAGACCAAGGGCTGGAAGCACATGTCGCCCTACGCGGTGCCCTCCCTGCTGCCCAACAGCTCGGCGGCGCAGATAGCCATCCAGTACGGCGCCCAGGGCAGTGCCCATGCGCCGGTGAGCGCCTGTGCCTCGGGGACCGAGGCCATCGGGCTGGCGGCGGACATGATTCGCTTGGGCCGGGCCGACGTCGTGATCGCCGGCGGCGCCGAGGCGCCGATCCACCCGTTCGGCCTGGGCGGGTTCGCCGCCATGCGTGCCCTTTCCCGACGTAACGACGACCCGCAGGGTGCCTCCCGCCCTTTCGCCAAGAGCCGGGACGGTTTCCTGCTCGGCGAGGGCGCGGGCATCGTGATCCTTGAGTCGCAGGCCCATGCCCGCGCCCGCGGTGCCCGGGTCTACGGCCGGATCCTCGGTATCGGAATGTCTGTCGACGGGCACCGCATCGCCCAGCCGCAGCCCGAGGGACTCGGTGCGGCCAAAGCCATCACCCGGGCGCTCGCCGACGCCGGCCTGTCGGTCACCGACATCGCCCATGTCAACGCCCACGCCACCTCCACACCGGCCGGAGACCTCGCCGAAGCCCGCGCCCTACATCGTGTGTGCGGCGCCCACACCGACCAGATCGCCGTCTCGGCTCCCAAGTCCATGATCGGACACCTGCAGAGCGGCTCCGGCCCCGTCGAGGCGATCACCACCCTGTTGGCCCTCTACCACCGCGTCGTGCCCCCGACCCTCAACGCAGAAGAGACCGACGACGCAATCGGCTTGGACATAGTGACCGGATCCCCGCGCCAACTTCCTCAAGGACCACTGGCGGCCCTGAGCAACTCTTTCGGCTTCGGCGGCCATAACGCCACCTTGGTCCTCGCTTCCTGAACGGCCTCGCCCGCGGGTGATAGATCTGCCCATGACCAGCAGGTTCACTCCACTCCCACGCTGCCGCTGATGGTCAGGTCGCCCGGCAATCTCACCCACGGGAAGCCGACTGGCCCGCCCCGCCGCCTACACCCCCACCCTGAACCGCACCGGCGACGGCTGGGACCTGCGGCTCTCCCGGTAACGTTGTCGCTGCCGCTCACGCACATTGCCCGGAGCGCTTCAGCGTTCCCGGGCGATGTCGTCTCTGGGGGCCGGATCAGCGCCTATCAACTTCTGTCAGCAACACCGGTTCCCTGATCCGTTCCTACCCGGACCCCCTACTCGGTGGCGCCGCTCAGCAGCGTCTGAAGGTCCTCGTCCGTCATTCCCAAGGCCACCAGGAGTGCGCGGATCTCGCTGACGTGTCCCTGGAGCAGGTCGCACATCTCGCCCTCCCGCTCCTCGTGACGGACTCGCCCGCCGAGCGCCGCGCGGACACCGAACCGCTCGCGCAGCCGGTAGTACGTGTTGATGTAGTCCAGCTGGCTGGCCTGGCGGGTCCGGGTGTCGACGGTGCTGCCCGGGTCGTCGTAGTCGTCGTACGGCACGGATTCCTCCTGATGAGGGGTGTCGGGGTGTATGTGCGGGTTGACTGCGGAACACTGACGGCTCGGGTCCCCGGCAGCTGACATGCCGGGGACCCGAGCCGGAGGCGGTCGCGGCCGTGGTCGACGCGGGCTACCTGCCCGAAGACGACCAGGAACTGCTCCCGCTGCTCTTCCTCACCCGGCAGTTCGAGCGGTACGACCGCGAAGACCCGAACGGCACACGGCTACGCGCCGTCCTCGCCGAGAAGCCTTACCAGTACGAGCACAAGCATTTCCGGACCGTCGCAAAGCGGGCGAGACGCCCAGATCCCTGGCCGCCCAAGCAACCGTCGCCGCCGGGTGACCGAACGCCGACCCGGCACGCCACCACGTGGCCGAGCAGCTTCGGCGGCCACTTCTGAGCCGAAGGGTCCGGCATCGGCACATCATGCCGATCGTTCCGATGGCCTCGCCGCTGTAGGAGCCCGAACCCAGTTGTCCTGTCGCAGTGAGCCTGTCAGATGACGAGCCCCTGACCTGCTGTGGTGCCAGATCGTTTGAGATCGCCGCGAACCGCTGTTCTCAACCGATCTGGCTTTCGCGGAAGCCTCGTTCGCGATAGAGGCAGAACCGCCAGCAGCACCGATAGGGTAACCGCGTGGATCAGGACGAACGGCTACTTCACGCCGCGTCGTTCGGCGCAGCGGCGGTCGCCTACGCCGAGCACCGCCCGGACTACGCGCAGGCCGCGGTGCGCTGGGCGCTTGAGCCCGCGCCGGGCCCGCGCGTGCTAGACCTCGGCGCCGGAACCGGCAAGTTAACCGCCGCGCTGGTCGCGCTGGGTGCCGACGTCATCGCGGTCGAGCCCGACCCGGCGATGCTGACCGAGCTGCGCCGCGCGCTGCCGACTGTCTGTGCCCTGCCGGGTAGTGCCGAGGCGATACCGCTGCCGGACGCGTCCGTCGATGCCGTGCTGGCCGGCAACGCCATGCACTGGTTCGACATGGCCGTCGCGGGACCCGAGATCGCCAGGGTCCTCGCACCCGGCGGCATCCTGGCCGGTCTGTGGAACGTCATGGACGACCGGGTCGAGTGGGTTGCCGGGCTCGCGCGGGTCAGCGGGAGCGCGGCCATCGGCCCGCGTGACACGCCCACCAGCTGGCGCGCCGAGACGGCCGACATGCACCTTCCCAAGACCGGCGTGGCTGCCCGGTTCGACTCGCCGGCGCAGGCCGAGTTCCCGCACGGGCAACGCCGCACCGCCGACTCCCTCGTCGCGACCATCGCGACGCGCGCGGGGGTGCTGGTCATGCCACAACAGGAACAGGAAGCCACGCTGGGCCGGATCCATGCTTTCCTCGCGAGTAGACCGGAGACCGCCCGCGGCGAGTTCACTCTTCCGATGCTGACCGGCGTGCTGCGCGTCCGGCGGCTGTGAAGCATCACGTCGACAACGATCGATGACACGCCGCACGCACGCCGTCCTGTCGCAGTGAGCCTGTCAGGTGGCGAGCCCCTGACCTGCTGTGGTGCCAGATCGTTTGAGCACGGACTCGAACGGGACCCGCGCCACCGCCTCAAGTACGGACTTCCTCAGCCCGCCGCCCTCGCCGTCAGCCCACTCGACATCGACCAGCCCCAGGTCCATCGCCACCCTCGGCTCGCTGCACCTACCGAAAGCGACCGTGACACCAGCCGCAAACGGCGGCGATCACCCCCAGCGCCGCCAGGCCGCAGTCATGGGCGTGGGGTCAGCCTGCTCTGCCGCACTCAGAGAGCGTCTTGATCTCTACGCCCTTTTCTGTCGCCCACGTGGTGGTCCCCTCGTTGACGGCGACCTTGTTGTTGGTGGCGGCCTCGAACCCGTCCAGCGATTCCAGGCTTCCCGATGCGCGGCGGAGCCAGGTTCGTCCGTCGGCGTCCCTGAAGGCGAGCCCTGCCAGCCCGAAGAGGCCCCCTCTGTTGTGATGAAGTGCCTTCTGGATGTCCTCGCTGAACTTCGTGATTGGCATGTTCAGGCGGGTGCAGGGCGGGAGGGCTCCGATCCCCAGCGCCTCCTCGCGACCTTCCTCGCTCAGGTCGTCCGCGGTGGAGACATACATGTAGGCCCACGCGGGGTCTAGGGAGCGGTTCGCAAGGACGACGCGCGTCGGCTGTGCACCTTCGACCCATATCGAGATGCGGGAGGCTTGTGCGCGCTCGGACTTCTCGCGGTCCTCGCGTGACTGGGTTAGCTGATCGTCTGCGACCTGAGCCGCCTTGTACGTTCCCCACGCGGTGATCGAGAGGCTCGCCGCAGCTACAACCGCGGCGAGAACCGCGGTGTGCTTGGCCAGATCAGACCTGCGGTACCACCTGACAAACCTCTGGAGCGGCTTGGGTTCCTGGGCGGTGTCTGCACCAGGGGTCGGGGACGGATCTTCTGGGGCGGGATCTGTACCAGAGACCGGGGGAATAGGCGGGCGGGGCCCCACCCGGCGAACCTGTAACCGAACACGACGCTGAGACACTTGACCTCACAATCTCGCGAGACATAACCAAAACCAGGGTCCATGCTGCGGCTCGTGACGAGACACGGTGGCTTCGTAAGCGAGAGCGTCCTCCCACATACAAAGCCAGACACGGCGTTTGCGGCTGGTGACGCGGTTCTTACCGGCCCGTCGTCGCCTACCGAAAGCGACCGTGACAGGTACAGCGAGAACCGGACCAGAGAAGTGAGATAAAACCCCATGAACGAAGCAAACGCCGCCGCTCAGCATGCGCCACAGCGAGAATCCGACAGCACGAATGAGAACGAGTGAGAATCCGCCAGCGCCATTGCGACAGGACACCAGTGCCGCTGTCGCGGAGCCGTCGTCGTTCAGGCGCAGTGACAACAAGTCTGCCTATGTGACAACTATCGTGCTTCGGCTCAGGTCGCGAATTCGGCGGAATCCATGCGCTTCCTTATTTCAGGTCGAAGTCGATGTAATCAATGTCGTTGAGGGAGACATCTGAGAGTCCTATAGCGCGGCTTCCGCCGTCTTGGAAATAGATGTCCTTAAAGCCTTCGGCGATGATTTCACGCATCTGCTGGTCGCTGGCACCCGCTTCGCGGGCGTCGAACAGGCGCTGCGCGTACGCCGCGGGGAGGTGCACGGTGAGGCGGCGGAAGCGGCCGTCGTCGGTCGTGCCGACCGGCGCGGTGTAGCCGAACCGGGCCCGCGTCTCCACCGTGAGCCCGCCGGTGGCGGCGGCATGCCTGCGGCGGCGCTTGCGCACGCCGGGCTGCCAGCGGGAGCGCACCGCCCCGTCGATCTTCGACGCGATGTCCTTCGGCGGGTGCTTACGAGCGCCGCGCCGGTAGCGGTTGACCGAGTCGGCGGTGACACCGATCTCCGCCGCGACGGCCTTCGCGCTGCCCAGCTGCCGCACCAGAAAGTTGATCTGGCCCTTGAGTGTCTTGGGCGGCTCCTGGGTGAAGGTCTCTTGTTCGGCACGCGCGATGGCGTCGTCGATCTCTCCCACGGTTCAGCTCCCTTCGGGGGTCGGGTCCTGGCCGTCGGGGTCAACGAGCCGGAACCAGGTCTCGCGCGTCTCGCGCAGGTCGTGCCGCCACAGCGCGAACCGCGGAGACGTCCGGCGGGTGCGCAGGGCGAGCTGCAGAGCCTCCATGCGCGCTTCCAGCCGGTCCAGCGTCCGCTCCTGTTCGGCGTCGGCTTCGAGCCGCGCGCTGCTGGTGTCGACGTCGCTCACGGTCCTACTCGCCCTCGTCGAGGACGGCGTCGCCGCCCTTGATGTGGCGGGCCGGGTTGAGGCCCTGCTCCATCAGGTCGACCGCCCAGGCCATCTCCTGGACGCCCTCCAGCTTGGCCAGGCCCGGGGTGGGTCCGAGGCGGAAGCCGCCCGGCTGCGGCTTGCCGGAGGCGGCGTAGGGCAGGAAGTCCAGCGGGCTGTCGCCCGGCGAGGGGTAGACGACGCAGTCGGACAGCACGGCCAGCGGGTACAGGCCGGTCATGTCCGCCATCTTGAGCAGCTTGCGGTGCATGTTGACCCGCGCCTTGCTGATGACGGCGGCACGGATGTCGGGGCGCCAGGTCGGGCGCTCCAGAGCCGGCCACCGCTCGCCCTCCTTGTAGTGCTTGCCCTGCGGGCCCTCGCGGAGCTTGCCGATGCCGCCCTTGACGGTGGCCTTGATCGCGGCGAGCACGGCGGCCAGGGCCGGGTCGGCCTCCTTGTGCCGCTCCATCGCCGCCAGGAACTCGGTGTCGCTCAGGCCCTTGGTGACGCCGAGGTCGGCGAGGGTGTCGACGTAGGCGGTCTTGAGCCGGTCGTGCCACGGGTCCAGGTACGCGCCGGTCTCGCGGCGCAGGTACGCCTCGATCGGGGCGACGTTGTGGCCGAGTTCCTGGGCGTAGGCGACGGTGTGCGTCTGGTACCAGGCCGGTCCGGTCGGGCGCTCGCCGGTCGGCGTGAACGGGCTGGGCAGGCGTGGGTCCAGTTCCACGTGGGAGAGGTCCACCAGCCAGGAGCCGGGGATCTTCGGGTTGAACTGCGGGGCGCGGAAGTGGTCCGGGGCGGACAGGCCGACCGTGAGCCGGGCGGCGGCGGCGAGGAATGCGGTGTTCAGGTCCAGGCCGACCGCCCAGGGGAGCAGGCACTCCTCATTGGTGAGCAGGTCCACCGGCCGCACCCACTGGTACGCCTCCTCGTTGAGGAAGCCACCGGTCCAGCCCTGCGCCACGGGGTGTTCGGGCCTGGCCTCCGGCGGGGCCGGGTCCATCGGCTCCGTCCCGAGGCTGCCGGGGTTGTGGCCGGGAACCCAGTTGCCGGTCGCTTCGTCCCGCACGGCGCGGGTGGGCGGGCGCAGCGCGGTCATCAGCTCCAGGCCCGAGACGGCCGTGCTGCCGCGCGGGGTGATGACCCGCTGGGCGTACACCCCGAGGACGCGGGCGACGTCGGCCGGCTCCATGTCCGCGACGCCGGGCCAGGCCCGCTCATCGAGGGCGTCCCAGGACAGGATCGCGAGCTGCACGCACTGCCGATCGCGGCCCTGCGCCTTGCGGTAGATCCGCGCCCAGGGGCCGAACCCGCGCTGCGTGAGCTGCCACTTCGCCTTGATGATCTGCTTGACCACCGGGTGGTCGGCGGGCAGGCGCAGGGAGCGGCGCTGCTCGTGGCCCTCCAGGCGCTCCGGCAGCCCGAGCTTCACGGCGGCCGCGGCGGTGAGCACGATCAGCGGATCGGCGTCCTTGCCGTAGCGGTTCAGCTTCGCGGCACCGAGACCGGACTCACGCAGCGTCCACTCCACCAGCTCTGGCACCGTGCGGGCGGGGCAGTCGAGCACGATCCCGTCCGTGCCGTACGCGGAACCGTCGCCGTCCAGCACGGCGAGCGGACCGTGCGGGAAGCGCGGGTCGACGGCGGGCTTGGCCGCCTTCTTCGCGGCCGGGCGCCGCGCCGACGTCGCCGGACGGCGCGATGTCGCCGGGCGCTCCGGCTCCGGCTCCGGCGCAGTCTCGGCGGCGGGAGCCGGGGCGGTCTGCACTTCTGCTTCGGGCGTGGCCGGGCGGGTGAACGTCTCCGGGACCGGCGCCGCCTGCGGCGCGGCCGGTGTGGGAGCCGGGGCGGCGCCGGGCGCGGGAAACTTCGCCGCCCAGCCGTTCAGCAGCCGCTGGTATGCCTCCAGGCGCGGCGACTTCGGCTCGCTCCTGCCGTTCTCGTAGTTCTTCACGGACTGCACCGACGTCTTCAGCGCGGCCGCGAGGCGGGCCTGGGTGATGCCGGCGGCCTCCCGCAGCCGGGCACGCTCCGCCGGGGGCGGTAGCTGCGGCTCCTCCTCCAGCAGGGCGTCGACCGCCGCGAACAGGTCTTCCTGAGATGCCATGTGTCTCTACCTCCACCCCGAATCCTAGCAGTATTTACCCTCTCTTTTAACCCGTTTCTGTACTCGTTTGGGTGATGCTCGGCGCGGCGGAGGCCTGACGGCGTTCAGGTAGCCACTGGGCTTGATTCATCTGACACTTCGGGGCGACTCACTCTCCCATCAACCATCCAGGAGAGTTAATGAACAGGTTAAATAATGGGATAAGCTCTGCTAGGGTCCGGAATGGAGGTAGAGGCATGGCAACTCAGGACGAGCCGACCCGTTCGACGGCCGCGCAGCACAGCGCCGCCACCCCATGGACAGTTGAGGGTGGCGAGGCGTCCCCGCACCTGGTCGGACAGGTGTACGCCGTCTGCGAGGAGTCCTACGGAGCGGTGACCGCCACCAGCTGCGAGCGGTGGGACACGGAGCTTTCGCGAAAGCTGGTGGGGGTCGCGCTGCGGACCGTGCGCCTGGCGCAGCGGGCCGAGTATCCGCAGGCGCTGGAGACGTACCTGCGGGAGAACCGCGAACGGCTTCAGCGGCTGTGGCGCCGCTACGGGCCCGGCGGCATGTTCGCGCAGGAGCTCGTTCTGATCGGCCTGCCCGCGTGCTGCGTGCTGTGCGAGAGGATCGGCACCGCTCTGCTGTGGCTGCACGGGGTGTGGGGCCGGGAGGGTCATGAGGAGACCGCACGGGAGCGGCTCCACGACGCCTGGCTGTACGACACACCAGAAGGGGACGGCCGGTGACCGGGATCAAGCTGCGTGACCATCAGGTCGAGGCCGTGGCCGCGATCGTGCGGGGGCTGGACATCCCATTCGGGGGGGATCCCCCCGAACGGTCTGCGGGGGCAGGTGCATGCCGCGTGCGGGACGGGCAAGACCGTCATCGCGGCCGCGGCGGCGAAGCGGATCGCGCCCAAGGGGCGGGTTCTGGTTCTGGTGCCGACGCTGGACCTGCTGACCCAGACCGTGCGGGCGTGGCGCGCGGCCGGCCACAAGGGTCCGGCGGTGGCGGTGTGTTCGCTCCATGACGACCCGGAGCTGTGGACCCTGAAGGTGAGGTGCACCACCAACCCGATCCAGCTGGCGCTGTGGCACGGCGACGGGCCCATCACCATCTACGCCACGTACGCCTCGCTCGGTGTCCTGGCGGAGGCCTTCGAAGGCGCCTACGGCCAGCAGTTGGACCCGATGGACCTGGTGTGCGTGGACGAGGCGCACCGGACCAGCGGTTCGATGGGGAAGGCGTGGGCCGCCGTCCACGACCAGAACACCATCCCGGCGGCCCGGCGGCTGTATCTGACCGCGACGCCGCGGATCTGGCAGGAGCGCCCTGCGCACTGGGAGGTCGCCGAGGGGGTGCGGGACGCGCTGCCGCAGGAGATGGCGGCCTCCATGGACGACGAAGAAGTCTTCGGTCCCGTGCTCTACAAGCTCTCCCTGGCCTCGGCGGTCTCCCGCGGGCTGCTCGCCCGCTACCAGATCATCGTCATGGAACTTCGGGACCCGGTCGTCACCCCGGAGCGGCTGATGGGCGAGGAACGGCGCAGCGAGGAGGTGCGCGGTCAGCGGCTCGGAGCGCTCCACGCCGGGCTGCTGCGGACCATGGCGGAACACGGCCTCAGCACCTGCATCACCTTCCACCACCGCACGATCGAGGCGCAGGCCTATGCGGAGGGACTGGAGCGCGTCGCGGCGAAACTGCACGCCGACCAGCCGGAGCAGTATCCGGCGCAGATCTGGGCCGACTGGCTGTGCGGCGAGCACGAAGCGGAGCACCGGCGCTCGGTCCTGGGCAAGTTCGGCATCACCGCCCTGCGGGCGGTGCTCTCCAACTGCCGTGTTCTGGGCGAGGGCGTGGATATCCGGGCCGTGGACAGTGTCGCTCTGATGGACCCCAAAGGGGCGCCCCACGACATCGTCCAGGCCATCGGCCGTGCTCTGCGGCAAAAGCCCGGACAGCGGAAGCTGGCCTCGCTGATCGTGCCGGTGTTCCTCCAGCCGGGCGAGCAGCCGGAGGACATGTTCACCTCCGCCTCCTACCGGCCCCTGGTGCAGGTTCTCCAAGGACTTAGGGCGCACGACGAAGAGGCCGTGGAACTGCTCGCCATCCCGCAGGAGCCGCAGAAGGCCGACGTGCAGCCGTCCCAGTCCATCGGCACGCCGCCGGAGGAAGACGAGGACGAATCCCGTCTGCTGCTGCGCTTCGCGGCACCGCGAGACCCGAACACGGTCGCGGACTGGGTGTCCTTCAACGTGATCGACACCGAACGCCAGGACTGGGCCCGCGGCTGGGCAGCATTGAAGAAGTTCAGCGAGCGCGAGCTTCATGCCCGAGTCCCCTACGGACACCGGGAGGGGGCGCATCCCCTTGGGCAATGGGTGGCAGAACAACGAAGGGCCTACGGGGCGGGGCAGATGACCGGGCTGCGCGCCCGGCGGCTGGAGAAGCTCGGCATGGTCTGGTCCATCGCGGACGAACGCTTCCAGGAGAACCTGGCGGCGGCCCGCGCCTACTTCGAGGACCACTGGACGCTGTGCGCGCCCCGCACCGCCACCGCGCTGGACCGGAAGGTGGGACAGTGGCTGACCAACCTCCGCCGCCCCGGCGCACTGGCCGAACACCCCGAGTGGGACGCCGCGTTGAAGGAGATCGACCCGGACTGGAACCCCAAGTGGCCAACAGACTGGCAGCGGCACTACGCGGCCGTGCGCGAGATGCTCATGGAGGAGAGCGTGCCCGCGTACGTGGAACCGGGCGTCACAGTGCACGGCATGGACGTCGGCCGATGGCTCCACAAGCAGCGCCAGCACACTGTGTGGCAGGGGCTGAAGCCCGGGCAGCGCGAGCGCCTGGAACAGCTCGGCATCGTGCCTCTCCCACCGGAGCAGGAGGCGCCCACGACAGCCCGCAAGGCCGGTCCTGGTGCCTTCGAGCGGGGCCTTGAGGCCCTCCGCCAGTACAAGAACCGGGAAGGCCACCTGACCGTCCCCAGGGCCCACGTCGAGACGATCGTGGTCGACGGCCAGGAGCACACGGTGAAGCTGGGCGTCTTCCTGACGAACACCAAAACGAGGCGGGCCAAGCTGACCGCCGACAAGCTCCAGGCGCTGGCCGCCCTCGGACTCGGCTGGGCGGCATAGGCCATGAACACGAAGGGCGGGACGTCGTTGGACGACGTCCCGCCCTTCGTGTTCGCCCTGACGGGAGTCACGCCAAATGCGTGCCCCTTGCGTATGCCAGGCGGCAGAGCTCCGGCTACACGAGCTTCAGGCCGGCAGCCGCGACCCGATGCGTCCTACCAGCGACCCGTATTCATTGGGTGGTTGGTGACCGCACTGGGGTGTGACGTGATGCAGCCGCCGTTGACGCAGAGGGTGGTGTACTGCCCCGCCGCCGGTACGGCAGTACTCGACGCCTCCGACGGCTGCGTGAACTGTCCGCCCTGAAACAGTTCAGGGGATCCGGTGCTGCTGTCCGCGACGGCAACGCCCGAACCCAAAGCCAGCGTTGACGCGACTGCTGCCGCGGTGAAGACACCCGCCAAGAAACGCCTTCGCGTGCGCATAGATCCTCCAGGATCGTTCTTCGGTTTCATATCGACGCGCCAACGTCTTCCGTGGCGAGTACGGCGTGCCAGGCATCGCCCTGAGGTGCGCAGGCCCGACCGCAGGCGGTGACCACGCTGGCGTGTCACTGGACGCAGCCGCCGTTCACGCAGAGCACGGTGTACTGCCCCGCCGCCGGTACGGCAGTCCCCGATGCCTCCCACGGCTGCGCGAGCTGTCCGCCCACAACCAGTTCAGGGGATCCGGTGCCGCCGTCCGCGACAGCAGCACCCGAACCCAAAGCCAGCGTTGACACAACCGCCGCCGCGGTAAAGACACCCGCCAAGAAACGCTTCCGAGTACGCATAAACCCTCCAAAAACCATCCGCTGTTCGTTGCCCTGCCCGAAGGTGGTGAGCAGGTCGCGCAGCCCGCACGGGGCTGTACATTTCCATCCCTCCAGGAGCCCCCGGCGTCGGGTGAGCCGGCGGTCCGTGCCGCTTCCTGGGGCCACATCCTTCGGTCAACGGGCGGACCGCCGCCAGCTTTTCGAATATCCTCCAAACGCCGAGCACTGCCACGGGGGGAGCGGGATGACGGCGGAGCGCATCGTGCGGCTGGGTCCGTTGGAGCAGGTGCACGTCGAGGTGATCAGGCATCCCGGTGCCACACTGTTCACCTTGCTCTTGGGTGTTCTCGGTGATCATCCTGTCGAGGTACCTGATCTGTGGCGCAGGACCGTCCACAGCTCCGTTCCCGCCGCTGCCGTGCCCCTCGTCCGCACGTTGCTTTCCACGGCACATGTCGGCATACCGGACAGCCTGGCCCTGGTCTCCGAGCTGCGCAGCACGAAGATGTCGGCCGTCTTGGAGCAGCTGATGGCGCTCGGCCCCGACGAGTTCGCCGACGATATGGCGGCGCAATGTCCCGTCTCACCGCCTTTGGCCCTGCGGAAGGTTCTGGACTCGCCGGGTGACTACCTCACGGCCTACCAGCAGGTGGTCACCTCCGTCTGGGAGGCATTCGAGCCGTTATGGAAGCGGGCGGACGGGCTGATCGGACGGGAAATGGAACGCGTCGGGCTCGCCACCGTCACCGGCAGCCTCGCCCCGGTGCTGGCCGGCCTCAACTCCAAAGTCCCCTACCGCGACGGCGTATTGCAGCTGCCTCCCTTCGTCCACGGAGCACCCGCGGAACTCGGCAGTCGCCGCCTCATCCTCATGCCCCTGGCCTCCGGCCACCGGGCCGGCCTGTACGACCCCGTACACCCGGAACATCTCTTCATCGGCTACCCCCTGCCAGGCCTGGGCCACATCACCGGCGCCTCCCTGGACAGCCCCGCCCCGGCCGATGACGCGCTGGTCCTCATCCTGGGAGCCGTACGGGCAGCGATCCTACGGCAGCTGCCCCGCCACCCCACCGTCGGAGAACTCGCCCGCAGCCTGCACACCAGCCCCAGCACCGCCACCTACCACTGCGACCAGCTCGCCGCGGCAGGACTGCTGCAACGCGAACGACACGGCCAACACGTCCGCTTGCGAGCCACCGACCGTGGCATGGCCCTCCTCGAGCTCCTCTCCGCCACCCCAGCAGCCTGAGAATTCAGATCGTTCGTTCGCGGCTGTCGGCGGTCTCTGAGTGGTCGACGGCTACGTCCACGAGCGGCTGGCGATTTTCGCCAGTACGAAACACAGGATGGCGGGCCGGAACTGGGCCACCCGTTTCACCTACGGATGGATCATCCGGCTCGGTGTCTACCGCCTGACCGGAAACGTGCACAGGGCAACGGCGTGTGCCAGCCAGTGGACGATGTCGGAAAGCCGTGTGCGGGAGAACTGTATGCACGGTTTGAAGCGGCGGGGACCGGAAACGGAGCGTCAGCCACCGCGCCAGTCCCCGACCACATTCAGACCGGGTATAGGCAGAAGCACGGATCGAAGCGCGCGCTCGGAGTAGTCAGCAGAGTGCGCCGGCGTACCAGGCGTTGGTGAAGACGCTGGCCAGGCCGAGCTTGTGTTCACCCGGCCCGAAGCAGCCCAGTTGCGGGCCTCCGGTCGACCCCGACACCTCCACCCAGACCTGCACCCGGGTGACGGGGTCACAGTGGGTGTAGTACGCCATGATCCCGAGGATGTCGGTGTCGTAACCACAGTCCAGGGACGCCACGGAGGCCGGGCTGTTGATGCTCTCCGGCTTGCTGTCGGCTACTGCGCTCCCGGTCGTGAGTCCACCGGTGAACGCGGTCGTCAACGCGAAAACTGCGGTGACAGGCGCCAGTCTGCTCTTGAACATCGCTTTCCCTTCTGTTTGGTCAGCGGGAGATCGTGACGCACGGAAAGCCGTTGGCGTGCCAGGCACCCTGGCCGTACTCCTTCATGTCAGCGCATATCTGAGAGCCGTGCTTCATGTTGGCGTTGAGGTCGAAATCGACCCACACACGCCCAACCCCGCAACCCGCCACGCCATTGCGATGCCACTGCTGACCGTTCTCGTAGTAGCCCCAGAGGTGGAATTCCTTGTTGCAGATCCAGTAGCTCAGCCTGTCGTAGCTCCCACTCGCCCGGGAAACGAATAAGCCATTCCCGCCGACGTTGACGCAGACCACGCCCACAGTGGACCAGTCGGGCCGACAGCTGTCAGCTCCCTGAGTCGTCACTTCACCATCCGGCGAGAAAGCCAGCCAGCGCTCACCCGTGGTCTTGTCGGCAGAGGCCGGCGCGCTGGTGCTCTGCTGAGCAGCAGACGCCTGCAGACCCGTCGTTGCCGCGTTGGCGCCCGGCGCGAACATGAAGGCCAGCGCGACGAGCGAAATGACAGCTACCCAGAGTTTGCAGGGGTGCGCTGTCGAAGAATTGAGCCGTAACATCTTCTCCCTCTCTCATGGATATGCGGCCTCGTGCCCAAGGATCAGCGTGTTGTTTCAACCCGATTGATCCCCAGCGGCTCAAGGTGTCCCTATGGTCACGCCTCGTCCACCGTTCTTGAAGCTTTTCGAATTTTCTCGAAGTGTTCAGGTCAACGTTCGAGGGTGAGCAATAGTCGCTGAGTTCTCTGCCTCGCCCACGGCTGACCCGGCCTCGGGGAACATCGGTACAGCCGTTGGCGCTGAAAACGATCATGGTCCGGGCGGTGCGAGTGTGCTGACCCGGTTCTCGTACTCGCGGCGGGCCTTGCGCTGGGCCGGGATCGCTGGGACGCCCTGGGCGCCTTCGAGTGGCTGGCAACGGGCGAGGAGCTGGCGGTGCACGGCGCGTCATCAGCACGTCGACAGCCGCGGCGACCTTCTTCGCCGCCTTTCTCAGCTGCGGCAAGGCCTTGAGCTTGGCGTCATTGCCCATCCGCTCGGCCTTCGCGAACAGTTTGGTCGCCACCCTGCGCAGCGTCCCGACGAGCGAGGCACAGCTGCGCGGGTTCCTCATCGCCTGCGAGGTGCCGACGGCGAATCATCCGGCATGGATGGAGGCGTTCCAGAAGTGCATCTCTGGAACCGTCTCGGGTTTGCCGCGGACGCAACCCCAGCTGCGCATCAGCTCCGGGCTACGGCGCGGTGGTGCTGGCACAAGTCGAAGTCAGGGCCGGTTGAACCCAAGTGAGGTCGCGCACCGGTAGTCAGCTCTGAGAGGGCGGTAAGTGACGTGCTGCCCGTTTCGCGCTTGCAGTTGGGGCTGTCGGGCTGGTGGTGGCCTCTCCGGGGGGGCTATGGCCGTGGCTGGGTGAACAACCCTTGCTCGGACTCGATCAGGATCCCGCGTTCGACCAGCCGCTTGAGTTTCAGCCGGACGTTGTTGACGTTGCTGGGCGCGATCTCCAGATCCATCGCCTCGCAGACCGCACGCGCCCGCAGCGGAGCGTCGGCCGCGGCGAACACCGCCATGATCTGCCGGTAGGCCGGATGGTCCGGCAGCTTCGCGGCCGGCGGCGTCGGCGGGGACGGATCAGGCAGCGCCAGCAAGGTCTTGCGGGTGATGCGGACCTCCTCGGCGACCCGGTCCAACTCCTCCAATTGCGCGGTGAGTTCCGCGATGCGTCCCTGCGCGGCGATCTCGCGTTCTTGCTCCTCCAGGTGCGCCAGCACCGCTCCCAAGGTCAGCTCGCTGCCGCTCATGCGCCGCGCCAGGTAGGGGTGGAGGTCGCGGTGAGCATCCGGGCCATCCGGTCGCTTATGGCCCAGTACACTCTCGACTCGGCGGAGGCGGGCCGGTGCTCGTAGTCCCGTACCAGCCTGCGGTGCAGCATCATGATCCCGTTTACCTGCTCCACCACCCACCTCTTGGGCTGCGGGACGAACCCGCTGGTTGCCGGATTGCGCTCGACGACTTCGACGTCGATGCCCACCTTCTGGCCGTGGTCGATGACGGCGGTCTTGAACCCCTGGTCCACCAGGGCCTTCTGCACCGTGTCGGTGTCGGCGGCGACCTTGTCCAGCAAGGCGATGCCGGCGGCGTTGTCGTGCGCCGGCGCGGCCAGCACCACCACCGCGATCACCAGACCGAGAACATCAACTGCCAGGCCGCGCTTGCGGCCTGGGACTTTTTTTGCCGCGTCCCCTCCGGTGGTGTCGGCGGGCACCCCGACGGCCGCGTGCAGGCTCTGGGTGTCGAGCACCACCAGGCTCGGGTCGGCCTTGCGCCCCCGGCCCTCGCGGACCTGCCAACGCAGCAGATCGTGGACGGTCTGGTCGGTGCCGTCGTCGCGCCACTTGTAGAAGTAGTACTTCACCGCGCCGACCGGGGGCAGGTCGTGGGGTAGGTAGTCCCACTGGCAGCCGGTACGGGACTGGTAGAGCAGGGCGTTGACGATCTCCCGCATCTCGTAAGCGCCCTGGTGGCCGCTGACGGAGGGATGCTGAGCCTTCCAGGAGGCGATGACGGGCTCGATCAGGGCCCACCGCTCGTCGGATAAGTCGCTCTTGTAAGGCTGGCGGTCGCTCACGAAGAACACTCCAGCACGACAGCACTCCCCGATCAGTCCCGATACGCCTGTGCCACACGTTCCAGCGACAACAAACGGAGCATCACGTCACATACCGCCCTCTGAGAACAGGATCATCATCAGGGTCACTTTCTCCGACGGCCGGATCGTCGAGATGCTCGAGTACTACGGACAACTGGCCCACCAAGAGCTGTTGCGCACACTCGGTTTCACCTCCTGACCCTCGGCTTCTCGACCTGACGGACAGTGCCGTCGACCGGCACCGTCCCGCTTGGTCGCCCCGGCACCGTCCGCTGTCGGGCGAATCCCGGCGGCCGTGCCCGGCCGCGGCCGAGGCTAGGACTTGTCCGGTCGATCATGCTGCTGGTTAGGCTGCAAGCGTGTCCAAGACGTGCGTGAGTAACGAGACCAGCAGCATGGTCTGCCTATGGGTCG
>NZ_JNWJ01000076.1:0-43383 GCF_000716805.1 Streptomyces yerevanensis | reverse complement strand
TTGGGGGCGCGGGCTTCCCCCGGGGGCGGGCTTGTGCGGCGAGCGGGCTTTCTCGGGGCACGGGCAGGCGCAGGCTTTTCAGGGGCGCGGGGCTGTATCCGATTTGCGGCTCCGCTGCGTGGGCGCGACCAGCCACGACGCACCCGCAGCCGCGACACGACTGTCACCCACCACCCCCGTAGGCGACCCGCTCAACCGCCGGAGGCAGGCGGTGGGGCCAGTATGTCCAGCTCCTGGAGTGCGCCCACCGCGATCTCGCGGGTCAGTTCCTCCGCGCGGGCTGCCTTGCGTTCCCGTACCGCTTCCGCGACCTGGACGTGCAGGGTGACGGCGGCCGGGTCGGGGTCCCAGAACATGACCTCGTGACGGGTGCGGCCCGTCAGGACCTCGGCGACCACGTCGCCGAGGCGGGCGAACATCTCGTTGCCGGACGCGTTGAGGATGACTCGGTGGAAGGCGATGTCGTGGACGAGGTACTTCTCGAGCTGGTGGCCGCGTGAGGTGGCGACCATGCCCAGGGCGCACTCGGTGAGTTCGGCGCACTGTTCGGCGGTGGCGTGCTGGGCGGCCAGGCCTGCGGCGACCGGTTCGACGGCGGAGCGCAGCACGGTGAGCGAGCGCAGCTGGCGCGGGCGGTCGGCGCCCGCGAGACGCCACCGGATGACCTGCGGATCGTAGACGTTCCACTCGGAGGCGGGGAGCACGGTCACGCCGACCCGGCGACGGGACTCGACCAGGTGCATCGACTCCAGGACCCGTACGGCCTCCCGCATCACGGACCGCGACACCTCGAAGCGCTGCGCCAGTTCGTCGGTGCGCAGGACGCTCCCCGGCGGGTACTCACCCGCGGTGATGGCAGGACCGAGGCTCTCCAGTACATGGCCGTGCAGCCCCCGGCCCGGTGTGCTCATGGGGTTCAGCCTACGAGGCAGGACGCGGGACGAAAAAGTCAGACTTTTATGTCACAGACTCTTGAACTCGTATGACCTAATGGGTTTCAGTGTCGTCCACGGATGCGGCACGCGGCCTCGACGTACATCCCGTCGTCGACCGTCCGATGTCGAAGAAGACAGCGAGAGCACGATGAATCAATCGCGGTCCACCCATGTCGTCGTGATCATGGGCGTGGCAGGCACCGGCAAGACCACCATCGGTCCCCTGCTGGCCGACCGGCTCGGCGTGCCGTACGCCGAGGGCGACGACTTCCACCCCGAGGCCAACATCGCCAAGATGTCGGCCGGTACGCCGCTCACCGACGAGGACCGCCGGCCCTGGCTGGACGCCATCGGCCGGTGGGCGCACGGGCGGGCCGGGCTCGGCGGAGTGGTCAGCTGCTCGGCGCTGAAGCGGAGTTACCGCGACCGCTTGCGGGCCTCCGCGCCCGGCGTCGTCTTCGTCCATCTCACGGGTGACCGCAAGCTCATCGAGGACCGGATGGCGCACCGCAAGGGGCACTTCATGCCGACGGCGCTGCTGGACTCCCAGTTCGCCACCCTCCAGCCGCTCCAGTCGGACGAAGCGGGTGTCACCGTGGACGTCTCCGGCAGTCCGGAGGAGATCACCGAGCGGGCTGTGACCGCTCTGCACGGCCTCGAGCTGTAACTCCCCCGCCCAGTAACTCCCCGGGAACCCCCCTGAGCAGTAACTCCCCCTCCCCCCAAGCCACTCAAGGAAAAGCACCGTGACCAGTCTCAGTGTCGAGATGCTGGCAGCGGACCCCGAGCCGATCACCTCGGCGGGTCACGCGCAGCTGGGCATCGCCGTTCTGGCGGGCATCGCCGTCATCGTCCTGCTCATCACCAAGTTCAAGCTGCACGCCTTTCTCGCGCTGACCATCGGGACGCTGGCGCTGGGCGCCATCGCCGGGGCGCCGCTCGACAAGGCCATCGCCAGTTTCAGCGCCGGCCTCGGCTCGACGGTCGCCGGCGTGGGTGTCCTGATCGCCCTCGGTGCCATCCTCGGCAAGCTGCTCGCGGACTCCGGCGGCGCCGACCAGATAGTCGACACGATCCTCGCGAAGGCGGGCGGGCGTTCGATGCCGTGGGCGATGGTGCTGATCGCCTCGGTGATCGGGCTGCCGCTGTTCTTCGAGGTCGGCATCGTGCTGCTGATCCCGGTCGTCCTGATGGTGGCCAAGCGCGGCAACTACTCGCTGATGCGGATCGGCATCCCGGCCCTCGCGGGTCTGTCCGTGATGCACGGTCTGATCCCGCCGCACCCCGGCCCGTTGGTCGCGATCGACACCGTGAAGGCGGACCTCGGTGTCACCCTCGCCCTCGGCCTGCTGGTCGCCATCCCGACCGTGGTCATCGCGGGCCCGATGTTCTCGAAGTACGCGGCCCGCTGGGTGGACGTCCCCGCCCCCGAGAAGATGATCCCCCAGCGCACCTCCGACGACCTGGAGAAGCGTCCCGGCTTCGGCGTCACCATCGCCACCGTGCTGCTGCCGGTCGTGCTGATGCTGGCCAAGGCGCTGGTGGACATCGTCATCGACGATCCCGAGAACACGGTGCAGCGCGTCTTCGACGTGGTCGGCTCCCCGCTGATCGCACTGCTCGCAGCCGTGATCGTCGGCATCTTCACCCTGGGCCGGGCGGCCGGCTTCACCAAGGACCGGATCTCGACGACGGTCGAGAAGTCCCTCGGTCCGATCGCGGGCATCCTGCTCATCGTCGGCGCGGGTGGCGGTTTCAAGCAGACGCTGATCGACTCCGGTGTGGGTCAGATGATCCTCGACATCTCCGAGGACTGGTCGATACCCGCCCTGCTCCTCGCCTGGCTGATCGCGGTGGCGATCCGGCTCGCGACCGGCTCCGCGACCGTCGCCACCATCTCGGCGGCCGGTCTCGTCGCACCGCTCGCGGCCGACATGTCGACCGCACACGCGTCCCTGCTGGTGCTGGCGATCGGTGCCGGTTCGCTGTTCTTCAGCCATGTGAACGACGCGGGGTTCTGGCTGGTGAAGGAGTACTTCGGCCTCGACGTCGGCCAGACGATCAAGACGTGGTCGGTGATGGAGACCCTCATCTCGGTGGTCGCCGGAGGCGTGGTCCTGCTGCTGTCACTGGTCATCTAGCGTCCTTAGGAGTACGGGCATGAGTCACCCTCTCTTCGACATCAGCGGCCGTACGGCACTGGTCACCGGGTCCAGCCGGGGCATCGGCCATGCGCTGGCCCGTGGCCTCGCGGAGGCCGGCTGCACGGTGGTGCTCAACGGCCGGGACGCCACGCGCCTCGCGAAGGCGGCGGCGGAGCTGCCCGGCGAAGCCGTCCACACGGCGGCCTTCGATGTCACGGACGGCCCGTCAGTGGCGGCCGGAATAGCGGAAGTCGAGGAGAGGGTCGGCCCCCTCGACATCCTCGTCAACAACGCGGGGATGCAACTCCGCGCTCCCCTCCTGGAGTTCAAGGACACCGACTGGCACCGGATCATCGACACCAACCTCACGAGCGCGTTCCTGGTGGGCCGGGAAGCCGCCCGCCGGATGACGGAACGTGGCCACGGCAAGATCGTCAACATCTGCTCGCTGCAGAGCGAGGTGGTACGGCCCGGGATCGCGCCGTACGCCGCCACCAAGGGCGCGCTGAAGATGCTCACCAAGGGCATGTGCGCGGACTGGGGACCGCAGGGCGTGCAGGTCAACGGGCTCGGCCCCGGCTACATCGAGACCGAGCTCACCCAACCCCTCGTCGACGACCCCGAGTTCAGCGCCTGGGTGCGGCGGCGTACGCCCGCGGGCCGCTGGGGCCGTACGGATGACCTGGTCGGCGGCCTGCTCTTCCTCGCGTCTCCCGCGGCGGACTTCGTGAGCGGGCAGATCCTGTACGTCGACGGCGGCATGACCAGCGTCCTGTGAAAGGGGCTCCCCGATGCTCGGTTGCGTGATTCACGGCCAGGGAGACCTGCGGGTCGACGAGCTGCCACCTCCCTCCCCCGGCTCCGGCGAGGCGCTCGTCGCCGTACGGTACGGCGGGGTATGCGGCTCCGATCTGCACTACTGGCGGCACGGCGGCGTAGGGGACTTCCGCCTGCGGGAGCCGATGGTGCTCGGGCACGAGGTGGTGGGAACGGTGGTCTCGTACGGGGCCGGGGGTGATGGTCCCGCGCCGGGTACGGCCGTCGCGGTGCACCCGGCGACCGCCTGCGGCTTGTGCCCGGAGTGCGTGTCCGGGCGGCGGAACGTGTGCCGGGACACCCGTTACCTCGGCAGCGCGGCCCGCACACCGCATGTGCAGGGCGGGTTCGCGGCCCAACTGGTTGTGCCCGCCGAGCAGTTGAGGGCCCTGCCCGCCGGGCTTCCGCTGCGCCGGGCCGCGCTGGCCGAGCCGTTGTCCGTCGCGCTGCACGCGGTGCGGCGGGCCGGTGACGTCTCCGGTCGGCACGTCCTGGTCACCGGCGCGGGGCCCATCGGCTGCCTCGTCGTCGCGGCGGCGAAGGCGGCGGGTGCCGCGCGGGTGACGGTCACGGATCTGCTGCCGCGGGCGCTGGAGTACGCGGTGGCGGCCGGGGCGGACGAGGTCGTACGCGCGGACGAGTCCGCCTCTCCCGGCCTGCCCGCGGAGGTCGACGCCGCGATCGAGGCCTCCGGGGTTGCCGCGGGTCTCGACACCTGCCTCCGGCTCGTACGGCGCGGCGGTGTCATCGTCCAGCTCGGCATGCTCCCGCCCGGCCAGACTCCCTTCGCGGGGAACCTCGTGGTCAGCCGCGAGCTCGAACTCCGGGGGTCGTTCCGCTTCGACGTCGAGTTCGACGAGGCGCTGGCGTTGCTCGCGCGGGAGCCCCGGTTCGACGACCTGGTGAGCGCGGTCGTCCCCCTCCGGGAGGCGGAGCCGGCGTTCGCCCTGGCCGCGGACCGTACGAAGTCCTGCAAGGTGCTGCTGGACTTCGAGGGGTAGCGGTCGTGTCTGGTGTGCGGGTGGGTGGGGGGAGGGTTTTCTTTCCCCAAGCCCGCCCCTTCCCGTAACTGGGGGGCTGCGCCCCCAGGCCCCCGCCAGGGGGTGGTGGGTGACAGGTCGTGTCGCGGTTGCGGGTGCGTCGTGGCTGGTCGCGCCCACGCGGCGGAGCCGCAAATCGATACAGCCCCGCGCCCCTGAAAAGCAAAAGCCTGCGGCTCCACTCACCACCAGCCACGATGTGCCCGCGCTTGCCCTCCGGCGGGAGGGGGCGTGGGCCGGTGCGTCGTATGCCCGTCGCGTAGCTTCTGTCTCGGAGAACCCGCACCCTGTACCAGCCCAGGGCCGTATGCCCGCCCTGCGACGGGCTGACGCACCGGCCCACGACCCCGACCCACCCACGCACCCAGGGGCGCGGGGAACGGCGCGACCAGCCACACTCAACCCGCACCCGCCCAACCGCCGGAGGCACCCCGCGGGGAACGGCGCGACCAGCCACAACGCACCCGCAGTCGCCAACAAACCGAACCCACCCACCCGGCAGGCGCCCCGCCCAACAGCCGGAGGCTACCGTCGCCACAGCGAATGCTCCCGCTCCGCCCACTCCCTGCTAACCGCCCCCGTCCGCATCCCTCGCCGCGCCTCCGGATCCGCCAGCGCCATCCCGATGTGCCCGGCCAGGACGATGCCGATCGTCAGGGCCAACCAGTCGTGGACGAACGTCGCGCTGGTACGCCAGACGAGCGGCGTCAGGTGCGTGAACCACATCAACAGGCCCGTGCCGAGCATCACCAGCGTCGCCCCGGCGATCCAGGCCGCGTACGTCTTCTGACCCGCGTTGAACTTCCCGGCCGGACGCGAGGCCGGCCGGGCGTCACGGCGCAGAGCCGCCCGCAGCCACATCCGGTCATGCGGCCCGAACCGGTTCAGCAGCCGCAGGTCCGCGCGGAACGCGCGGGACGCGAGACCCACCAGCACCGGAACCGGCAGCAGCAGCCCCGACCACTCGTGCACCACGACCACCAGCGCACGGCGACCGACCAGTTCCGCCAGCTGGGGCACGTACAGGCAGGCCGCGGTCACCACGCACAGTCCCATCAACACAGCCGTCACGCGATGCACCCACCGCTCGCCCCGGCTGAACCGGCGTACTCGCGCGGACGCGGCGGAAGCGCCGGGTTCGTCGGGCCGTGCCGGACCGGCAGGTCGCGCCGGACCCGCCGCTGCCGCCGACGACGTCGTCTCACGTGGCTTCATCGTCACGTCCGTTCGAGCGCCCCACCCACGCGTCCACGTCGTAGCCGCGCTTCTCCCAGTAGCCGGGACGGACGTCCGACGTGAGGGTGATGCCGGAGAGCCACTTCGCGGACTTGTAGAAGTACATGGGGGCGACGTAGAGGCGGACGGGGCCGCCGTGGGAGTGGGACAGGTCCTTGTCCTGCATACGGAGCGCGACGAGGACGTCGTCGCGGCGGGCCTGGGACAGCGTCAGGCTCTCCGAGTACGCACCGTCGAAGCACGTGAAGCGCACGGCCCCGGCCGAGGACCGCACCCCGGCGGCGTCCAGCAGCTGAGAGAGCCGTACGCCTTCGAAGGGCGTGTCCGGCACCCGCCAGCCCGTGACGCACTGAACGTCGCGGACCATCCGGGTCTGCGGCAGTGTGCGCAGCTCGTCGAGCGTGTACGTGGTGGGGCGGTCCACCAGGCCGTCGATGGTGAGGCGGTAGTCGTCCTCGCCCTTCTTCGGGACGGACGAGGTGACCGAGTAGTAGCGGAAGCCGCCTCCGTTGGGGAGGAGGCCGGTCAGTCCGGTGGGGTCCTTGTCGGCGGCGCCGCCGAGGAAGGACTCGAGGCCTCGCTGGAGCACGGGCGCGGCGGCGACGCCGAGTGCACCGAGTCCGAGCGTGCCGAGCAGGAGCCGCCGCCCTATGGGGGTGCCGCCCGGCTCCGGTTCCGAGGCTGTCGGCTGTTCCGAGTTCACACACTGATTCGAGCACTCCCGGCCCCCGGAAAGCCAGGGGCCAAGGGTGCTCGTCAGTAATCCGTAACACTAATCCGTGCCGGACTCCGCCGCCTTGTCCAGCTGGAACGCCTCGTTCCCGAGCCCGATGCGCGCGTGCGCCTCGGGGTTGCGGGAGCGCAGCAGCAGGCCCTGGAGGAGGCCGAGGACGGCGGCCAGCAGGATGATGCCCGGCAGCACCCAGGTCAGCACGGAACCGGGGCCCGCGCCCACGAGTACGTCGAAGTCCGTGACGGTGTAGAAGGCGATGACCAGGAGCGCGACGCCCGCGACCGCGGACGCGGCCAGCCGCCAGGCCTGCGCACCGGCCGCGCCGCGGCGGACGAAGAAGACGATGACCGAGAGCGAGGCGGTCGCCATGAGCAGGATGACGCCGAGCGCTCCGATGTTGCCGAACCAGGTGAACAGCTGCAGCACGGGCGCGGTCGGGTCACCGGTCGGCTTGTCGTCGGCCACCGCGAAGCCGGCCACGACCAGCACGGCGACGACGGTCTGCAGGAGCGAGCCCGTGCCGGGGGCACCGCTCGTGCCCGCCGTGCGGCCGAACGCGGCGGGCAGCAGCCCCTCGCGGCCCATGGCGAAGGCGTACCGCGCGACGACGTTGTGGAAGCTGAGCAACGCCGCGAACATGCCGGTCACGAACAGGACATGGAGGACATCCGTGAACGTCTCACCGAGCCGCGGCTCGGTGAGGAAGAACAGCAGCCCGGCGCTCTGCTTCTGCGCGGCCCCCACGATCCCGGAGGGTCCGGCGGCGACGGTCAGCGCCCAGGAACTGAACGCGAAGAAGACGGCGACAAAGCCGATCGCGAGGAACATCGCGCGAGGTACCAGGATCTGCGGGCGGCTGGTCTCCTCGGCGTACACCGGCGCCTGCTCGAATCCGGTGAAGGCCGCGATGCAGAAGCACAGCGCCGTGCCGACGCCCGCCCCGGTGAGCGTGTCCGGGTTGAAGGCGTGCAGCGACAGCCCCTCCCCGGCGGGATCGGCGACGGCCGCGACGTCGAAGATCACGACGAGCGCCACCTCGATGAGCAGCAGTACGCCGAGCACGAGCGCGTTCACGTCGATCTTCAGCCAGCCGAGCACGCCGACGACCAGCGCGGCTGCCAACGCCGGTATCCACCAGGCGACTTCGACTTCGAGATAGGTGGCGAACAGCCCGGACACCTCGAAGCCGAAGATGCCGTAGATGCCGACCTGGAGCGCGCTGTAGGCGGCGAGTGCGACGAGGGCGGCGCCCGCCCCCGCGGTGCCGCCGAGGCCGCGTGCGACGTACGCGTAGAAGGCGCCGGCGTTGTGGACGTGGCGGCTCATCTCCGCGTATCCGACGCTGAAGAGGACGAGCACCACGCCGAGGATGACGAAGAGCAGCGGCTGGCCGACGATGCCCATCACCGCGAATGCCGTGGGCATGACACCCGCGACCACCATGAGCGGGGCGGTGGCCGCGAGCACGGACAGGAGCAGGCCCGCCGTGCCGAGCCGGTCGGCGCGCAGCGCGCGCTCCTGCCCCTTGAAGGTGCTGATGCCGCCACCGTCGGCTGCCGGTCTGCTCGTGCTCGAAGTGCTCGAGGTTTTCGAACTGCCCGTCGTCATCGCGGGGTTGTCCTTTCGAGGATCTCGGATGTCATGTGCGGTCGTTCACTGGTCGCTTGTCACGGCGTCTCACGCCGCGCCGAGCACGCTGTCGCGTGCGGCACGGAAGGCGGTGTACGGATCTCGGTCGGGATACCCCCACGGGGCCGGGGTCACGTGCGGCCCGATGCGGTGGAACAGGGCGGCGGCCTCGGCGCCCCGGCCCTCGCAGAACTTGGCATGGGCAAGGAAGTTGAGGTCCACGTAGCTGCGCGGATGATCGTCGCGCTCCCACTCCAGCCACCAGTCGAAGGCGGCCTTCATCACCTGGCGGGCCCGGCGGCCGGCCCAGTGCCCGGAGGCCACCGGATCGGCCGGCTCCCAGCCGGCGGCGGCCAGCACGCGATAGCGCTCGGCGTGCGCGACGACCGGCAGGATCGCCAATGGTGAGTCGGCGGGCGCCTGTTCGGCGGACCAGCCGGCGAAGTCGTACACCTCGTGCAGCGGATCCTGGCCCGCTTCCGGCCTGCGCTCGGCGAGCCGGGCGGTCATCAGATGGTGGGCATGGTGGTGGTCGGGGTGGCGATGGCGTACCTCGTCGAAGAGCCGGACCACGTCCTCGTCGCTGCCCAGGGTGCGCTCCAGCATCAGCAGGCCGAGCCAGGGCGTGGGGTCGGCGGGCGCGAGCGCCACCGCGCTGTGGCAGGCCTTGCGCGCCCGGTCCGGCTTCTCCTTGCCGTTCAGGGCGCGTTGCACGGAGGCGACGGCGAGCAGCACGGCGGCATCGGCGGACTCGGGTTCGGCGAGCAGCCAGTCGCGGGCCCAGGCCTGCGTACTGGACTCCTGCGCGAGCACGGTGACGCGATGCCCGCGGCGGTCCCAGTCGTCGCCGGTCGCCACGAGCAGCGCGCGTACGGCGGCCCACCGGCCCTGCGCCAACGCGGCTCGGGCTGTGATGAGTTCGGTGTCGCCAAGAGCACCGTCGAAGGCATGGGCCGCGCGCTTACGCCCGCGGCCGAGGGGTGGTGGGGACACCGCTGGACTTCCTCACACGGCTGTCACATCAGCGATTGATCACGCACAGCCAACCTCCACCCAACGCTTACGTCAAGCCTGACAGGTTACTTATTTGTGTCAAACGCCTCCGGAAGCGGGCATCGAGGGCCCGGAGTTGGACTCCGGGCCTCAACTTCCTCCCTCAACTCCCCCCTCAGCTCACCGCCTTCGCCGCCGCGCGGCCCGCCGCGCGGCCCGAGAACAGACAACCGCCGAGGAACGTGCCCTCCAGGGACCGGTATCCGTGCACTCCACCGCCGCCGAACCCGGCCGCCTCCCCCGCCGCGTACACACCGGGCAGCGGATCCCCGCCCTCCGTCAGCACCCGCGAGGAGAGGTCCGTCTCCAGGCCGCCGAGGGTCTTGCGGGTGAGGATGTTCAGGCGTACGGCGATCAGCGGCCCGGCCTTGGGATCGAGGATGCGATGCGGGGAGGCCGTACGGATCAGCTTGTCCCCGAGGAACTTTCGGGCCCCACGGATCGCTGTGACCTGGAGATCCTTGGTGAACGGGTTCGCGACCTCCCGGTCGCGCGCGGTGATCTCGCGGCGCAGGGCGGCCTCTTCGACGAGCGGCTCCTTCGTGAGCGCGTTCATGCCGCGGACGAGCGCGCCCAGGTCCTTCTCGACGACGAAGTCGACTCCGTTGTCCATGAAGGCCTTCACCGGACCGGGCACGTCCGCCCGCGCACGTACGAAGACGTCCCTGACGGACTTGCCGGTCAGATCGGGGTTCTGCTCCGAACCCGAGAGCGCGAACTCCTTGCCGATGATCCGCTGGTTGAGCACGAACCACGTGTAGTCGTAGCCGCTCTTCATGATGTGCTCCAGCGTGCCGAGCGTGTCGAAGCCCGGGAAGAGCGGCACGGGCAGTCGCTTGCCCCGCGCGTCCAGCCACAGCGACGACGGTCCGGGCAGGATGCGGATGCCGTGGTTGTTCCAGATGGGGTTCCAGTTCTGGATGCCCTCGGTGTAGTGCCACATGCGGTCGCGGTTGATGAGGCGCGCGCCCGCGTCCTCGGCGATGGCGAGCATCTTGCCGTCGACGTGCGCGGGCACGCCGGAGATCATCCGCTCCGGTGGACTGCCAAGGCTCTGAGGCCAGTTGGCACGTACGAGATCGTGGTTGCCGCCGATACCGCCCGAGGTGACGATCACCGCCTGGGCCCGCAGCTCGAAGGCACCGGTGACCGTACGGCTGCTCTCCTGACCACGCTCGATGTCCGAGGGGTCGAGAATCTCCCCGGTGACCGTGTCCACCGTTCCCGCGCTGCGCGAAAGCCCGGTGACGCGGTGCCGGAACTTGAGCTGTACGAGCCCCCGCGCCACCCCTTCCCGCACCCGCCGCTCGAAGGGCGCGACCAGCCCGGGCCCGGTGCCCCAGGTGATGTGGAAGCGCGGTACGGAGTTGCCGTGCCCGTTCGCGTCGTAGCCACCGCGCTCGGCCCAGCCCACCACCGGGAAGAACCGCACACCCTGACCGTGCAGCCAGGACCGCTTCTCACCGGACGCGAAGTCGACGTACGCCTCTGCCCACTTCCGCGGCCAGTGGTCCTCGGAACGGTCGAAGGCGGCGGTGCCCATCCAGTCCTGGAGCGCCAGCGCATGGCTGTCCTTGATCCGCAGACGGCGCTGCTCCGGCGAGTTCACGAAGAACAGTCCGCCGAACGACCAGTGCGCCTGACCGCCGATCGACTGCTCCGGCTCCTGGTCGAGAAGGATCACCTTGCGGCCCGCGTCGACGAGCTCCGCGGTCGCCGCCAGGCCGGCGAGGCCCGCCCCGATCACGATCACATCTGCGTCGTACGCCATGAGCAGGTCCTCCTCGGCATTGTTACTGGCGCTTAGCTCCGGTCTCGGAGAACCCGCACCGTGTACCAGGCCAGGGCCGTATGCCCGCCCTGCGACGGGCTGACGCACCGGCCCACGACCCCGCACCCACCACCCCCGTAGTCCCCGCCCAACCGCCGGAGGCATAGGGTCCCAACGTGATCGAATTCGTGCGGAACGTCCGCCTGTGGTTCGCCCCCGGGCGGATCAGGGAGGACGGCGCGACGCCCGACTACAGGTTCTCGCTCGCCAACGAACGCACGTTCCTGGCGTGGCTGCGCACTGCCCTCGCCCTGATCGGCGGAGGCTTCGCGGTGGATCAGTTTCTGCCGGATCTGCGGTGGGGCTGGCGCGTAGGGCTGGCACTCGGACTGCTGGGCGCCGGCGTGCTGTGTTCGTTGCGGGCGGTGAACCACTGGGTGCGATGCGAGCGGGCGATGCGCAGAGGCGAGGACCTGCCCGTGTCCCGCTTTCCGGCCCTGCTGAGCATCGTGATCGCGATCGTCGCCGTCGCGATGGTCATGGTCGTACTCTTCGGCTGGGAAGGCTGACAGCGACGTGACCGAACCCGACCGAGATTCCCGTGACCCCGGCCTGCAGCCGGAACGTACACGGCTGGCATGGCGACGTACGACCCTCGCCGGCACCGTCGTCGCCGTACTGGCCGCCAGAACCGCCCTCCAAAGCGGTCCGACGGCCGCAAGGGTCCTCATCTGCGCCCTGTGCGCGGCACTCTGGCTGGGCTTCCTCACCGTCGCCCATCACCGCATCCGCACCCTGGCGACGGCCGACAGCGGCGGCCCCGCGGCGCTCACCCCGAAGCACGCGACCGCCGCCGCCGGGTACACCGTGGCCCTGGCCGTCTGCGCGGCGGCGCTCGTCCTGTGAAGAGCCGGGGAGCGGACCCGTTCGCGTACATTCACCCAGGCCGGGTAGCCAACAGCAGACCCCGCGCGATCGAGAGACCAATCACGTTTCGCCGCCGCACTGGACGACATACCGACCGGTCGGCATCATGATGAGAACCCCATACACCGGCGTACGGAGGAACACGATGAGCCCAGACCACCCGCCAGGTCTTGATCTTGACCGACTGCGCGGCCTGCTCGATGCCGAGCGGCCCGGTCTGGTCCACGGCCCGCTGACGGGCCGGCTGATCGAGGGCGGACGGTCGAACCTCACGTACGCCGTGACGGACGGCAGCGCGAAGTGGGTCGTCCGACGGCCTCCGCTGGGCCATGTGCTGGCCACCGCGCACGACATGAAGCGCGAGCACCGGGTGATCAGCGCGCTGTATCCGACGGCCGTGCCGGTGCCGCGTCCGGTGCTGCTGTGCGAGGACAAGGAGGTGCTGGGCGCGCCGTTCTACGTCATGGACTTCGTGGAGGGCACGCCGTACCGGACGGCCGAGCAGCTCGCCCCGCTCGGCCCGGAGCGCACCCGCGACGCGGTGCTGAGCCTCGTCGACACGCTGGTCGAACTGCACGCGGTGGACCCCGCCGAGGTGGGACTCGCGGACTTCGGGCGCCCTGAGGGTTTCCTGGACCGGCAACTGCGGCGCTGGGGCAAGCAGTTGGACGCCTCCCGCAATCGGGAGCTGGCCGGGATCGACGAACTGCACGCCGCGCTGGGGCGCGAGCTGCCGAACTCCCCCACGGCCACGGTCGTGCACGGCGACTACCGCCTCGACAACGTACTGATCGGTGAGGGCGACCGGATCACGGCCATCCTCGACTGGGAGATGTCGACGCTCGGCGATCCGCTCACCGACCTGGGGCTGCTGGTGATGTACAGCATCCCGCTGACGCTGCCCGACTCGCCCATTTCCACCACCGCTTCGGCCGCCGGGCACCCTCAGCCCGCCGAGCTGATCGAGCGGTACGCCGCGCGCTCGGGGCGCGACGTGTCCGCCGTCGCCTGGTACACGGCGTTCGCCTGGTTCAAGCTGGCCGTGATCCTCGAAGGCATCCACTACCGCTACACGCTCGGCCAGACGGTCGGCGCGGGCTTCGACCGCATCGGCGAGCTGGTGCCCGTGTTCGTCGAGAACGGCCTGACCACACTTCAGGAAGGCTGACCAGCCATGGACTTCGCTTTCGACGCGCGCACCGAGGAACTGCGCGGCAAGCTCCTCGCCTTCATGGACGAGTACGTCTATCCGGCCGAGACAGTCGCCCATGAGCAGCGGGCCAATCTCGCTTCGCCGTGGGACACCCCTGCTGTCGTAGAGGAGTTGAAAGCCGAGGCGCGGCGGCAGGGGCTGTGGAACCTCTTCCTCCCGGACAGCGAGTACGGTGCCGGGCTGACCAATCTCCAGTACGCGCCGCTGGCCGAAATCACCGGCCGCTCCCCCCACTTGGCGCCGACGGCGACGAACTGCGCGGCGCCTGACACCGGCAACATGGAGGTGCTCACGCAGTTCGGCGACGAGCAGCAGAAGAAGCAGTGGCTCCAGCCGCTGCTCGCGGGTGAGATCCGCTCGGCGTTCGCGATGACGGAACCCGAGGTGGCCTCGTCCGACGCCACGAACATCACCACTCGCATCGAGCGCGAGGGCGACGAGTACGTCATCACCGGCCGCAAGTGGTACATCTCCGGGGCGATGAACCCGGACTGCAGGATCTTCATCGTGATGGGCAAGACGGACCCGGACGGGGCCGATATCCGGCGTCAACAGTCCATGGTCCTTGTACCCCGCGACACCCCGGGCGTCGAGATCCGCCGCGCGATGCAGGTCTACGGCTACGAGGACCACTCCCACGGCGGCCACGCGGAGGTCGTCTTCGACCGGGCGCGGGTTCCCGTGAGCAATCTGATCGGCGAGGAGGGCGGCGGCTTCGCCATCGCCCAGGCGCGGCTCGGTCCGGGCCGTATCCACCACTGCATGCGGCTGATCGGCATGGCGGAACGGGCCATCGAGCTGATGTGCCGACGGGCCGTCTCACGCACCGCCTTCGGCAAGCCGCTCGCCCAGCAGGGCGTCGTGCAGAACTGGATCGCGGACGCGCGCGTGGCCGTCGAGCAGCTGCGGCTGCTGGTCCTGAAGACGGCCTGGATGATGGACACCGTCGGCAATCGCGGTGCGCACACCGAGATCCAGGCGATCAAGATCGCGACTCCGCGGACGGTCGTCGACATCCTCGACAAGGCCGTTCAGCTGCACGGCGCGGGCGGCGTCAGCCAGGACTTCCCGCTGGCCGAACTGTGGGCGAGCGCCCGCACGTTGAAGCTCGCCGACGGTCCGGACGAGGTGCACCAGCGGTCACTGGCGCGCCGGGAGATCAAGCAGTATCTGTAGTTCCCTCAGGGGCGCAGAGCCCGCAGCAGCAGGTCGGCGAGATGGTCGGCCACCTGCTGCGGGCTCAGCGGGCCGTCGGGGCTGTACCACGTCGGCAGGTGGTGGACGGAGCCGAAGTGGTAGTCCACCACCAGGTCGGCGGGCGTCGCCTTGGAGAAGACGCCCGATTCCTGGCCCTCCTCGATCAGGGCGCGGAAACGTTCGTGGTAGCTGCGGCGCTCGGCACGCACCTGCTTGTTCTTCTCGGGGCTGAGGTGGTGCATGGACCGCCAGAAGATCGCCGCGTCGTCGAGGTTCTCGATCGTTGTGACCACCACGTCGGCAGCGGCCCCCCGCAGCCGCTCCTCGACGGGTGCGTCGGCGCCCGCGAAAGCGTCCAGCCGCTCCTGCTGCAGGCGCAGCACGCGCGCGTACACCTCGTGCAGCAGATCGTCCTTGGAACCGAAGTAGTGGTACAGCGCACCCTTGGTGACGCCCGCCGCCTCGACGATCTCCTGCACCGAGGTGCGGTCGTATCCCTGCTCGGCGAAGAGTCTGGTGGCCGCTGCCAGCAGTCGCCTCGGGACGGGCGTACCGTCCCCTTCCATCGTCCTGGGCACCGCCGCCACCTGCCTTTCGAAAGTCACCGACCGTTGTCCCTGCCGCCCGCACTGTCCGAGCGCGTCCCCGCGGAGGATCTTCTCACTGTCCGTTTTCGGCAAGCAGAGCAGGATCACGCGGGTGTGTACGGGGCCAGTCTCTCCCTGTGCTGCGAGGCGAGTGCGCCGGGGTCCGATTTGACGGCGTACAGGCGAGTCGTCACCGGCCGTCCGCCTCCCACTTCTGCTGGATGTGGTTCATGTTCGTCAGCCAGCGGTCCGGGTCGGTGGCCCTTGCCTGGTAGTACCCGGCGACCTCCGGATGCGGCAGGATCAGGAACCGGTCCTCCTCGATCCCCGCGAAGAGCGCGTCCGCGACCGCCTCGGGCTCGATCGCGGTCGGCTGGAGCACAAGGTCGCCCGCACTGCCCGTGTTGGCCAGCATGTCCGTCCGTACGCCCTGAGGGCAGATCGCGTGCACCTTCACGCCACGATGGCGGTACGTCAGCGACAGCCACTCGGCGAAGGCGTACGCACCGTGCTTGGTGACGCTGTAGGGCGCGGCACCGACCATCGTGAGCAGCCCCGCCGCCGAGACCGTCGAAACGAAACGGCCGCTGCCCCGCTCCAGCCAGTCAGGAATCAGCTCATGCGCCGCCCGCACGTGTGCCATGACGTTCACATCCCAGGCCAACGCCCAGACCTTCTCATCGGCCGCTTCCGTACCGCCCGAAGCGAGCCCCGCATTGGCACAGTAGACATCGACCCTGCCATCGAGCACGTCCCGAGCCTCGGCCACGATCGCGGAGGCATCCCCCGGCACCGCGACACCACCGATCTCCTCGGCGACTACCTGAGCCTTCACACCATCGAGATCGTTGACGACAACCCGAGCCCCGGCGGCAGCGAACCGACGAGCCAACGCGGCCCCGATCCCACCCCCCGCTCCGGTGACGACCACCCCGGCATCCCGCACGGCTTCCACCCTCGGTCTCCTTCGACACGACGCGACACTACGGTCAGACTAACCGGTCGGTATGTTGGGAGGGAAGGGAAGGAACACCCTGTAGGACACGGCCCCGAAGCCATCAGTCACCACCATCGCAACCGCACTTTCAACAGGCGCCTCGGCCTCAGTCGCACAAAGCGGCGGTGGAAGCGAGGAAACCCCGCCCCCACCGCCGGAGGGAACCGCTACCGGGAGCTGTTACCGATGCCCCGGGAACTCCACCACCTGCTGATACGTGGGCCGGTTCTGCCACTGGATCGGCCGGTGGGTGATGCCACCGACCGCTCGCTGGACGATGGCGTCCGAGCACCACTGGTCGCCGGCCGAGCAGACGTTGTCGCCCGGGTAGACCTCGTTTGCGGGCTTGGCCGCGGCCTGGCCCAGGCTCGTCAGCAGAGCTGTCCGGCAGGCGTCGAGGTTGCCGTCGCCGCAGTACGTGCGGCCCAGCTTGCCCTCCACCGGGTCACCCAGGACCGTACGGAGGTCCTTGTCGACGTAGCCCCACCAGCCGTACTGGAAGGCCGAGCCCGCGTGCGCGCCGGTCGCGCCGTGGCCGGCGGACGGTGACTCGTCGACCGTGAGCTGCGCGGTCAGCGCGTCCCACAGTTCCTGCCCGAGCCCCGGCTTGAACTCGGCCTCGACGAGCAGTGGCCACCACGCGTCCATGACCCGGATCGCGTCCGTGTGCGCGTACTTCTTCGAGTTCGCGGACGTCTGCTTGCGCTGGGCACCCGCCTTGAGCCAGGCCTCCAGCTGGTCGACCGCCTTGACCTGCGCCGGATCACTGATCGGCTTGCTGCGCAGAACCTTGAGGAGTTCCGGCAGCACCTGCTCGCCGCGCAGATCGACGACCGCGGCCTCGGCCATCGCCTTGGTCAGGGACGCCCTGGTGACACCCCCCTTCTCGACGAGCTTCTTCACCCGGTCGTCGAGGAGATCACCGCGATGGACCGCGCCCATGCTGAAGTTGGCGGAACTGAAGTCCTTGACCTGCTTGTTGTTCCAGGAGACGTAGTAGTCCTGGTTGAGCGACTGCGGATGCTCGGCGGGCGGCGCCAGCGCGGCCGTGTTGTGCTCCGGGTCGAAGTCCCGCCACTCGTATGCCTTCTCGGCCTTCACCGGGAAGGACCCGTCGACGTCCTTCGCGCGCACCGGGTGACTGCCGCTCATGTAGTAGGCGGTGTCACGGGAGTCCGCGTAGAACCAGTTGAAGGCGTACGAGATGTTCTGTGCCGCCTTCTGGAAGGACTTCGCGTCCTTCACGTACGAGGGGTCGTTCATCATCTGGAAGCCGATGACGGAGTCGGCCTCGTGGCGGTAGGTGGAGCGCAGTGAGGTGTACGCGTAGGGCTTGCCGTCGATGGTCGCGCGGTGCGTGACGACGCCGTAGTTCGTTCTGAAGACCTGCATCCGGTAGGAGCCGGCGGCTGTGGAGTCGGCGACCGACGGCTTCCAGGCGTTGGTCTTCTCCATCTTCTCCATGGGGGTGCAGACGCCGCGGTAGAGGTACGACGTGGACTGCTTGGTGGGCGTGCCGCCGCCCGGCTCGCACAGCTGAAGGGCGTACGAGTCGGTGATGTCCTGGTGTGAGGAGGTGGCCGACCAGGAGTAGTCCTGGCCGCGGCCGAGCTGTACGTACATGCCGACGCCTGCGAAGGAGACGCCGCGGGCGCTGATGCCGGGACCCTGGAGTTCCTGCATCATCAGCAACTGCGGTGCGAAATAGCCGGTCTGCGGGCCGAAGACGGCGATCGGGTTGCCGCTGGCCGTGTGCTTCCCGGAGACCATCAGGGCGTTGGACATGCCCTTCTTGGTCGCACCGCCGCTGAAGAGGTCCTCGGGGAGGACTCCTTCGTTGAAGGCTCCCTTCAGGGGCTTCAGCCTGCTCGGCGTCTTCACCGAAGTGGTGGTCGCCTGCGCGCCCGACCGGGCGGCGCCCGTGCGGTCGTGGATCAGCTGCTCCTTCTCGACAGAGCCCGGATCCGGCAGGGCGGTGCCCTTCGGGTTCTCGGGCTTCGTCCCGTACGGGAAGCTGCTGCCGTCGTGGAGGGTCAGTACGGTCTCGGGGTCGTTGCGTCCGCGGAACGACTCCCAGACCTTGCTGCCTTCCTCGACGCCGTACTTCTGCTGGGCCTCGAGGAGGGAGATCGCGGACTCGACCTCTCCGCCGCCGCCGGTGCCGAAGAGGGCGCCCACGACGGAGGCGAGCGCGATCATGTCGGTCACCTTGAAGGGCTCGATCTCGCCCACGTTGGTGACCGAGTCGATCTTGCCGGTGAGGACGTACTCGCCGGGGAAGTAGCGGCCGTTCTTCGCTGCCACCCGGTAGGCGTTGAGGCCGTCGACATAGGCCTGCGCGTCCTCCATGGCCTGCTTGCCGCGCTCTCCGGAGTTGTTGAGCAGCCAGTCGACCTGCTTCTGGAAGTCGGCCTCCGTGTACGGGGCCTGCGGCCAGAACTGCTGCTCCAGGCCCTGGTTGGACTCCGCGCCACCCGCGAACGGGGTCAACTCGCCGCGTCCGATGTGCCGGAACAGGTCGATGAGCCACATCCGGTCCTGGCCGGCCGCGTAGCCCGCGCCGAACTCGGTGCCGTAGCGCGTGCTGCCCTTGATGTGGGGGATGCCGTACTTCTTGTCGCGCGTGATCGTCACGTCGTCACGGGGCTTGGTGACGGAGGCGACCTGGTCGGAGGGGACGCCGAAGGAGGCGTCGGCGTAGAAATTCTTGAGGGTGTCGTTGGTCAGGGACGGGTACCCGGACGACAGCGCGTCGTACGGGCCGAGTTGATCGTCCGCGTGCGCCGGCTGCGAACCGAACAGCTGATTGCCGAGGATCTCGGCGAGCGTGGCACTGCCGTTGGTACCCGGCGGCAGGATGTCCGCGCACTGCCCCTCGCAGTAGTCGGTCGCCTTCGGCTCCGGATCGGCGGCAGCCGACTGTTGCAGCGGTGACAGCAGGCCGACAGTGAGAACGAACACTGATGCGGCCTTCAGGAACCCCGCGAATCTGCGGGGAGTTCTCAGGCCGTGGGGGGTGGTGCGTGGGGTGCGCCGTCGCATTAGTGCTCCTCCCGACATTGATGCGCTGGAGGTTACCGCCGGTAGCCCAGAAGTTGAAGATGAGCAGGAGTCACCTTTTGGCGTCGCAACGACTGGGCGATCTAGGGGCATTGGCTGAAAGGAGCCCGGTGTGCGGCTGAAATGTCGCCCCTCAGAGAGTTGATGACGGTCATCGGAAATTGGATGGAGCCGAATCGGCTGTCGATACGTCTATTCGGCAACGTTCGTACGACGACGCCGAAGTGACCGAAGTACAGGTACAGGTGTGACGGAGGTGCAGGGCGATGGCCGGTTTCCGGAGTCTGGCGAGACAGGTGCGCGATCCGAGGTGCGACCTGGCACTGCGGCGCTATTCACTGCGCAAGTGCCTTGAAAGGTTTGCCCCTTACGGACATCGGGCCACCTGGGACCATTTGTGCTCCCGGGCCGGGTTCGGTCCCGAGGACCGCTCCCCCGATCCGGCCCGGCTGGTGGCCGCGCTCGACGAACTCGAAGAGGCGCGCTCGGTGTGGCTCGCCTACGAGGACGCGTTCGCCGAGCGCCGCAGGAAGGAAAAGCACGACGGGCTGCGCAGGCCGGGCAGTGTCGACGACTGGCACCGGCTGACCTGGGGCGGTTGTGGTGTCGCGTGGTGCGACGACCCCCGGGTCCACCCCCATGAGCCCCTGGCGGAAGTCCTCCGCCGGCTCATCGCGGCCCTGGAGCGCGAACCCGGCTCGGTCTGCCCGGTGTGCTCGGGCGACCGCCTCACATGGAAGTACGACCTGGCCCACGAACCGTCCTCGGGCCCGGTCTGCACGGACTGCGGGATAGTGGTTCCGCGTCCCGTTCTGACGCCCGCGGCCCTGGCGGAGTCCAGGCGTGGGCGGTTGTTGGTGTCGGTGTAAGCACGACGGGGGTGCGGCTTGCACGGCGGCGCACCCCCGTGCACGTGATGGTCAGGGCGAGTGAAGCCGAGGCAAGTGGCACCTACGGCTGCATGACGTCCGTGTGAATGGCGAGCTTGAACTGGGCGTGGAACATCGGCACGGCGATCTTCGTGTCACCGGTTCCGCGCGCCGAGATCTTCAGGCCGAGCGGCGTCCCCGGGTGGACGAACATCTGCCAGACGTAGGTGCGGTACTGGCCGCCGCGAGTCGCCTGGATGTCGGTGGTGGCGGTCGAGTCGTAACCCGTCGTGGCGTTCAGCGGGTCGCGGACGAAGCGCGCCCGGTACTCATGAGCGCGGGCGTCCGCCTGCCAGAACACCATCGCGGACAGCACGCCCCAGCCGTCATGGCTGGGCCAGATCAGCGCCGAGCGCGGGTCGGGGAACTTCGACGCGGTGTCCCCGCCGTGCGCCGGGTCGTGCATGTTCCAGGGGTCGTACTGCTCCTCGCCGGTCACATACGGGAAGCGCACCAAGTGGTAGCCGTCCTGGTCGTAGGTGATCCTCTGTGGCCCCGAGTGGGCGGCTTGCCACATCAGGGAACAGATGGCGACACTCATGAGCACTCCTCTCGCACGGATCCACGAGTGGACCGTGCTACTGGAGCACGCCTCCGTCAACCGGCATGAGCCGCGCCCCGGAAAGCCCGCACCCCGAGGACCCGGCGCTCCGGAAAAGCCCGCACCCCCGACTGCCAGCACCTTGCCCTCCGGCGGGAGGGGTCGTGGGCCGGTGCGTCGTATGCCCGTCGCGTAGCTTCGGTCTCGGAGGACCAGGGCCTTGCACCGGGCCAGGGCCGTATGCCCGGCCTGCGACGGGCTGACGCACCGGCCCACGACCCCGCACCCACCACACACCTAAGGGGCGCGGGGAACGGCGCGACCAGCCACAGACGGCCCGCAGTCGCCAACGGACCGAACCCACCCACCCGGTAGGCGCCCTGCTCAACCCAGCGGAGCGCCTTTGCGTTCCACCATGAGTCGCGAACCGCTCCGCTTCTCGCCGAAGACGTCGTCCGGGTTGGACAGCACGCAGGTTTCCAGGGAGAGACAGCCGCAGCCGATACAGTCGGTGAGGTGGTCGCGCAGACGGCTCAACTGCTTGATGCGCTCGTCGAGTTCGGAACGCCAGGCCTCCGAGAGGCGGGCCCAGTCCTCCCGCGTCGGAGTACGCCCCTCGGGGAGTTCGGCGAGCGCGTCGCGGATCGTGGCCAGCGGAATGCCGACGCGCTGGGCGGCCCGCACGAAGGCGACCCGGCGCAGGGCGTCACGCGCGTAGCGGCGCTGATTGCCCGTGGTCCGGCGGCTGCTGATCAGGCCCTTGGACTCGTAGAAGTGCAGGGCGGATACGGCAGCGCCGCTGCGGGCCGACAACTGGCCGACCGTGAGTTCATGGATCTTCTCTGGAATCTGGGGCATTCCTTAAAGCCTACCCACCTCGTCACACTGCGGTACGTAGCATCTCGGTCCGTTGACATGGGCCCCGCACCCGACCATGCTAAGCAGTCGCTTAGACATTGACCACGCGGGAGGCCAGGGACATGGCAGAGCCGAGGATCTTCACGTCCGCCGACGAGCTGAAGGCAGCGGTGGGCGAGCAGCTGGGGTACAGCGACTGGCTGGAGATCGACCAGAAGCGGATCGATCTGTTCGCGGACGCGACGGGTGACCACCAGTGGATTCATGTGGACCCGGAGAAGGCGGCCACGGGTCCCTTCGGGACGACCATCGCGCACGGATATCTGACGTTGTCGCTGTTGCCCGCGCTCGTGCCGCAGGTCATGCGGGTCGAGGGGATGAAGATGGGCGTCAACTACGGCAGCAACAAGGTGCGGTTTCCCGCGCCTGTGCCGGTGGGATCGCGGCTGCGCGCCACGGCGGTGCTCAAGGAGGTCACGGAGGCGGGCGGCGGCGTGCAGCTCACGGCCGCGGTGACCGTGGAGCGCGAGGGCGGCGACAAGCCGGTGTGCGTGGCGGAGTCGGTGTCGCGCTACTACTTCTGATCGGTACGAAGGCGTCGGCGACCCAGGGCTACTTCCTCGCCCCCACCATCCGCAGCACGAGGTCGGCGTTCAGCGCGCCGACCTCGTCCGGCGTCCGAGGGCCGTTCACGTTGAACCAGCGGGCGACGTCGATGCACAGCGAGAGCACGGCGAGTGTGGTGCCCTGGACGTCGAGTACGTCGAACTCGCCGCTTGCCACGCCGTCCTCGATGATCCCGCGCACCTCGGCATCGACCTGGCGGCGCAGCGCGATGATCTCGGCGCGGGCGGCCGGGCCGAGCGAGTCCAGTTCGTACTGCACGACTCGCGCGGTGGTGCGCCCCCCGGCGTGCCAGCGCACGAAGGAACTCACGGCGTCCGCGAGCCGTTCGGTCGCGCTGCCCTCACCCTGGGCAGCCGTCCGCAAGATCTCGACGGCCTTCTCGTGGCCGATTCTGCTGATCCGGTGGAGCAGCTCTTCCTTGGTCTTGTAGTGGATGTAGAGCGCGGCCGGGCTCATGCCGGCGCGGCCCGCGATGTCGCGGGTCGTCGTCGCGTGGTACCCGCGCTCGGCGAAGGCCTCCACCGCGGCGACGAGCAGCCGCCTGGCCGCGTCCGGGGTGACCTCGGCCCATGGCGGCATCTCGCCGCCGGCCGTTTCCTCCGCCGTACTCATCGCTGTTCGCCCCTTCTCCGCTGTCAGTTCTCCACTGGCAGGACGAACCACCATACCTCGCGACCTGAGCGAGCGCTTAGCGTGCCCGCTCAGGGCCCCGGAGCTGCAAGCGGTTCAGAGCTTCTCGAAGGGTCAAAGCTTCTCGAAGGGGTCGTGCTCCGCGAGCAGCTTCTCCAGCCGGGCCTGGTCGACCCGGCTGACGATCTGCCCGGCCTCCTGCCGGTCGCGGATCACCTTGGCCAGCGTGAAGGCCGAGGTGACGAGGTAGAGGACGGCGATCCCCAGGAAGCCACGCACCCAGGCGTCGGCCTGCAGGTTGAAGATGCCGATGGCCGTGGCCGCCATGGCGATGGCGAACGCGATGACCGCCTGGCCGTAGAAGGCCGCGGTGGACTGCTGCTTGACAGGTGTCTCACTCATGGGGAAGAGAATCGGCGAAAGTGGCGGGCACCACATCCGCTCGGATACTCAGCCGCGTACTCAGGTAGCCGCTGCATCACCATTGCAGGCACCTGGGGATGAGCACTCCTGGTTTCTGAGCGCAGCCATACCATGTGCGCCATGGCCCGACCGCGCAAGCCCCTCCTCAGCACCGACCGCATCGTCGCGACGGCGCGGGCGCTCGTCGACGCGGAGGGTCTCGCGGCCGTCTCCACGCGTCGGCTCGCCGCCGAACTGGGAGTGAGCGGGCCCTCGCTCTACAACCACTTCCGTACGAAGGACCAGATCCTGGAGGCGGTCGCGGACTCGGTGAGCGCGCAGGTCGATCTGTCGATGTTCGAGGACGGCCGGGACTGGCGCACCGCGCTGCACGACTGGGCCGTCTCCTATCGGTCGGCCCTGCGCGACCACCCGAACATCGTGCCGGTCCTCGCCCGCGGCCCCGGCCGCCGGCCGGCCGGTCTGCGCCTGGCGGACGCGGTCTTCGGCGCGATGGTCGCCGCGGGCTGGCCGCCCGCGCAGGCCACGTCCATCGGCGCGCTGATGCGGTACTTCATCATGGGCTCCGCGCTCGGCTCGTTCGCCGGGGGTTTCGTGGACGACGAGAGCGCGTACGACCCCGCCAACTACCCGCATCTCGGGCAGGCCCATCTCCTCGCCGAGCAGCAGGAGAAGATCGACGAGCGGGCCTTCGAGACGGGGCTCATGGCGCTGCTGGACGGGCTGACGCAGCAGTACGAGCAGCTGGCGCGAGCGGTGTAGCGCGCTCGCGCGGAGGCGATACGGAAGGTTCGGCCGCCGCCGAACCGTCCGTATCGCATGCTGAGGCCATGAGCACCAGGAACACGCCCCGCACGCGGTCCGGGAACGCCCAGGCCCCGGGACTCGCGGCGCTTGCCGGGCTGATCGCCGACGAGACACGGGCCGCCTTCCTGCTGGCCCTGTTCGACGGTCGGGCCTGGACGGCCGGCGAGCTGGCTCGGTACGCGGGCGTCGCCGCGTCGACGGCCAGCGAACATCTGGGCAAGCTCGTCGCGGGCGGGCTGCTCGCCGAGGAACGGCAGGGGCGGCACCGGTACGTACGACTGGCCGACGCGCGGGTCGCGCAGCTCGTCGAGGACCTCGCCGCGTACATCGCACCTCCGGGCAACGAGCGGCCACGCGGCTTGCGGGAGTCCAGTGCCGGTTCCGCGATGGCGCGTGGCCGCACCTGCTACGACCACCTCGCCGGGCGCCTGGGCATCGCCGTCACCGACGCCCTGACCGGGCTCCAACTGCTGCGGCGGGACACAGGGTTCGCGCTCACGGATGATGGGCTGGCCTGGTTCGACGAGCAGGGCATTCCCCTCGTACGCACCGGTCGGCGGCCCCTCGCCCGGGCCTGCCTCGACTGGACCGAACGCCGACCGCACCTCGCCGGCGTCGCGGGCGCCGCCCTGTGCCGGCACGCGCTGGACGCGGGCTGGTGCGTACACATCGGCTCGGAGCGGGCCGTGAAGGTCACGGACAAGGGCGAACGGGCCTTCGCGGAGCTGCTGGGAATCGAGCCGGCGACGCTCCACTGACCTTCCCCCTTGTTCGCTCAGCACCCCGTCCGAAATTCGCGAGCCCTTCCGCCCTGTCCCCACCTAGCCTCTGGAGCGTGATGAACCCTCCCCAGTCCGCCCGTCGTACGGACCTGCTCGCCGCCGGTGCGGCCGCGGTTACCGTCGTGTTGTGGGCGTCCGCGTTCGTGTCGATCCGCAGTGCGGGAGCCGCGTACTCGCCCGGTGCACTGGCGCTCGGGCGGCTGCTGGCCGGGGCGCTGGTGCTCGGGGTCATCTGTCTCGTACGCGGGGAGGGGTTGCCGCCGCGTGCCGCCTGGCCCGGGATCGTGGTCTCCGGGCTGCTCTGGTTCGGGCTCTACATGGTGGTGCTCAACTGGGGTGAGCAGAAGGTCGACGCGGGCACGGCCGCCCTGGTGGTGAACGTCGGTCCGCTGGTCATGGCCCTGCTCGCGGGATGGTTGCTCAAGGAGGGACTGCCGCCGCGGCTGCTGGCGGGGATGGCGGTGTCGTTCGTGGGCGCGGCGATTGTCGGTCTGTCGATGTCCGGCGAGGGCGGCGCGTCCGTACTCGGCGTCCTGCTCTGTCTGCTCGCGGCGGTGGCGTACGCGGGCGGGGTCGTCGCCCAGAAGCCGGCTCTGCGGCACGGTTCGGCGCTCCAGGTGACGACGTACGGCTGTGTGATCGGCGCGGTGGCCTGTCTGCCGTTCGCCGGTCAGCTGGTGTCCGAGGCCGGTGACGCCCCGCTGTCCGCGACGCTCAACATGCTGTATCTGGGCGTCTTCCCGACCGCTCTCGCGTTCACGACCTGGGCGTTCGCGCTGGCCCGTACGACGGCCGGGAGGATGGGCGCGACGACGTACGCGGTGCCCGCCCTGGTGGTGCTGATGTCCTGGCTGGCGCTCGACGAGGTGCCGGGCTGGATCACCCTCGTCGGCGGGCTGGTGTGTCTGGCGGGTGTCGCCGTGTCGCGGTCCCGGCCACGGGAGCGGGCTGCCGCGACTGCGGCGGCTACTACGGCTGCCGTTACACCTGTTGAAGCGGCTCCGGAGCCGTAAGCCCAGCGTTCAGCGCGAACGTGCTCTGTCCGCAAGAACCTTGATCGAGCCAAGGAACTTCACTGCGAGGCCGACAATGTCCATCTCGGGCGTGAACAGCTCAGCGGACAGGGCGATCCCGGCCGCGCCAAGCACGTAGGTCCGGATGCGGCCGATGGTCGGAAAGCTCCATGTCGCTGATGAGGGCCTTGCCGAGCAGGAAGACCGATTGGCGGTCACCACGCCGATGGGGGACGCCGAGTTGAACACCACCGTAGACGCCGCTTGCCCCTAGCCTCGGGTGGTCAGCGGTCGCGCGTTCACATTCGTTGCGGTGCTGAGACCCCGAGCATCTGCAGCCCGTTGCGCAGCACCAGCCTGCTGGCGTCCGTCAGCCACAGCCGGGCCCGGGTGCGGTCGTCCGGGTCCTCGCCGGCCCGCGGCAGGACCCGGCAGGCGTCGTAGAAGCGGTGGTACGTGCCGGCCAGCTGCTCCAGGTAGTGCGCGACCCGGTGCGGCTCGCGCAGCGTGGCGGCGGTGGCCACGGCCTGCGGGAACTCGGCCAGCATGCCCAGCAGGTCGGCCTCCCGCTCGTGGGTGAGCAGGGAGGGGTCGAAGTCCTGCGGTGTGCCCTTCTCGATCCCGGCTTCCTCCGCCCTGCGCTGTACGGCGCACGGCCGCGTGTGCGCGTACTGGACGTAGTAGACGGGGTTGTCGTTCGACTGCCGGGTGAGCAGGTCGATGTCGAGGTCGATCATCGCGTCCACGCTGGCCCGTGCGAGCGCGTACCGCGCGGCGTCCACGCCGACCGCCTCGACCAGGTCGTCCAGGGTGAGGACCGTGCCCGCCCGCTTGCTCATCCGGACCGGCTCCCCGTCCTTGACCAGGTTGACCAGCTGGCCGATCAGGATCTCCAGGTGCGTGTCAGGGTCGTCACCGAAGCAGGCCGCCATGGCCCGCATCCGGCCCACATAGCCCGCGTGGTCGGCGCCGAGCATGATGACGACCCGCTCGAAGCCCCGGGACCGCTTGTTGAGGTAGTACGCGCAGTCCGCGGTGAAGTACGTCCAGGACCCGTCGCTCTTCACCAGGACCCGGTCCTTGTCGTCACCGAAGTCTGTGGTGCGCAGCCAGACAGCGCCCTCGTCCTCGAAGACGTGACCGCCCTCCCGCAGGCGGGCGACAGCGGCGTCCAGGTCCCCTTGGTCGTGCAGGTCCTTCTCGTTGAAGTAGACGTCGAAGCGGGTACCGAACGCGGCCAGCGATGTCTTGATCTCCTCGAACATCAGCGCCGTGCCCTCCGTCCGGAAGGCGGCGAGGGCCTCGGACTCCGGCAGTTCCAGGGCCGCGGGTCGCCGACGCAGTACCGCGGCGGCAATCTCCTCGATGTACGCCCCGCTGTAGCCGTCCTCGGGCACCGGCGAGCCCTGCGCCGCGGCGAGCAGCGAGCGGGCGAAACGGTCGATCTGCACGCCGGCATCGTTGAAGTAGTACTCCCGCGACACGTGTGCGCCCGCTGCCTCGAGCAGCCGGGCGAGCACATCGCCCACGACCGCCCACCGGGCCCCTCCGATGTGCACCGGCCCGGTGGGGTTCGCCGAGACGAACTCCAAATTGAGCCGAAGGCCGCCGAGCCGGTCCGTGCGGCCATAGGCGTCACCGGCCAGGACGATGTCGCGCGCGAGGGCGCCGATCGCCGCGCTCTCCAGCGTGATGTTGAGGAATCCGGGGCCCGCGACCTCGGCCTTCGCTACTCCGGCGGCCGCGCTCACCAGCGGGGCCAGCACTTCGGCGACGGCGCGGGCGGGCAGGCCCGCGGACTTGGCGAGTTGCATGGCGACGTTGGTCGAGTAGTCGCCGTGGCTGCGGTGGCGGGGGCGCTCCACGCGGATCTCCTTGGGCACCTCTGCTGAGATGCGTCCGGACTGGATGGCCGTGTGTACGCCGTCGGAGATGACGGCCGCGAGATCTGCTGGAGTCACGGCGGCGACGCTATCCGGGCGGACGCCATCGGAGACACCGATTATTCGGGCGGAGCTCCAGCCTCCTCGAACCGCCCCGTCGCTCACCGCGATCTCCTCCTCGGTATGGGCGGTAGCCCCGGCGACAGGAGCAGGCGACTGCGAGGGCAGGGTGGCCGACGGCCGGCTGGAGCCTTGGATTCCTGGTCTCCGCGGGGCCTCCACCACTGACAGCCGTGCCCCGTTCGCCGCCTGGCATGTCACGGACACGTACATGCGTGCCAGCGACAGTAACCCCCGAAGCGTACGGATCCGAGGCCGGTAAAGAGCGCTTCCTCAGCTGCTGGTCGTGGATGGGTATCACCCGAGTTGAACCCTAGTCAGATTCGTCCGGCAACCAGCACAAGGAGCAGATTCCGGTCAGAATTGCCAGCGCCCACGGTTCACTGGGGCCCGTCGGGGCAGCGTTGCCATACCCCCTTGACGAGGTGCTCCAACCACGGACCCGTTAGAACGGTCCACGCTTTCAGCTGCTTGAGGTGCAGCACGCCAGACACAGACCCGTACACACGACCGTAACCCGAACGGCCCACACCTCGTTGATCCGCTGCCGTGGGAGTGAACTGGACCGCTGGGGAGGGGAGTTACATGGAACCGTCACAGCCTGCTCCTGCTCCTGGGGCGGATCGGCGGTTTCGGGGCCCGAACAAGAACGCGGCGTGGCGGCGGGATGAGACGATGTCGCTGGCGATGATCCGTTTGCCGCTGGTGGTGGACGATGAGGTCGTGCGGCATCGGATCGAAGACCTGTATGCGGCTATGTGGCAGGTCAAGCAGACGTTGCAGCGTGATGCGCGGGCGGTGGTGGATGCCTACTGGGCGGGCGATCAGCGCCGAGAGACCGATGCCAGGGCGTGGCGAGCGGAACTGGGGCTGTCCCGCACCGGACTAGAACGGCGGGCCTACACGCATCTGGAACGCTCGGTGTGGCTCGCCGACCATGTCTCCAAGGCGCTGGTGATGCACCAGGCGGACGAGGTGTGGAACGGGGTGGCCCGCCACCTGACGCCGGATGCAGCCGGGCGGCGGGCGGGGCGGCCGCGTATCGGGTCGTGGTGGGAGTACACCCGCATCCCGGGCCGGGCCCGCTCCCACACAAAAGACAGGAAGTGGGAGACGTTCCGGCTCCACGGCACCTTGGCCGGGCACCTGGATGCCTACCGTCACCCCGCACTGCCCGCGCGAGTTACTGGCCCCGCCCGGGCCACCGCCCTGGATGCCGGGGTCTCGGTGCTGGCCCAGCCCCACCGGCTGCCCACCCCCGCCCGGCCCGCCGGGCGGATCCCGACCGGCACGTACGACGCGCGCGGCCGGGAGCGCACCAGGGCGGTTTCCTGGTTCGATCACACCGGCCCACTGGTGGTGGTCTTCGCTGGTGGACCGGCCAGCGCCCGGGGCGAGTTGGTGCTGCCGGTCCGACTGCCGCAGGGCGCGGGCCGCTGACCGCGCTTGGCCCACTTCCTCATCCGGCCCGAGCTGTGGCACAAGATCGACCTGGTGCGCAACCGGGACGTATCCGCTCCCGGCGGCTGGCGGTACGAGGCACACCTGAGTGTGCTTGCCGACGGGTACGTCTCCCCGGCCACCACCATCCGCCGCACCCAGGCCGCCGCCCTGGACCGGGTCGGCGGGGTGGATGGCAATGTCTCCAACCTCGCCGTGGTCTCCCTCCCCGCCACCGGCGACCGGGCCCACGGCAAAGTCCTCTCTTCCCGCATCACCCTTACCAGCGACGAACAGGCCACCCTGGCCCGGCAGAGCAAGCAGACCCGCGACCGCAACAAGGCCCTGGACCGCTCCCGCCGCGCCTCCAATCCCGTGCACTACCGCCCCTCCCGGCCCCAGCAGCAACGCGATGAACGCCGGGCCGCCAAGGGACTGAAGCCACGCCGGACCACCGTGCCCGCCGGCGCCCGGACCCTCAATGCGACCGGAAAGCCTCGCCAAGCCCACCGGCGCGACGAGCTGTCCAATACCTACTTGCGCCTGCGGGGCCGCCAGACCATGGCTGCGGCCTGTGCCGCTGAAGCCTCCCAGCACCGTGCCCGCCGACTCGCCGCCGGCCTGGTCGCCGCCCACGGAGCCCGCTTGACGATCGAAGACTGCGACATCCGCAGCTGGTTCCGGCGGTGGGGCCGCGCCTGCCAGGCCACCACACCCGGACGTCTCATCGCCGCGCTGGCCGCCGAGTGCGCCGCCGTGAACGGCGGTCGCCTGTTGCGGGCCTCGACGTTCGCTACCGCCCTGTCCCAGCACTGCCTGTGCGGCCGACGTGCCCCTAAGCCGCTCAACCAGCGCACCCACCACTGCGACCCGGACGAGGGCGGCTGCGGCCTGCGGGGCGACCGAGACCTGGTCGCCGCCGCGCTGGCTGCCTACACCACCCTCACCGACCCCGACGCTCCATCGACCGCCCGCCTGGACATCCTCCAGGCCCGTAACGCCCAGATCGTCTTCCATCAAGGGCTGCAAGAAGCCCTGACCGAGTCAACCGTGGACGTCTCCCCACCCCACTCCCGGGGCCGGAGCACCACGGCAGCCCACCCCGCGCCCGCACACACGCAGCACCGCCTGCCCGTGCCCGGACCGCAGACAGCGGCCTCTGCTCGGCGAACCGCCGGAACGTGGATCACGGCAACCCCGGATGAGACCCGAACCGCCTTGCTGCGGCCTAAGGCCCACGCCGGAACGACGCGACCCCACCCCGACCCTTCACGCACCCCATTGCGTGATAGCTCTTAGAAGACCACCAACGCCCGTCCGCCCTTCCCCGCCACCATGTTGTCGAAGGCGGCCGGGATCCCCTCCAGGGCGATCCGTTCCGTCACCAGCGCGCTCAGGTCGAGGCGGCCCGCGCGGATGTGGTCGGCCAGGATCGGGAGGTCGCGGGCGGGGTCCGAGTTGCCGTATACGCAGCCCGACAGGGTTCGGCCCCAGTGGAAGAGCTCCAGGGCGTTGAAGGTGACCTGCTGGTCCTTGCCGCCGATGCCGACGACCGTGGTGCGGCCGCCGCGGCGGGTGGATTCCCAGGCCGTACGGATCGTGACGGCGCGGCCCACGCACTCGACGGCCACGTCGGCACCCTGTTTGCCGGTGAGGGCGCGGATCTCACGGGCCGTGTTCTCGGAGGCGACGAGGTACTCCGTCGCTCCGGCCTCGCGGGCGAGGGACTCCTTCGCGGGCGACACGTCGACCGCGACGATCGTCGACGCGCCCGCGACCCGCGCGGCCTGAAGTGCGGCGAGACCGACTCCGCCGGCCCCGAACACCGCGACGGACTCGCCCGGCTGAACGCGGGCCGAGTGATGGACGGCCCCGTACCCGGTGAGCACGGCGCAGCCGAGCAGGGCCGCGTCGGTGAGCGGAATCCCGGCCGGCGCGGGCAGCACGCATCCGGCGGCCACCACGGTCTCCTCGGCGAACGCGGCGACGTTGAGACCGGGGTACAGGTCCGTTCCGTCGGAGGAGCGCCGGGCGTACACGGTCCCCGCTCCCGTCAGCGCGTTCGCGCACAGCCACACTTCCCCGAGCGAACAGGCGTGGCAACTCCCGCAGGAAGGCGCCCAGTTGAGCACGACGTCGTCGCCGGGCGCGACATGCGTGACTTCCTCGCCGACGGAGACGACCGTGCCCGCGCCCTCGTGACCGAGCACGGCGGGTACCGGCACCCTCATGGTGCCGTCGGACAGTGACAGGTCGGAGTGGCAGACCCCGGCGGCGGCGAGGCGCACCCGCACCTGCCCGGGGCCGGGCTCCGGCAGCTCGATCTCGGTGATCTCCAGCGGAGCACCGACGGCGGGCAGTACGGCAGCGCGAATCACGTCAGTCACGTCGGCGCTCCTCAGAACTGGAGGGACTTGGTCTGGAGGTACTCCGCAAGCCCGTGTGAGCCCAGTTCCCGCCCCACGCCCGACTGCTTGTAACCGCCGAACGGCGCAAGGTGGTTGAAGCGCCCGCCGTTGATGTCCACCTGTCCGGTGTCCAGTTGGCGTGCGAAGGCGACCGCCTCGGTCTCGTCGCCCGCCCATACGGCGCCGGCGAGCCCGTACACCGTGCCGTTGGCGATGCGCAGGGCGTCCGCCTCGTTCTCGTACCGGAGGATCGACAGGACGGGTCCGAAGATCTCTTCCTGGGCGATCGTCATCTCCGGAGTCACGTCGGCGAAGACGGTGGGGCTGACGAAGTAGCCCTGTTCGCGCGGGGATTCGGGGCCGCCCGCGACCAGCCGCGCGCCCTCCGCGACGCCCTTCTCGATATAGCCGCGCACGCGCTGCCGCTGCTTGGCGTTGACGAGCGGGCCGATGCGGTCGCCGTACTTCGCGGCGGCGTCGGCGGCCAGCTCGACCGCCTCGTCGTACCGCGAGGTGTGCACCAGCATGCGGGTCCAGGCGCTGCAGGTCTGGCCGGAGTTGGACATCACGTTGGCCACGCCGACGTTGACCGCCTTGGCGAGGTCGGCGCTCGGCAGGATGACGTTGGCGGACTTGCCGCCGAGTTCGAGGGCGACCCGCTTGACGGCCGCGCCCGCGGTCGCACCGATCTGCCTGCCGACCGCCGTGGAGCCGGTGAAGGAGACCAGGTCCACACCGGGGTGCTCGGCGAGGGCCTGGCCCGCGACCGGGCCGAGGCCGGTGACCAGGTTGAAGACGCCGGCCGGTACGCCCGCTTCGTGTACCGCCTCGGCGAAGAGCTGGGCGGTCAGCGGGGTGTCCTCGGCGGGCTTGAGGACGATCGTGCAGCCCGCGGCCAGTGCGGGGGCGACCTTGTTGACGATCTGGTGCAGCGGGTAGTTCCACGGTGTGATCGCGCCGACCACTCCGACGGGCTCCAGGCAGACGGTCGAGTTGCCCACCTTCTCCTCGAAGGCGTACGTGGCGGCCAGTTCGGCGTACGAACCCGTCACCAGGATCGGCAGTCCCACCTGCACCCTCTGCGAGAACGGCAGCGGCGACCCGAGTTCGGCGGTGACGGTTTCGGCGATCTCGTCCTTACGGGCGACGAGGATGTCCCGCAGGGCCGCCAGTCGGGCCCCGCGTTCGGCGGGCTCGGTCGCCGCCCAGCCGGGGAGTGCGGCACGGGCGGCGCGTACGGCGGTATCGATGTCCTCGGCGGTGCCCGCGGGAACCGTGGCGATGAGTTGCTCGTCGGCGGGGTTCACCACCGCGATGCCGGCATCCGTGCCGGCACCGTCGCGCCACTCGCCGCCGATGTACATGCCGTCGTGGGCCTTCATGGCTTCCTCCCGGGCTGATCCGTCGTCCGCCGCCCAAACTAGCGGTGTTAGTTTTCGTACGCCAGGGGCGGCTGAGCCCTCACGTGCTCAGGAGTACACCCGGATCGGCTCGCAGGCGCGGTGGGGATCCATGGCGGCCGTTTTCACTCTCCCAGGTCCGGCAGGTGCTCCGGGGCCGGGGAGATGCGCTCCCCATGCTGGTCGAAGACGAAGAGGTGGTCGATGTCGACCAGGAGGGGAACCTGCATGCCGTGACGAAGGTCATGGTCGGGGGTGGTGCGCACCACCAGATCGCCTGTGTCGGTGGGCAGTCGCTCCTCGGCGGGCACGTACGCGTCGCCGTCGCGGTCGCCGTCGCGGTCCAGGGTGACCACGGGTCCGGCCCGCAGGGAGCCCGCGCGTTCCCTCAGCCGGCCGAGCACGCCCACCGGGCTCTCCCTGCGGCGGCGCCCGGGCTGTTGCGGGCGGGGCGCCTCCAGTTCCGGTACGACGGCGGGCTGCGAGCCGGTGTTGAAGTGCACCAGCACCTCGTGCCCCTGGTACTCGACGTGCTCCACCAGGCCGCTGATCGGCACCTCGCCGGGTCCGGCCGCGGAGCGCGGGGCCAGGCGTACGGCTTCCGAGCGCAGGCCGACGATGACCTCGCGGCCCTGCTGGACCCGCAGCAACTGGTGGTCCAGGCACAGGGGTTCGGGCAGCCGCAGCGCCTGGCGGCCGAGGCTGATCGACATCGCTCCGTCGAGCGGCGCGCGGACGACGCCGCGCAGCAGGTTGATCCGCGGGGTGCCGATGAACGCGGCGACGAAGACGTTCACGGGCAGCGCGTAGACCCTGCGCGGGGTGTCCACCTGCTGGAGGATGCCACCGCGCAGCACCGCGACCCGGTCGCCGAGCGACATCGCCTCGGCCTGGTCGTGGGTGACGTACACCGTGGTGGCGCCCAGCTCCCTGGTGATCCTGGAGATTTCGGCCCGCAGGTGGTTGCGGAGCTTGGCGTCCAGGTTGGACAGCGGCTCGTCCATCAGAAAGGCGGACGGGTTCCGGACGATGGCACGGCCCATGGCTACTCGCTGGCGTTCGCCGCCTGACAGCTGGCCGGGATAGCGGCCCAGCAGGTCCTGGATGCCGAGCATCCGGGCCGTGGCGTCCACGCGCGGGGCGGGGTCCTCCCCGCGGGCCTCCAGGCGCAGCGGAAAGCCGATGTTCCCGCGGCTCGTCATGGTCGGGTACAGGGCGAAGTTCTGGAAGACCATGGCCATGTTGCGCTCGCTGGGCTGCAGGTCGGTGGCGTACTCGCCGTCGAGGTACACCTCGCCCTCGGTGGGCTCCTCCAGTCCGGCGATCATTCTCAGCACGGTCGACTTGCCGCAGCCCGAAGGGCCGAGCAGGACGAGGAACTCGCCGGGCCTGATGTCGAGCGACAACTGCTCCACCGCGCGGGTGCCGCGCAGGTACGACTTGCTGACACTCTTCAGGGAAATGGCGCGTGTCATGCGGTGCTCCCGGGGCTTCCGGTGCTCTTGCGCGGATAAGTCGTGAGAGTCACGGAAGCTAACGGACTGCGCATGCGCTGGGGAAGAGCAGCGGAGGGATTGATACAGGCCGGTTGTCGGCCATGCGGAAGAGGAGATTCATCTTCCGCACGGATTCCGCACGGAGCGCGCTCACTGTGCGCCGGATCAGCGTCTCTCGGGGTGCGGTGTGGACGACGTACGCCCGGCACGTTCCTCTTCCGGTTCGGACCCGGCAGCCGTACGCCCCTGCCGTAGCCCCAGCCCCGACGCGATCACCAGCAGCGCGCCGAGCATCACGAACGGCGCCGCCACCCCCGCGACTCCCGCCACAAGGCCCGCCGCGGCCGGTGCGGCGACCTGGCCCAGGCGGTTGCCGGTCAGGCGCAGGGCGAGGGCTGTGGAGCGGGCGTCCTCGGGGGCCGCCTGGACCACCGTCGTCATGGACAAGGGCTGGCCCACGCCCAGGCAGAAGCCGAGTGCCGCGAGGATCAGGGCCAGCGCCCAGACCGGGACCGGCAGCGCGATACCCGCGCACAGCACGGCCCCCAGCAGACAGGTCGTGGCGAGAAGGGCGGCTCGGCCGAGCAGGCGCAGCATCGGTGTGATCACCAGGCGGCAGGCGATCGTCGCCGCCGCGCGCAGGCTCAGCAGCAGGCCGATGACGGACGGCGGGATGCCGCGGTGCTCACCGACCACCGGAAGGTACGCGGTGAGGATGTCCGTCGCCGAGAGGACGGCGAGGCTGATGAAGATGCCCGCGGGTACGCCCGGGGTGCGCAGGATGCGGTGTACGGGGACGCGTTCCCCTTGGGACGTACGGGACTTGGCGGGCGTACGGTGCTCGATGCGCCACAGCGAGGTGAACGCGACCGCGGCTCCCGCGCCCGCGACGAGCAGCGCCAGCGCGCTGGTGCCCGCCATGTCGGGGCCGCCGATCAGGGCGCCCGCGGCGATCGGTCCGACCAGTTGGCCGAGGGAGGCGCCGATGGTGAAGTGGCCGAAGTTGCGGTCCTGTTCGTGCGGGGCAGACTGGCGGGCCACGATCGACTGCGCGCCGATCACGAAGCAGAGGTGACCGAGGCCCATCACCCCGCTCCATGCCGCCATCGCGAGCAGCGAGTTCGCTATGCCGCTGAGTGCGCAGCCGCCGGCGATCAGTACGACGCCGATGGGCAGCAGGGGCGCGCACCGGCCCTGGTCGGTCCTGCGGCCCAGCGGTACGGCGACGAACAGCGGCAGCAGCGCGTACACGCCCGCGATCACACCGATCGCACGCTCGTCCGCGCCCAGCGCGAGGGCCCGGTAGGAGACGGCGGGCCGCGCCATCGACACCGCCCCCTGCGCGAAGCTGAAGGCGATGACGAGGCGGAGCAGCCAGCCGCGGTTCCCACCGGGCCTCACGGTGTCCTCCAAGAGATGGGGGTCGGAAGAAGGGGATCAGATGATTCCGAACAGGATTCCCGCTCCGAGTACCACGAGGGAAGTCAGCGCAGCCCACTTGACCACGAACTTGGTGTGGTCGCCGAACTCCACCTTCGCCATACCCACGAGGACGTATACGGCGGGCACGAGCGGGCTCGACATGTGCAGCGGCTGGCCGACGAGCGAGGCGCGGGCGATCTCCAGCGGCGAGACACCGTGTGCGGCGCCGGCCTCGGCGAGGACCGGCAGGACTCCGAAGTAGAAGCCGTCGTTCGACATGAAGTACGTGAGCGGCAGGCTCAGGAAGCCGGTGACGATCGCCATGTGCGGGCCCATGCCCTCGGGGATGCCGTCGACGAGCCACTTCGCCATGGAGTCGACCATGCCGGTGCCCTGAAGGACGCCGGTGAAGACGGCGGCGGCGAAGACCATCCCGGAGACGTTGAGGACGTTCTCTGCGTGGGCGCCGAGGCGGGCCTTCTGGTCGGGCATGTGCGGGAAGTTGACGGTGAGCGCGAGCGCGGCGCCGAGGATGAACAGGACCGGGATCGGCAGCCACTCCATGATCATGGCGGTGAGCAGGGTCACCGTGAGCAGCGCGTTGAACCAGTACAGCTTGGGGCGCAGCGTCGGGCGGTTGGGGTCCAGGCCCTGGAGTCGTACGTCGTCCTCGTCGCCTGCGGCCTCGGAGGCGTCCGTTCCGGATCCCGCGCCACCGGTGGTCTTGCCCGTACGGCCCTTGCCGTCACCAGAGCCGGCGGAACCGGCACCGGCACCCACCAGCACCGTCTCCGTCTCCGGCTGCTCCTCCTTCTCCAGGATGCCCTTCTCCGTCTCCAGGACCTCGTCGAGGCTCAGCACGCCGAGCCGCTTGCGCTCGCGGAGGCCGAGTACGTACGAGAGGAAGATGACGAAGAGCAGGCCGACGGCGAGGGCCGGGATCATCGGGACGAAGATGTCGCCGGCGTCGAGCTTGAGCGCGGTGGCGGCGCGGGCGGTGGGGCCGCCCCAGGGGAGGGTGTTCATGACGCCGTTGGCGGTGGCGGCGACGCCGGTCATCACGACCAGGCTCATCTTGAGTCGCTTGTAGAGCGGGTACATCGCCGAGACCGTGATCATGAAGGTGGTCGAGCCGTCGCCGTCGAGCGAGACGATCGCGGCGAGCAGGGCCGTACCGACGACGATGCGCAGGGGGTCGGCCTTGCAGAACTTCAGGATGCCCCGCACGATCGGGTCGAAGAGCCCGACGTCGATCATGACGCCGAAGTACACGATGGCGAACATCAGCATCGCGGCGGTGGGCGCGAGTTGGCCCACTCCCTCGATGACGTAGTCGCCGAGATGGGCACCCTTTCCGACGAACACACAGAAGAGTGCCGGGATCAGTACGAGCGCCGCGATCGGCGACATCTTCTTCATCATGATCAGGACCAGGAAGGTCGCGATCATGGCGAAGCCGAGGATGGTCAGCATGAGTGGATACCTAACGTTCGCCCTTGAACAGCCACCAGGGCCGGCGGTTGGGGCGACGTTAGGGCGCTCGTGGAAGCGTTAACAAGATGTTGACGCGAGAGCAATAAGCGCAAAACTACTGGTCAGGGCGTTGTCCCTGTTGGCGCGACCTCGACGGGTATGCCATTGAGGACCGCGTTGCCCGACAGCGGGTCGAGCAGAGAGCCGTCGAGAAGCTGGTTGACGTTGACTCCGGGCTCGGCGGCGGCGTGGTTCATACGGGTGCCCGGCCGGTCGTGACCCCAGCCGTGCGGGAGGCTCACGACCCCGCGCCGGATGCCGTCGGTGACCTCGGCCGGAGCCGTCACCTCTCCCCCGGCGCCCTTGATCCGTACGGCGCTTCCATCCGCGATCCCGAGACGTGTGGCGTCGTCGGGATGGATGTGGACGGTGCAGCGATTCGTACCGCCGGTGAGGGCGGGGATGTTGTGCATCCAGCTGTTGTTGGAGCGCAGATGACGGCGGCCGACCAGGACCAGGTCGTCGGGGCGCCGGTGCAGAGCGTCCCTGAGGCGTGGCAGGTCGTCGGCGATCGGCTGCGGCAGCAGTTCCACGCGTCCGCTGCGGGTCTTGAGGGGCTGGGGCAGGCGCGGCTGGAGGGGGCCGAGGTCGATGCCGTGCGGCTGGTCCAGCAGCTTGTCCAGGTTCAGCCCTTCCGGTCGTACGCCGAATCCGTCGCCGTACGGGCCGAGGCGCAGCATCATGTCGAGCCGTCGCTCGGGGCCGTTGTCGCCGGTGAGTGCGGCCGCGAGCTCGCGGGGGTCGCGGCCGTGCACCGGAGAGTGCGATTCCTTGACGGCCTTGCCGAGGGTCTGGTCGATGACCATGGCGTCCACGGCGGAGGGATCGGCGCCGTGCATGCCGGTCGCGGCGAGGACGAGCCGGGCGAGGATCTCGGTCTCGGCCATGCGGCCGGGTTCGAGGGGGACGGCGGCGCGGGTGTAGCGGACCTGGTTGCGTACGGCGAGGGTGTTGAAGGCGAAGTCGTGGTGCGGGCTCTGCGAGGGCGGGGGCGGCGGCAGCACGACGTGGGCGTGGCGCGAGGTCTCGTTCAGGTACGGGTCGACGCTGACCATGAAGTCGAGCGAGCCGAGGGCCTTGTCGAGGCGGTCGCCGTCGGGCGCGGACAGGACGGGGTTCGCGGCGACGGCGATGAGGGCGCGGACGGGTTCGCCCTCGGCGGTGGCGGTGTCGATCTCCTCGGCGAGCGCCGCGATGGGCAGTTCGCCCTTGGCTTCCGGGTGGCGGCTGACCCTGCTGTGCCAGCGGCCGAGGGCGAAGCCGCGGCCGGGTCCGGCGGGGCGGGGCGTCTTGTCGGTGGCCGCCTGCGGGAAGAGGGCGCCGCCGGGCCGGTCGAGGTTGCCGGTGAGGATGTTCAGCACGTCGACGAGCCAGCTGGCCAGGGTGCCGTGCGGGACCGTGCAGCTGCCGATGCGGCCGTAGACGGCGGCGGTGGGCGCGGCGGCCAGTTCGCGGGCGAGCGTACGGATCGTAGCGGCGTCCACGTCGCATGCCCCGGCGGCGGCTTCGGGGGTGAAGTCCCGTAGCGCATCGGGGAGTTCGTCGAGTTCCTGCACCAGCCCGGCGAGTTCGCCGAGGTCGGTGAGCTTCTCCTCGAAGAGGACGTGCGCCATGGCCGCGAGCAGCAGGGCGTCGGTGCCGGGGCGGATCGGGACGTGGCGGTCGGCGAGTTTGGCGGTACGGGTGCGGCGCGGGTCGATCACGGTGAGGGTGCCGCCGCGCGCCTTGAGGGCCCTGAGCTTGCCGGGGAAGTCGGGTGCGGTGCACAGACTTCCGTTGGATTCCAGGGGGTTGGCGCCAATCAGCAGGAGGTGGTCGGTGCGGTCCAGGTCGGGTACGGGGATCGCGTTCGCGTCGCCGAAGAGGAGCCCGCTGGAGACGTGCTTGGGCATCTGGTCGAGCGTGGACGCGGTGAAGATGCTGCGGGTGCCGAGGGCGCCGAGCAGGACGGTCGGGTAGAGGGCGCCGGCCATGGTGTGGACGTTCGGGTTGCCAAGGACGACGCCGAGGGCGTGCGGTCCGTACGTCTCGACGATGGGCCGCAGCCCTGCCGCGACCGCGTCGAACGCCTCGTCCCAGGTCGCCTCGCGCAGCTCACCGTCCTTGCGCACCAGAGGCGTACGCAGCCGGTCCGGGTCCGCGTCCACGGCTCCGAAAGAGGCACCCTTCGGGCAGATGAACCCCTGGCTGAACACGTCGGCGCGGTCGCCTCGGGCGCCGGTCACCCGAGTGCCCTCGATGGTGAGCGTCAGGCCGCAGGTGGCTTCGCACAGGGGGCAGATGCGCAGGGCGGTGCGGGAGTCGGTGGTGGTGGACACGGGTCCTCCGGAGTGGTGGCGACGTCGGCACGCGAACTGGCGTCGAGCATACCGAGCGGTATGTCATCTGGGGAGTCCTGGCGAGAGTCGCCTCGGACACTCCTGTGCCCTTCAGCTGCGGATCGCACTTCAGTCGAGCACGCGCGCCAGGTACGACCGCAACAGCTCCCGCGTCTCCTCGATGATCCGTTCGTCGCCCGACGGGTCGAGGCGGAAGGCGAGTTGGACGAGGGTGTCAGCGGCCTCGACGGCGACCAGGAAGGTGCGGCGGAGGTCGTCGTCGGGTTCGCGGTCGAGGTAGGCGGAGAGCATGTCGGTCAGGCGGTCGGCGACGCGGGTGTTGGGTTCGGCGTCACGGGTGCCTACGGGTATCTGGTTGCCGAAGTCGACGAGGGCGAAGCCGGGCGCGGTGCGCTTCATGACGAGGTACTCCTCGAGCACGGCGTCCATGGCCGCGCGCCAGCCTCCCTCCCCGCCGGCCGCTTCGAGGCGGTGGGTGACGCGCTCGGCATAGCGGTCGAGGTTCCGCTGGGCGAGTGCGTCGGCCATGGCGCGCTTGTTGCCGAAGAAGCGGTACACGGAGCCGATGGGGACGCCGGCGCGCACGGCGACGGCCCGGGTACTGAGGGCGTCGTAGCCCACCTCGTCGAGGAGGTCGGCGCAGGCGTCGAGGATCCTGGTCAGTCGTTCCGCGCTCCGGCGCTGGACGGGAGCGCGGCGCAGCGAGGTCGCTTGGGGCACGGACATCATCATGCCTCTCCGCCGGGGTTCGGGGAACCGCGCCCCCCAGTACGCCGGTCGGCTCCCCGCCCGCTCACCTGCGGGGTCGGCGTGGAGGCAGTCGTCACGGCGAGGAATGCGCGCGTCCACGACATGTCGGGGGCATCAGGGCACCGCCCTGACAGGCGGATCCCCCTGAAGTCCGGCTCTTGGGTACTACAGCGGTCTTGGCGTGATCGCGCCGTTCGCCTCACCCACGTCTTGCGTACCTCTCACCCACGTCTTGCGAAGGGAAATCCTGAATCCTACGGTGTTACATAGGAATCAGGAGCGAGGGCGCAAGGGAGCGACCATGAACGGGGATGCGCGGAAGACCGCCGAGGCATTGACGTACCTCTCGGGATTCGGCAATCAGCACAGTTCGGAGGCGGTGCCGGGCGCGCTGCCGATCGGCCGCAACTCGCCGCAGCGCGCACCGCTCGGGCTGTACGCGGAGCAGCTGAGCGGTTCGGCGTTCACGGAGCCGAGGGCGTACAACCGCCGCTCGTGGCTGTACCGGATCCGCCCGTCCGCCGCCCACCCGGCCTTCGCCCGGACCGACAACGGCGCCCTCCGCACGGCGCCCTTCACGGAGACGGCGCCCGACCCGAACCGGCTGCGCTGGAATCCCCTGCCGGAGCCCGAGCCGGGCACAGATTTCGTACGGGGCCTGTGGACCCTCGGCGGCAACGGCGACGCCACGCAGCGCACCGGCATGGCCGTGCACCTTTATCACGCCAACTCCTCGATGCGGCGCGTGTTCAGCGACGCCGACGGCGAGCTGCTGATCGTGCCGGAGCGCGGCGGGCTGCTGCTGCGCACCGAGTTCGGACTGCTGCATGCGGAGCCCGGGCATGTGGCGCTGATTCCGCGTGGGGTGCGCTTCCGTGTGGAGCTCCTCGACGACGTTGTACGCGGCTACGTGTGCGAGAACTACGGAGCCCCCTTCCAGCTCCCCGAGCTCGGCCCGATCGGCGCCAACGGCCTTGCCAACGCACGGGACTTCCGGGCGCCCGTCGCCGCGTACGAGGACGTCGAGGGCCCGGTGGAGGTGGTGAACAAGTTCTGCGGGAACCTGTGGACCGCGACGTACGACCACTCGCCGCTCGATGTCGTCGCCTGGCACGGCACCCATCTGCCGTACGTCTACGACCTGCGCCGTTTCAATGTGCTCGGCTCCATCAGCTACGACCACCCGGACCCGTCGATCTTCACGGTCCTGACCTCTCCGACGGACACCCCGGGCCTCGCGAGCGTCGACTTCGTCGTCTTCGCGCCGCGCTGGCTGGTCGGCGAGGACACGTTCCGGCCGCCGTACTTCCACCGGAACGTGATGAGCGAGTACATGGGGCTCATCGAGGGCGCGTACGACGCGAAGGCGGAAGGCTTTGTTCCGGGCGGGGGTTCGCTGCACAACATGATGTCGGCGCACGGGCCCGACCGGGAGACCTTCGACCGGGCGAGCGCCGCCGAGCTGCGGCCGCAGAAGGTCGACGACGGCCTGGCCTTCATGTTCGAGACGCGCTGGCCGGTGACTCTCACGGCACAGGCGGCACGAGCGGAACACCTGCAACGCGCGTACGACGATGTATGGCAGGGCCTCGAACGTCACTTCGGCCCGTTGCACTGAACGCCCGTTGACCGGTACGGATACCTTCGTGACCTCATTCGCCCCGGACTCGATCGTCCTGAACCGCAAACTGCCGCTCTGGTATCAGGTGTCGCAGTCCCTGCGCGCCTCGATACTCGGGCGCTCGCCGGAGGACCCACTGCGCCTGCCCACCGAGGAACAACTGGCGGGGCACTACGGGGTGAGCGTGCTGACCATGCGGCAGGCGCTCAAGGAACTGGAGGACGAGGGCCTGATCACCCGCCATCGCCGGCGCGGCACGTTCATCGAGCCGAGCGCCAGGCGGGGTGCGCCCGTACGGCTGTTGGGCTCGGTGGACGCGATCGTGGCCCAGCAGTCGGGCATGACGACTCAGCTGCTCGGCCACGGCAAGGCGCCCGTGTCGGCCGAACTCGCCGAGTATTTCCCGGAGCTGGCCGAGGTGGCGACGTATCACCGGCTGCGCAGCGACGAGAAGACCGGTGAGCCGACGAACCACGCCCGCAACTACGTGCGGCCCGAACTGGCCGAGCGCATCGACCTGGACGATCTGGCCCGCTGGCCGATGACGAAGGTGCTGCGGGACGTTGTCGGTATGCGGATCAGCCGCATCACCGACACCGTCGAGGCGCGGCTGGCCGATCCGGAGACGGCTCGCCTCCTCGAGGTGCCGCTGCTCAGCCCGATCCTGCGCTATACGGGTGTCGCCCATGGTGAATCCGGCCAGGTGCTGGATGTGGCGGTCATCCATTACCGCGGCGACCGCTTCTCGTTCACGGTCACGCTGGACGCGTAGGCGCTCCGCTGGTTGTGCGGTTTTGGGTGCGGGTGCGTCGTGGCTTCCGGCGGTTGGGCGGGGCGCCTACGGGGGTGGTGGGTTCGGTTTGTTGGCGACTGCGGGCCGTCTGTGGCTGGTCGCGCAGTTCCCCGCGCCCCTGGGTGGGTGGGGGGTGCGGGGTCGTGGGCCGGTGCGTCAGCCCGTCGCAGGGCGGGCGTACGCCCCTGGGCTGGTACAGGGTGCGGGTTCTCCGAGACCGGAGCTAAGCG
>NZ_JNWJ01000075.1:0-59595 GCF_000716805.1 Streptomyces yerevanensis | reverse complement strand
TCCTGGCTCCACCGGGCGAAACGTCGGTAGACCGTCGGCCAGGCCGGGCCGGACACCGGGGGCAACTGCCGCCGGGTACCACCCGAGGCGGCCACGAAGATGATCGCCGCCAGGCACCCGCCGGAACAACGTCCATAACTCATCCGGCACCAACCGTTCCATCAGATCCGTCATGCACGGCTCAACGAACGATCACCCCAAAGGAACGACGTCTCAGCGTCGGGAGAGGCTCCGGGCGTCGGGCACTCGTCTGGTTGGAGCCATCGCGCTCGCCCCCGGCTCCCCACAGATCACCGGCGTGTCGTACCTGTCCGGCGCCGGGTCTGGTGCGGCTCCTGGCCCTTCCCGCCGTGGCGGGCCGCCGCCGTGCCGTGGCTGACTCGGCCGACCACGCCGCGGCCACCCCATGCGTAGGCGCCGGAGGCAGCCTCCGGCGCCTACGGTCAGGGCGCAGTGACATATGGCCGTGTGGGGGGCCGTTGCCGGCAGTGGTGAAGCGATTTTCGTGCCGGTGGCCCGGGGACCGGCTGTAGTGGCCGGACCCCAGCGGCAGGGGCGTCAGGCGTCAGCTGTCAGGGAGTCGTCTTCTGGGCGAGCTCCGGTGAGTTGGTGGCGGGCCGCTGTCAGCGCGGCGCCGATGTCGCGGGTGCTGGTGGCGATGCACAGGGTGTAGGAGATGTCGTCCAAGCGCTGACGTGCCTCGGGACCGCCTTCCTCGGCGTTGAGCGCATGCAGGGTTTTGTACTGCTCGAGCAGGTCGGCGAGGACGGCGGGGTGGGCCATGAGCATGGGAGCTGCTCCTTTCACACGAGGTGGAGGCTGAGGGCCTGTGAAGCAGTGGCCGATACCTGGTGGGCGTGCGAGGCGCTGTCCATGTGACGGGACAGCAGGCGCCGAGACGCGCCTCGACGCGCCTCTGGGAAATGACCGGTTCCTGGGCGATGCGAGCTTGGCTCGTGTCCTGCCTCCAGCGCTTGCCGCTCGGGCCGCGGCATGGGGCCGACCGCTCGCCGGTCGGCAGCGGTACCGGGGGACCTCACAATGGCGCTGGGTGCCATCGCGTCCGCTGCTCATCGAGTCTGTTCTCCTCCCGTCGCACTGTGGTCGGACAGCCGCGGGGTGGGCTGGACGGCGCACACCAGAGGGCAGCCGATTCTCGGCCGCCCCCGTGGTGGGCCTGCGATCCCAAGCACCCGCCGGGCCGATTGCCCGCGCCGCAGGGACTCAAACCGTACCCGCCGCCCTCGCCCCAGTGCCGTCACCAGGCACTCTGGCTACGAGCCCCGGCCCGGCTCATGCTCGGTCCGGGTCCCGGTCACGGAGGCATGCCCGCGCATGCTGATCGACGGGCCACGGGCGTCGATCGCGGCGTCCAGCACTGCCCAGGGCCGGGGTGCGGCTGCGGAGTGCTTCGACGCCGGCGACCGCCGTCGAAGCACTACCGCTGCCTGCTTGCCCACGGCAGCCTCTCCGTCCCGGCCAGGACCGAGGAGGTTGCCGTGGGCGACCAGCCTGAGCACGCTCCCGCGACTGGCGCGGGACGTGTCAATCCCCGCGCTCGTCCACCGGTGGCAACTGATCGTCCGACACGACGTGGACCGCGGCCTCCTCGGCACCCGCCGCTCCGCCGTCGATGCCCCGGTCACCGGCGACGAGTTCCTTGGTGGTGTCCGTGCGCGCGCCCTCGTCGGGCGCCACAAGACGGCCGGCGCGGCCCGTGCCGGCCTCGGGGTCGCGTGGTTCGCCCTCGCCGTCGGGCACATCGCCGACATCGTCTCCGGCCGGCTCCTCCACGTCGAGAACCTCCTGCCCCAGCCTCTCGTCGAGGGACTCACCCTCATGCTGCTCGGCCGCCGTGATGCCCGCTTTGGTGACACCCAGCGGCTTCTCCGGCGGGGAGTAGCCCTCATCCAGCATGTCGTCGTACGTGCGCTCGTCCACCGCGTCCTCGAGATCCAGCGGAGCGGTGTCCTCCTGCTCCTCGTTGCTGCCAGTGGGCTGATAGACGTCGTCCGCCATGTTCTCGTCGCTCATGTCCGCCTCCCGGCCGGTGATCGGTTGGTGCTGCCCGTGGGGAGTACCGAGTACCCGGCGTGTGATGCCTGGCGCGGTCCCGGCATGGCGCCCCGTCCACGATCACGTGCAGATCACGAGCCACCGTTCGCAGCACTACGGCGTCGAGATGCCCCGGCCAGGGCGCGCCGACCGCGCGGGGCGTACCTGCCGGACCACTTGCCCTCGGCCATCGAGCTGGTGGAGGGCTGGGACGCGGCGGGCACTCTCAATGGGTTTTCTGCTGTTCACCGAGGACGAGGACCTCGGTGCGCTGAACCTCTGCTCCCACAAGCCCGGCGCCTTCACCGAGGCCGGTGAGCTGACCGGCCGGCTGCCGGCCTCCCACGCCGCGGTCGTCTTCTCCAGCGCCCGCACCCAGGCCCGACTGGAACGGTCTTCACCGCTGTTCAGGTGAGCATGGGCCCGCCCGCGTTTCCGGTCGAAGGCGGCGGGCACTCGGCCCCGCATGAATCAGAGTCGTCGCACCCCGCTCATCGACAGCTCACTCGCCGTCCTTGCCAAGGGGTACGCCTGGCTGCCCGACCGTCGGCGCCGTACCACCGCCCCCGTGGTGCGCGCCCGGGTCATGGGACAGCACGCCGTCGCCCTGCACGGTCCGGAAGCGGTGCGGTTCTTCTACGACGAACGGCATGTGGAGCGCGGGACGGCGCTTCCCGGTCCGGTGCTGAGCACACTGTTCGGGCACGGAGCCGTGCACACCATGGACGGCCAGGAACACCGCGTACGCAAGGAGATGTTCCTCTCCCTGCTCACCGGACCGGAGGCAGTCGCCGGTCTGGTGGAATGCGTCGCCTCGACATGGGACGAGGCGGTGGAGTCGTGGCCCGGCCGTCCGTCGGTGGTCCTGTTCGACGAAGCGAGCCGCGTTCTCACCCGAGGCGTCTGCCGGTGGGCCGGCATCCCCCTCGACGACGCGGAGGCGGAGTCGGTGGCCCGGGACCTGGTCGCCATGGTCGACGGCTTCGCCACGCCGGGGCCGCGCCACTGGCGGGCGCGCCGTGCGCGGTCCCGCAGCGAGGCGTGGCTGGGACGTCTGGTCGAGGACGTACGGGACGGGGCCGCCACCGCGCCGACCGGGTCTGCGCTGGATGGTGTCGTCCGGCACCGGGACACCGACGGCCGGCTCCTCGACCCGCACACGGCCGCGGTCGAACTGCTCAATGTCATCCGTCCGACCGTCGCGGTGTGCTGGTTCGTCGCCTACGCCGGTCATGCGCTGCGCCTCAGGCCGGACATCCGGGAACGGCTGGGCGAGGACGACCCCGCGTACGCCGTGGCCTTCGCCCATGAGCTGCGGCGCTTCTACCCCTTCGCCCCGTTCCTCGGCGGCCGGGCCGTCACCGATCTGGAGTGGCAGGGAGAACCGATCCCGTCCGGCGCTTTGGTCCTGCTGGACCTGTACGGGCAGAACCACGACCCCGACCTCTGGGACGCTCCGTACACCTTCGACCCACAGCGCTTCCTGGAGCGGCCGCCCCATCGCGACGAACTCGTTCCTCAAGGCGGCGGCGACCGCACCACCGGTCACCGCTGCCCCGGTGAGGACGTCACGATCGCGCTGCTGCGCGCCCTCGGGCCACGGCTGGCGCGCCTGGAGTACGACGTGCCGGAACAGGACCTGAGGATCCCGCTGAACCGCATCCCGGCGCGCATACGCAGCGGATTCGTCATCGAGGCCGTCCGTGTACCGGCGCCCGTTCTCAGCTCCGGGCGGGCAGCGGGCTGACGGCTGCCCGGAGATCGGCGTCTCGCGGGGGGCCACCGTGTGCGGGCGCGGAACCCGCACACGGCCGGGTGCCGGTCAGGCGCCCCGCCCGGTCAGGGCACCCACCGGACCACGACTCATCCGCCGCCCGGCGGTCACGGCCGCTCCCGCCAGCACGGCAGCGGCAGCCGTCCTGCGCATCGCGGTCCGCCGCCGTCCGTCCCAGCCGCCGTGCACCGCCCCCTCCCCGGGAGCCGGTACGTGCAGCGTGCCGTGGGTGGCGGGAGCCTCCTCCTCGTGGGACAGATGGGTCTTGCCCGCCTGTCGTGCCATCGCCCGCTCCGCGATTCCCGGTGTCCTCCGGGACTGGCGTACCAGAGCGCGGCCCGCGGGGCCGACGACCACTTCACGGCGTGGGTGGCGGACCAGATCCACGACGGCCCGGGCGACCCGCTCGGGGCTGTAGACGGGAGGCATGGCGACCACCTTGCGCCCGGTGTAGTTGGCCGCCTGCTCGAAGTGCGGGGTGTCGATGGTCGCGGGCATCACGGTGCACACCTGGATGCCCTTGACCCCCTCCACCTGCAACTGCTGCCGGAGGCTCGACCCGAGCCCTTGGACGGCGTGCTTGGACATGCTGTACGGATGGCTGTACGGCTGAGAGGTGGCACCCACGACGGACGAGATGTTGATCAGCGTGCCCGTACCCTGTCCCCGCATCACCGGCAGAGCCGCTCGGGCCCCGTGCACGTAGCCCATGACATCGACGTCCAGGACCTTGCGGAAATCCTCCAGCGGCACGTCCTCGAAACGGCCGAAGGCGTTGACAGCCGCGTTGTTGACCCAGACGTCGATCCGGCCAAACTCCTCCACCGCACGCCGCGCCAGCTCCTCGACCGCCCTGACATCAGTCGTATCGGTCGGCACGACCAGCGCTCGTGCCCCGCGATGCTTCTCGCACTCCTGGGCGGTGGCCCGCAGCGCCTCCTCGCGGCGCGCGGCCAGCACCACGGCGCATCCCTTGCGGGCGAAAGCCTCGGCTGTGGCACGCCCGATCCCGCTGGACGCTCCGGTCACCACCACTACGTGGTCCTTCAGTCGCATGTCGTACCTCCTCGGGTCGTCTGCTCGAGCCGGACGCGTCATGTCCGGCTCCACCGCCGAACGGGTACCCCACATGGGCAGATGATCGCGGTGGCCGCACAGCTCGCCGCGGCGCACTGTCAGCGTGGGATTCCGCATTGGAGGCCGGTCTTCGGGTACTCAGGGTTTGCTCGATCGCACCAGGGCCCGCCTTTCGCAGAAGGAGTGGCGTATGACCGTCCCTGACGAGAACCGTCCGAAGACCGGGAAAACCGACGACACGTCCGTCGCAAAGCCTGACGAGGAACGCCGTTCGCAGCAGAAGCAGGAGAACCAAGGGGCCGGGCGCTCCATGCGGGAGGCGCTGGACGAGGCAGACATCACGCCGGAGGACTACGAGGAGGAGTAGAACTCGGCCGGTCGCGGACGCAGGTGACAAGTCCCCTGGCCACGCGGCCGGCCAGCGACCTCGCCCGGGGAGCAGCACGCCGACGAGTCGGCCGAGAGGCTGAAGAAGTCGCGGCGCACATGCCGTCGCGGCGTCGGCGCAGGCGTACGCCTCACTCCCCTTCAGGGGGGTGCCCGTTCCGCAGCATGCGCAGCACGGCCCGTTCCGCAGGTCCCTGGGTCGCGGGGATGCCGTAGGCGCCCTCGTCGCCGAGGTGCGGCAGCGCGGCGGCGACCGTCACGCCCTCCTCGAAGAGTTCGACCACCCGCGGGTTGATGTAGGAAGCCCGGCAGACCGCAGGTGTGTTGCCGAGGTACCCGGCCACCTCTCGCGCCGCCCGGGCGATGGCCCTGCGCCGGGCGGTCTCGCTGCGCGCGACAGGCTCCGAGACGGCAAGCGCCACGGCGGCCATGACGGTGGCATGCCAGGTGCGGAAGTCCTTGGCGGTGATCTCCAGGCCGGCCAGTTCCTTGAGGTACGCGTTGACGTCATGACCACTCACGTCATGCCAGGCGCGCCCCTCCCAGTAGGCAAGGAGCCGGTCGCCGCCGCCCCGGCGCCGCAGCAGCGCGGTGAGGCTACGGCAGGCGGCGGGGTCTGCGACCGTCTGGGCGATCTCCTTGCCGTGCTTGCCGGTGTAGGTGAACAGGACCGCACCGGCGTGGCAGCGGGAGTGTTCACGCAGCAGCGTGGTGAGGCCGTAGCTGTTGTTCAGGTCGGTGTAGCGGTCGCTGCCGATGCGGAAGAAGCCGAGGTCGAGCAGGCGTACGGCCGTGGCCAGGACCCGCTGCCGGGTCAGCCCGCGGTCGCGCAGATGCCCTTCGACAGCCTCCCGTACCGCGGGTAGAGTCTCGGCGACGTCGAGTACGTGCTCGTGCTTGGCCTGCTCCTGCTCGGCACGGAACTGCGGGTGGTACAGGTACTGACGGCGTCCGGCGGCGTCGGTACCGACAGCTTGCAGATGACCGTTGGCCCGGGTGCAGATCCACACATCCCGCCAGGCCGGCGGTATGACCAGCTGCCGGATCCGGGCCAGCTCCCCGGCGTCGCGCAGCGGCTCTCCCCGGACGTCGAGGTAACGGAAGCCGCGCCCGTGGCGCAGGCGGCGGTACCCGGGGTCAGTGGGACGGCTGTGGTAGAGACGCACCGCAACCTCCTCGGACGCACCTGCGGCGATGAAAGTACCGACTCGCCCTGTGCACGGTCCTCCGGTTCCCAGCCGACTCAGTCGGCTGCTTCCCTCTTCTGCTCCCCCCATCTACCTCAGATCGCAGATTCCTGGGGAAAGCCGTGCCCGAAGCCGACGACGGCCGGGTCGAACAAGGCTTGCAGGTCGACCGCTACGTCGGGCGCCGGGCCGGTCCAGTCGAGGGCGCGTGGTACGGAGCGGCCGGGGCGGCGTCCCGCAGGGCGTTCCCGTGCCGCTCCTGGTCGGCGGCCGCCGCGGCGAACGTACGTGCCTCCGCGCGGGCCGGTGACACCAGCCGGGTGCCCGGCACCGGCGGTCCTCCTCGCGGATGCGGGTCCCAGACCAGAGGTGGCCGCTCTGCGAGGACGTCCCGGAGGGCGTCCGCCGCGCCCCGGCCGTAGTCGGAGACCAGGACGGCGGAGGCCGAGCACAGTGCCTCGCGCGCCTCGTCCGTCGCCTCGCGGACACGGCCCGCGCCCCGGTCCAGGCGGACCACAGGGCTGCCCCGGGCCATGACGCGGGTCTTCTCCGACAGCGCGCCGGTCAGCGGCAACTCGATCAACTTCAGCTCCGGGGCGAGGAGTTGGCGCAGTTCCTCGCTCGCCGGGTCGTCGCCAAGACCGGTGATCAGGGTGACCTCGCGGCCGTCGCGGGCCGCGAGGTACGCGGTGAGGGCGGCGCCGCCCGGCCGCAGCCGGTGCGCGCAGTCGGCGACGACGGGCACGGGCGCGTCGGGGGCGAGGCGCTCGGCGGTGCCGGTCAGGTCGCGGTCCAGCAGAGCGTCGCCGACCACGACGAGGGGTGCCTTGCGGTGCATGTCAGCTGCCCTCCCTTGCCAGCGCGGCGTCGAACGCGGCGCACACCATGTGCACCGCCACGAGATGGAGTTCCTGGACGGTGGCGGTGGAGGCGGCGCTCACGCACAGGGACTCGTCGCTGCCCGCCAGCAGGGGGTTCGGGGCCGGGCCGGTCAGTGTCCACACGCGCAGGCCCGCCGCGCGTCCCGTGTGGGCGGCGGACAGCAGGTTGGCGCTGGCGCCGCTGGTGGACAGCAGCATCAGCACGTCGCCGGGGCGGCCGTGGGCGCGTACCTGGCGGGCGAACACCTCGTCGACGCCATAGTCGTTGGCGATGGCCGTCGTGCTGGAGGTGTCGGCGTGCAGGGCGATCGCGGAGAACGCCGGCCGGTCGTCGAGGTAACGGCCGACGAGTTCGGCGGTCAGGTGCTGGGCCTGGGCCGCACTGCCGCCGTTGCCCGCGGCGAGCAGTCGCCCGCCGCCGCTGAGGACGGTGGCGAGTTGCTCGCCCCACCGTTCGGTGACGTGTGCCGAGGCACGGAACGCCCCCAGGGCGTCGAGGAGTTCGTCGCAGTGCGCGGCGACCGGGGATGTCTCGGTGCTGCGGGTGCTCATCACGCCACCTCCGACGGGATCGCGTCACGCGCCGTGACGCGTTGGTGGACCTGTTCGACGCCGTCCGCGACGCGCTGCCAGGTGTAGCGGGCGAGGACGCGTTCGCGGCCGGCCGCGCCCATGCGGCGGCGCGACCGCTCGTCGTCGAGGAGTTCGCGGGTGGCCTCGGCGATCCCCCACGGGTCGCCCGCCGGCACCAGCCGGCCGGTGCCGTGGTCGGCCACGGTGTCCCGGTGGCCGCCGACGTCGGTGGCGACGACCGGTACGCCGCAGGCCATCGCCTCAAGCGGGACGATGCCGAAGGGCTCGTACGTCGGGGTGCACAGGGCCACGTCGGCGCTGCGGATCAGCGCGGGCATGTGGGCCGGGTCCACGGCGCCGAGCAGGTGGACCCGGTCGCCGACGCCGGCGCGTTCGGCCAGGCGCAGCAGCCGCTGTGCCTCCGGTTCGGCGGCCAGCAGTTCGGGCGGCGGCCCGCCGGCCACGACGAGTTCGGCGCCGGGGATCCGGGTGAGCGCGCGGATGGCCTGGTCGTAGCCCTTGCGGGGGACGAGCCGCCCGCAGGAGAGGATCCGGTGCCGCTCCCTCCGTACCGGTGTCTTGGCGCGTGGCCTCCCGGGGCGGAAGTGGTCGGCGTCCACCCCGCACGGCACCACGGAGACCCGGCTGACCGGTACGCCCATGTCGGCCAGTTCGTGCACCTCGTCGGTGCAGGTCGCCAGGACCCGGGCGCAGCCGCGGCCGATCTGCCGCTCGACACCGATGCGCTGGGGCGGGCTGGTGTCCTCGTGGCCCTGGTGGCGCCGCTTGACGGCGCCGAGGGCGTGGAAGGTCTGCACGACGGGGATGCCGTGAGGCTCGGCGCCGGTCTGTGCCGCCATCCCGGACATCCAGAAGTGGGCGTGCACGGCGTCGGGCCGCTCGCGCTCCCAGACGCGCGCGAGGTACGCGCCGAAGGCGGGCATGTACGGGAACAGCTCGTCCTTGGGGACCGGTTCGGGCGGCCCGGCCGGTACGTGCTCGACGACGGCGCCGCCGGGCAGCGGCACCCGGTCGGGCGGGCCGGTCGCGTCACGCCGGGTGTAGACGGTGACGTCGTGGCCGCGGCGTGCCAACTCCTCGGTGAGGCGGGCGACATACACGTTCTGGCCACCGGCGTCGACGCCGCCGAGCGCCGCCAGGGGGCTCGCGTGCTCGGACACCATGGCGATCCTCATCGGCTCACTTCCTTCAGCAGCCGCTCCCAGTCGTCCAGGAAGCGGGGTAGCCCGTAGCGGGCGAGCGCCGCGGCGCGTGCGCCCTCGCCGACCATGCGGGCGTGCAGCGGATCGGCGACGAAGTCCCGTACGGCGTCTGTCAGTACGTCGACGCGGTTGGAGACCACCCCGGCACCCGCCGGCACCGCCTCGGTCACCTCGGTGGTGGCGAGGGCCACCACCGGCATGCCGAGGTGCATCGCCTCCAGCAGGGACAGGCCGAGGGAGGTCCAGCGGACGGGGTGGACGTACACGCGCCGTCGGCCCATCTGCGCGTGCAGCTCGCTCTGGACGAGTTCGTGGGAGCGGCAGCGGTCGGTCGGGACGCCGATCCGGTCGGCGAGCCCGTCGGTCCCCATGCCGAATACGTCCAAGGGGGCCGCGCGGGAGAACTCCGGCAGCAGGTCCGTGCCCGTCGTACGGCCGCGCCGCACCGGCTCGTTGACCACCACGGCCGCCCGGTCCAGCTCACCGGTCCACAGGTGCCCGGGGTCGACGATGCCGTGCTCGATGACGGTCGTCGGGGTGTTTCCGGCGTCCCACATCAGGCGGTTGAAGTGCGTGACGTGGACGAGGGTGGCGCCGGGGATATCGGCGGCCGGGTGGCGGGTGTCGGGGACGTCACCGTGCGGGGCGTTGTGCTCGAGGTACACCAGCGGCGGCCGGCGCCCCAGCCAGCGGTCGACCAGGGCGAGTTCGTGCGGCCGCTGGAGGACCACGGCGTCGATGTCCGCGTCCCGCAGCCGCTCCGGCGGGACTTCGACGACGGAGTCCGGCCAGTCGAAGGTGCGGGCGCGGCCGAGTCCGTCGGGCCCCCGGTCCGGCGTGACGGGGACGACGTAGGTGTGCGGGCCCTGCACGAAGGCCGTGGTCCACGACCCGTGCACATGCCAGATGAGGATCCTCATGACTCCCCCACGAGTTTCCGCACGGCGGCGAGCACATCGAGCACGGTCACCGACTCCAGACACGGATGGCCGGGGACCGGGCAGGTCCGTGCACGGCTGTCCGCGCACGGTGCGGCCTGGTCGCCGAGCAGGACGTACGGAACGCCGTACGGCCGCCGGCGCTCGGCGGGCACCACCGGCGCGAAGAGCGAGACGACGGGGGTGCCGACGGCGGCGGCGAGGTGGGCCGGGGCCGTGTTGCCGGTGACGACGGCGTCGGCTCCGGCCAGCACACCGGCGAGTTCCGCGGCACCGGTACGGCCGCCGAGGTCGAGGCCGTGCTCGCCGGCGACGTACGCGGTCAGTTCCCGCTCGTCCGGGCCGCCGGTGACCACGACCCGGTGCCCGTCCGCGGCCAGTTCGCGCACGGCCTCCGCGCTGCGCTCGCGGCTCCAGGCCCGGGCGGGGACGCCGGCGCCGGGGTGCAGCACGACGTACGGCCCGGGACCGGTCACCGCGGCGGTGGCGGGTGGCGGCAGCACCCGCAGCCGTCCGTCGTCGACCCGGGGGAATCCCGCGGCTTCGGCGAGGTCGAGCGCGGCCTCCGCCTCGTGGGCGTGCGGCGCGCGGTGGTGGCGTACGTCGAGGAGGGAGCCGGGGTAGTCCTCGCTGTCCGCTGCGATGTGCCCCACCCCGGCCAGGCGCAGCAACAGGGCGGCGGGCAGCGGGGATTGATGGAAGGAGGTCAGGATCAGGGCGGTGTCGGCGTCGATCATGTCGAGAAGCTGCTCGACCTCTCCGCGGCCGACGGGCGGGGGTTCGAAACCCACCCAGGGCGCGTCCCAGACCAGGATGTCGTCCACGCCGGGCAGCAGGCGCGCGGCGGGCGCGCCCCGCGGTCCGCACAGCATCGTGACGGTGTCGGCGCGGGCGGCGGCTGCCCGTACGGCGGGCCCGGCGAGCAGCACGTCGCCGAAGCTGTCGAGGCGGGTGACGAGGGCCTTCACGGTGGCCTCCCACGGGTGTCGTAGGCGGTGTCGTAGGCGGCCTCGATGGGCCGCTCGTCAGCCAGGAGGCGGCCCCGCGGAGGCCCTGCCAGGACCGCGCGGACGGCGGTCAGGACGTCCGGCGCCACATGCTCCGCCCGCGCCGTCTCCTCCGGCCGCGTCTCCGGAGCCGGTACGAGGATGCCGTGGGCGCCCGCCCGGTGTGCGGCCTCGACGTCGGCGCCGATGTCGCCGACGACGACGCAGTCGGCGGGCGCGGTGCAGATCCGTCCGGCCGCCCAGAGGATCAGGCCCGGTTCCGGTTTGCGGCAGTGGCAGCCGTCGTCGGGCCCGTGCGGGCACACGGCCCACACGTCGAAGGGGCCGAGGAGTTCGTCGACGCGGTGGTTGACCCTGCGGACGTCGGCGTCGGTGAGCAGTCCGCGCGCGATGCCGGACTGGTTGGTGACGACGCCGGTGCGGATGCCGCTCTCGCGCAGCAGGCCGAGCGCCTCGCGGGCTCCGTCGACCGGGCGGACCCGGTCGGGGTCGCCGTTGTAGGGCACGTCGTGGACGAGGGTGCCGTCGCGGTCGAACAGCACGGCCTTCACGCCGCTCACGACGCCACCTCCTGCCAGGCGGGGGCGCCCCGGTGCCGCCACAGACCGCGCAGCCAGTGCCAGGTCGCGGCGGGCGGGATGAGCGCGCTGGTCACGAGCATGGTCGTCACCTCGTTCCGGGTGCGCGGGCCGGGTGCGATGCGCGCCCACGCGAACTCGCCGGTGCCGGCGGCCCAGCCGAGGCGGCGGCCGCGGCGGCCGCGGCCGTATGGCCGTCGACGAGGAGAGCGGCGGCCGGGTCGTGGAACAGGGCGTTGATGCCAAGGATCTTCATGGGCGGGTCGCTCCGTCCCGGTGGCTGGTGGGGTCAGTGCTCCGGCTTTTGCGGGTGCCGCCGTGACAGCTGTCTCAAACACTTGGAGATAGCTCGGCATGGAACGCCCCCTTATTTCACAGAATGCAATTTTTGCGTCACGGCTGGTTGCAACAGCTGGGGTGAGGGGGGCGGCTGACTACTGGGGTCGAACAATGCTTCGGTCGGTCGGCCGGTTCGTCGAGCGGTGCCGACGGCCCCGGGGACAAGGCGGGCGGTGTCCGGGCCCGCCAGTACGGCGCAGGGCTCAGAGGGGCACGCACGGAGGCCGGCGAAACGCCGGGACAGAGAAGGAAGTCCAGGAGGTTCTGCTCACCAGTCGGCCGGATACGGCCCGCCGCTCACGAGCCGGTCACATACCGCTCGCAGCCGCCCCCGCCGACCGACAGGCAGCTCGCTGCCTGCGCGACCCCAGCAGCCCGCGGCGAAGCCGCAGCATTCCGGTGGCACACCGGCATGCCGGCCGCGGTCCGGGGCGACGGCACGCGTACCGGTACGAGGCTCACTCCTCCAGATCGGCCACCACGGCGTAGTGATCCGATGGCGCCGGCTCACTGGTTCCCGCGAGCGTGGTTCCCTGAAGGGTGACTGGGCGGCCGGGCACACCGGGGCGCACGAGAATGTGATCGATCCGTCCGTCGGCGAGCCACTCGTCCGACCCCACAAAAGCGTTGTTGGTGGTGAAGGTGTGGCCGGGCTGCGCCGGGCAGGTGGCAGCCTAGGCGTCGACGAGGACTTCGGTGAGGGGCAGGAATTCCGGTGCATCCGACCGCGAGTTGAGGTCGGCGGCCAGGATGGGCGGCAAGGGACCGTCCAGAGCGGGATCGGCGAGCAGGTCGGCCAGCGCACGGGTCTGCGCGAGCCGTGCGTCGCCACGGTCGGCCTGCCAGTCCGGGCAGGCCGTCACGACATGCAGGGGACCGGCCGGATGGGCGAAGGTGACGGCGAGGGCGATCGTGGGGTCGCCGCGTCGTGGAGGTCCGTCCGCGCCATCAGGCAACTGATGCCGCCGGTACTCCACAACCGGCCACCGCCCGAGTACCGCCAGGCCGAGGATCGCGGCGTCGGGGGTCGGTTGCTGCCTCGGCATACGGCTCCGGGCAAAGACCGCGTGAAGGCCGAGCCGCGCGGCCATTTCGTCCGCCTGGCTGGTGTCCGACGTGCTCCAGGTCTCCTGCAGGCACACGATGTCCGCTTGCAGCTCGTCCAACGTCGTCAGAATCCGCGGAGCCCGGTCCCGCCACGGCCCGAATCGGCCCCAGACGTTCCAGGTCACTACCCGCATTGGCGACGCTCCCCCATCACGTTTCCGTCACCGCCGGCGTGCCCCAGGCCCGCCCGCCGACGGCGTGAGGTGCTCACCGCGCCCGAGGGAACCCGTTCGCCGGACTCCGGCCATCGCGATGCGGCCCGGGCTCACCCGTCCCGGGCCGCAGTTCGTGAACGAGCCTGCTATGCGTGGACGTGTCCGCGCCGGTGCCCGCGCCCGTGTCCGCGACTGGTGAACAGCCGGTACAGCGCGAGGAGGATGACGGATCCGACGATGGCCGCGATCCAGGTGGACAGGTCGAAGAAGCCGTCGATCGAGTCGACTCCGAACATCACCTTGCCGAGGAAGCCTCCAAGCAGGCCTCCGGCGATACCGATGAGCATGGTGACAATGATTCCGCCCGGGTCCTTGCCCGGCATGAGCGCCTTGGCAATGGCTCCCGCGAGCAGACCGATGACTATCCAAGCGATGATGCCCATGGCAGATTTTCTCCTTTGCGTCCGGTTCGCTGGCCTTGTATTCGGTTCGCTGGCCTTGTGTCCGGTTCGCCGGACGGGTTACCCATGGGCACGTCACCAAACAGCAGTTGACGCCAAGGCCCTCGAACGCACCGTCTGACATGGGGCCGGAGAACATTCCAGATGGCGGCACCGGTGGGCTTCGACTGCTCTCGTCGGCCGGGGTCCGCACCCGCCGCACCGCGAACGAGTGGCGGCCCGGACCGGATTGACCGTCGCGTGAAGGGGTACTCCGACGATCTTGGGAGATCTGCCAGCCGGTCGTAGGTCGGAAGGAGAGCCGTGCCTGACGAGAAGGTCAAGAACGTCTTCGTGATCGGGCTCGACGAGGCCAACCTGCCGACGCTCCGGCAGGTCCCGGGAGCCCGCTCACTGCGCTTCCACCAGCTGCTGACGATCGAAGAACTGCAGATCGGCGAGGTGCACCTGCCCGCGCTGATCGAGAAGGCTCAGGGCGTGCTGGACGCCTTCGACGGCAGCGTCGACGCGATCGTCGGCTACTGGGACTTCCCCGTCAGCACCCTCGTCCCGATTCTGAGCGAGCGCTACGGCACCCGCAGCACGAGCCTCGAGTCGGTGGTCAGGTGCGAGCACAAGTACTGGAGCCGACTGGAGCAGCAGAAGGTCACCGACCGGCACCCGCGTTTCGGCAGGGTCGACCTGGCGGCCGAGCCGCCGCGCCCGCCCGGGAACGTCGGGTTCCCAATGTGGGTCAAGCCCGCCCTCTCGTACTCCTCCGAACTCGCCTTCGGCGTCGGGGACGAGCAGGAGTTCCGCGCGGCCGTCGCCGAGATCCGCGAGGGAATCGCCCGGATCGGCCGCCCCTTCGAGCACATCCTCGAACGCATCGACCTGCCACCGGAGATGGACGGTCTCGGCGGTCAGGTCTGCCTCGCGGAGGAGGAGATGTCCGGCGTCCAGGTCGCCGTGGAGGGCTACACCCACCAGGGCGAGGTGACGGTCTACGGAGTCCTGGACTCCATCGACTACCCGGACTCGCCTTGCTTCCTGCGCCACCAGTACCCCTCGACGCTGCCGCCACCGGTCATCGCGGAACTCCACGACGTCACCGAGCGCGTGATGCGGCGCGTAGGCATGGACTCGGCCACCTTCAGCATCGAGTACTTCTACGATCCGCGGACACGGCAGATCAGCCTGCTGGAGATCAATCCCCGGCACTCCCAGTCGCACGCGGAGCTGTTCCAGTACGTCGACGGCGTGCCCAACCACCACTGCATGGTCAGCCTTGCCCTCGGCGACGACCCTCGCATGCCGCACCGCGAGGGCCCGTACGCGATGGCGGCGAAGTGGTACCACCGCTGGTTCACCGACGGCGTGGTGCGCCGTGTGCCCGGGCCGGAGGACATCGCCCGTATCGAGCGGGAGACCCCGGGCGTACGCGTCGACGTGGTCCCCGAGGAGGGCACCCGGCTCTCGGAGCTCCCCCAACAGGACAGTTACAGCTACGAGTTGGCCCATATCTTCACCGGCGGGGCGAACGAGGAGGAGCTGCGGGAGAAGTACGACCACTGTGTGGCCGCCCTGGGTCTCGTCTTCGACGAGGTCGAGGTCCCGCCCGAGTGACGCGACAGTGACGAGATGCCGCGAGAGTTGAGGAGCACGTCGGTCCCATGCGTTACGTGACCAACCTGCCGTACGCGACGAAGGAAGAAGAACACGTCACGATCCCCATGTCCGACGGGGTCCGTCTCTCCGCGCACATCTGGCGCCCCACCTCCTCGGACGACGAGCCGGTGCCCGCGGTGCTGGAGTACATCCCGTACCGCAAGCGCGACCTGACGGCCGTACGGGACTCGATCCACCACCCGTACATCGCCGGACACGGCTATGCCTGCGTCCGCGTCGATCTGCGCGGCACCGGCGACTCGGAGGGGGTGCTGCGGGACGAGTACCTGGAACGGGAGCAGGCCGACGCGGAGGAGGTCCTGGCCTGGCTGGCGGAGCAGCCCTGGTGCGACGGCGGCACGGGGATGATGGGCATCTCCTGGGGCGCGTTCGCGGCACTCCAGGTGGCGGCCCGCCGGCCGGCCGGCCTGAAGGCCGTCGTCATCGCCTCCTTCACCGACGACCGGCACGCCGACGACATGCACTACATGGGCGGCGCCCTGCTGTCGGACAACCTGGCCGAGGCGGGCACCATGTTCGCCTACGGCACCTGTCCGCCCGACCCCGCCGTGGTGGGCGACCGCTGGCGCGAGATGTGGCACGAGCGGCTGGAGAACACGGAGCCCTGGGTTCTCCAGTGGCTGCGCCACCAGCGCCGAGACGACTACTGGCGGCATGCCTCGGTGTGCGAGGACTACAAGAGCGTGCGCTGCCCGGTCCTGGCCTCCAGCGGATGGGCGGACGGCTACTCCAACGCCGTGACGCGGCTGCTCGGCCACCTGGACGTGCCCCGCAAGGGACTGATCGGCCCCTGGTCTCACAAGTTCCCCCACCTCGGGGAGCCCGGCCCCGCCATCGGCTACCTCCAGGAGGTCGTGCGGTGGTGGGACCACTGGCTCAAGGGCGTCGACAACGGCGTCATGGACGGTCCCATGCTGCAGACATGGATGCAGGACAGCGTGCCGCCCTCCACCGCGTACGAGGAGCGGCCGGGACGCTGGGTCGGAGAGCCCGACTGGCCCTCCCCGCACATCCGGCCGGTCACACGTCCGCTCACCCGGCACAGGATCGAACCTCCGCAGGACACGGCGGACGCGACGGGTGCGGGACAGACACCCGACGGCGACGCGATGACCGTGCAGTCACCGCTGTCCGTCGGCCAGTTCGCGGGCAAGTGGGCCTCCTACAACGCCCCACCGGACCTGCCGTACGACCAGCGCGAGGAGGACGGCGGTTCACTCGTCTTCGACAGCGAGCCGTTGACCGAACAGCTGGAGATCCTCGGTTCACCGAGCGTGGAACTCGATCTGTCCGTCAGTGAACCGGTCGCCATGGTGGCCGCACGTCTGTCCGACGTGAGCCCCGACGGCGCCGCGACCCGCGTCTCGTACGGCCTGCTGAACCTCACCCGCCGCGACAGTACGGAGGCCCCCGAGCCACTGGAGCCGGGCCGACGCTACCGCGCCACCATCCCGCTGAACGGAGTGGCACAGGCCTTCCCGCCGGGCCACCGCATCAGGCTCTCCCTCTCCACGTCCTACTGGCCCCTCGCCTGGCCGCCGCCGAAGCCCGCGCTGCTCAGCGTCCACGAGAACTCCAGCACGCTCACCCTGCCGGTCCGCCCGGTGGACGAACCCGATGACGTGCCGCCCAGTCCCTTCGGGGAACCCGAGGGCACACCACCGATCGCCACCAGCCAGGTGACGCCGCCCGAGGAGCGCTGGGAGGTCAAGCGGGACCTGGTCGGCTACCACGCCGAGCTGGAGATCGTGAAGGACCGCGGCACGGTCCGCTTCGACGACATCGGCCTCGACGCCGACCGCCGGGCCTACGAGCGCTACGCGGCGGTCGCCGACGACTTCACCTCGGTCAGCGGCGAATCCACCTGGACCATGCGGTTCCGGCGGGACGACTGGGACGTGCGGGTGGTGACGCACACCGAGCTCACGTGCGACGAGACGGATTTCTTCGTGGACGCGACTCTTGACGCGTACGAGACCGGCCGCCGGGTCTTCTCCCGCACCTGGAACGAGAAGGTACCGCGCGATCTGCTCTAGCCGGTGCGGAGCCGGTACGTCTTCTCGTGCCCTCTCAGGCTGAACCCGCAGAGCGGGGCGTCTCACCCAAGGCCGACAGAGAGGGCACCGGCACTTCTGCCATACGAACGGCCCAAGCAGAATCGTGCACCGCCCGCACGGCGCCGACGATGAACAATATCGATCCGGCCACTCGTGAAGGACGACAGGATGCTGCGAGACCACCCCGGCCGCGGCCATCGAACCGTCGTGGCGGCACTCGGATGTGTTCTGTCCACCGTCGCCCTCACCGGGTGTGGCGGCACCGAGGACGCAGGCTCCTCACCCGCGCCGACACCGAGCAGCCCCGATACGGCATCGTTCTCCGGATCGCCGCCGTCGGCGCTGGCCTCCGAGGCGGCTTCCGCGATCGCCTCCGCTCATGCTTCGGCTTCGGCGGCGGCCTCCTCGGCAAGTGCCCGTGCCTCCGAGTTCGAGGCATCCGTCGAAGCCGAGGCCGCCCGCGCCAGTGCCGCTGCGGAGAAGGTGCTCAAGGATGTCGAGGGGCGCGGCAACGCGGTGTCCGAGGTCGGCATGAAGGGCCTGCCCAGGAACGAGACCAGCGGGCTGCTCGCCGTGCTGGTCACGATCACCAACAAGACCGACGACAGGGCCTCGTACGCCGTGCGGATCGACTTCGAGGACTCGTCCGGAAAGGTCGTCGAGACGAGATTCGTCGGCGCGGAGAACCTCGACCCGGGCGAGAAACAACAACCCATCGCCTTCAGCCGACAGCCCGCGGACGCACAGCTCACTCCCCGTCTCGCCAAAGCACAGCGGTACTGACGTCGCCGGTGGACGCGGGTGGAATCGAGCCATGGAGGAGCGATGGGCAACCTGGTGGTTGTGGGAACGGACGGCTCGCCGTCAAGTCTCGCCGCGGTGGAGACGGCCGCCAGGGAGGCCCGACGCCGTCGCGCAGCACTGCGCGTGGTGTACGCCCTCAACTGGCCGGTCAGACCCATGTACGCGCCACTGGACACCACACCGCTCAATCGCATGGTGAGCGAGGCCGCGGACCGTGCGCGGAGCGTGGCCCCGGAGGTGACAGTCACCGAGGCCGTGGTGCCCGGCGACACGGTGTCGGTGCTGGAGGCCGAGTCCCGGGCGGCGGACCTGCTGGTCGTGGGTGCCCGTGGGACGGGAGGCTTCATCGGCATGCTGCTGGGATCGACGGCGGCGTCCCTGACGGCCCACAGTCGGTGCCCGGTGATGGTGGCCCGCGAGGAGTCGGCCGACGGCGGTCCGATCGTGCTGTGTGTCGACGGCTCCCCCGCGGGCGAGACGGCGGTCGAGTTCGCCTTTGCCGAGGCGGCGCTGCGCGGAGCCGAGATCGCCGCCGTGCACGTATGGCTGCCGGATCACGCGCCGGCCGGTACCGGTGTCGAGAGCCAGGAGCGGCTGCTGGCCCAGGCCCTCGCCGGGTACGCGGAGAAGCATCCCGATGTCACGGTCAGGCGCGAGGTGGCGAGTGGCGAAGCCAGGGAGGTGCTGATCGAGAGAAGCAGGAACGCCCAACTCGTGGTCGTCGGAGCTCGGGGGCGTGGCGGGTTCACCGGTCTGCTCCTGGGGTCGGTGAGCCAGGCGCTGCTGCACCACGCGCATAGTTCCGTCGTCGTCGTCCGCGGCGGGACGGGATCAGACGTGTCGTAAGGAAACGCCGGTCGCGCGCGTCCGCCACCCCTGTCGGTACGTCGGTACGGGGACACGCTCAGGTCGCGAGTCGGGGGGAGCTCATGGCTACGGCCGTGCTGCCGCCTCCGTGTCACGGGTTCCTCCGGCCGGGATCGTCGCCGCCGGTCACGCCGTCGAGACCGCCTGGGAGGAGAGGGTTTCACCGACCTCGCAACCGCTTTACGGCCGTCTCGACGATCGCCTCGGGGTCGGCTCCGCGACCAGCGAAGCTCCTTACTCGTCCTCGTCGTCACGTTCGGTTCGCTGCTCGCCGCCGGCATGGCGCTGCTGCCCGCGCTGATCGGTGTGGCGGTCGGTCTGACCGGGCTGCTGGCCCTGGCCCCCCGGTGAGCATCTCCTCCACGGCCGTCACGCTCGCCCTGATGCTGGGCCTGGCCGTAGGCATCGACTACGGCCTGTTCATCCTCGGCCGGCAGATGGAGGCCGCCCCCTTCATGATGGCTCTCGACCTGATCGGCCGGGGCGGGACAGTCGTCTCATCTATCTACGATGTCCGCCGACGACTGGAGGCGACCATGGCTGTGAACTCGTACGCCCCGGACCGTCGCGCGCAACGGTGGGCGGCCCGGACGGCACTGGCCGCGGCGGCCTTCGCGGTACTGCTCCCCCTCGGCTACGGCGGCGTGGGCGGCGTCCTGCTGCTCGTGGCCGTACTCGCGGGTGCGGCCCTCACCGCGGCCGCCGTCTGGTGGGCACTGACCCGCCACGGCCCCGTCCGCTGGGCGGCGGCGCTGCTCGCGGTGGCCGCCCCCACCGCCGTCGTCTTCCTGCTCGCGACCACCCTCCTGTGGGCCCTGCCGCTGTCGCTGGTGTCGTGGGCGGTGGCAGTCGGGGCAGGTCGCTACGCCCTGCGCAGCACCCGGAAGCAGTTCACCGGCATGAAGGAGCGCAGGGCGGCCCCGCCCCGGCGTCCGTACGTCCTCATGAACCCGCGTTCCGGCGGCGGCAAGGTGGCGGTGTTCGGCCTGAAGGAGAAGGCCGAGCGACTCGGTGCGCGCGTCGTCCTGCTCGACCCGGAGCAGCACCAGGACGTCGCCGCGCTGGCCCGGTCGGCCGTCGCGGACGGCGCCGATCTGCTGGGTGTCGCGGGCGGCGACGGCACCCAGGCGCTCGTCGCTGCCGTCGCCGCCGAACACGACGTACCGTTCCTCGTCATCAGCGCCGGCACCCGCAACCACTTCGCGATGGATCTCGGCCTGAACCGCGAAGACCCCGCCGCCTGCCTCGACGCCCTCACCGACGGCGTGGAACTCCACGTGGACCTCGGCTTCGCCGGAGAGCACCCGTTCGTCAACAACGCCTCCTTCGGCGCGTACGCGGCAGTCATCCAGAGCCCCGCCTACCGCGACGACAAGATCGGCACCATCTGGGACCTGCTGCCCGACCTGCTCACTCGCCAACGCGGAGCAGAACTGACCGCGCGCGCCGCGGACACCACGCTCACCGCCCCGCAGGCCGTCCTCGTGAGCAACAACCCCTATGGCACGGCAGATCCGACAGGTCTCGGCCGCCGTGAGCGACTCGACACCGGACTGCTCGGCGTCCTGGGCATCAGGGTGGACAGTGCGGCCGAGGCGGCCGGACTCCTGCTGGACCCGGAGCCGGACGGACTCACGGTCGTGACCGCCCGCGAAGTGGTCGTCGACGCCGACCGCGCGGAGATCGAGGTCGGCCTCGACGGCGAGGCCACGATCCTTCCCACACCCGTGCACTGCCGCATCGCACCCGGCAAGCTGCGCGTACGCGTTCCCCGACAGCGTCCCGGTGTACCCCAGACCCATCCGCCCCTGGACTGGCGGCAACTACGCAAGCTCGCAGCATCGGTGGGACGTACAGCCGCACCCAGACGTCGAAACCGCCGCGGGAAAGCTGAGAGGGAGTAAGGGAGTAACGGCACGAGCGTGAGCGCGAACCTTCCTACTTGTCGTGCTGTCGGCGCACCATCTCGGTGATCCAGATGGGCGCGAACGGAGATGTGCAGCCCGGGGAAGTCGGGTAGTCCCTGAGCACCTCCAGGCGCTCACCGATGTCGATCGCACGGGTGCGGTGCTCGGCGTGCTCGATCCCGATCTGAGCCAGGCAGTGGTTCATCGCCCACTGCAGGCGGTCCGGAGCGTCTTTCATCTCCGCCTCGATGACATCGAGCAGTCCTGCGAGGTCGAGGCCCTCGGGTTTCTTCGTCACGCGTTCGGTGGTCAGCGCCCAGCCGGCACTCGCGACCACTGGATCCGGATCGGCGGACCAGGCCAGGCGCAGCTCTTCGGCGTTCGGGTTCTTCTTCACCACGTAGTTCACGAGCCAGTCGTGCACCTTGGGTCTGCGCGCCTCGCGCAACATGACGTCCAACTCGTCACGCTCGAACGCCTTCGGGCGGCAGATCAGGATCGCCAGGAGTCGCGCCGCGGTGTCATCCGTCTCCCAGAGCCGGCACGCGAGTTCCTGCTGCGTCTTCAGTCGCTTCGCGAGCGCGCGCAGCTTGCTGAGGTTCACGCCGTGATCGTCACCGTGTTTCTCGTTCACCTCGCGTGCCTTCGGGTCCTCGAGTTCGGCCAGCTCGGCCATCACCTCGGCGACCGTCGTCTCGGTCAGCGTCGTCTCGGCCACCTCATCCTCCTGTCCGTCACGTGCAAGGTTCAGCCTATGGGCTGTCCCGTAACTGGTCTCTGATGGCGCGTAGTTGCTCAGAGGTCAGCGGGTGTCCCGCCTGATCACCGTGGGCTTCACGCAGAGGCCGGCTCCTGGCTGATGAGTGCGTGGAGCGCGCTGGCGGACTCCGGGGCCAGGCGATAGATCCCATGCACGCTTATCTCGCCACGCGGCTCCCCGTCCACGACGTGCCTGATCTGTCGCTCGCCCTCGAAGCCGCCGGCGATGAGCGCCTTGCACAGGTCGTTGGTCCACAAGGTGGTGTACGCATCAGCCATGGCCGGACGTTATCCGGTGGCACCGACAGAGCCCGCTCCTCCTGCACCGGCGTCGACGGGTTCCCTGGCCCGACGAACGCCACCCGGTGTTCGTTCTCGGGACCGGTCCCGCCCGACGTCCTGATACTTGCCCCCATGCGGTGGAGACGACGAAGGCAGTCCACGTACCAGCCGGGTGCCGAGGCGTACGGCAAGTGGCGTCCTTACGCTGACACCGTCGAGGGCAGCGCCACTGTCGTGGACAGGAAGGACAACGGCCAGGTTTACGAGGTGTCCTGGGTCAAGACCGAGGCCGTCACGCTGGAGTACCTGCGCCGCCGGGACGTACGCCAAGAGCGCTACTACATGATCGTAGAGACGCCGTACCGTAACCTCAGCCGCGACATGGCCATGATCTTCGATAAGGCGGACGGCGCCCTGCTCGAGATCCCCGAGCGCACGCCACTCCCGGAGTTGACTGCGTCGCCGAACCACTGCGCCCGCTGCGGATATCCGATCCCGCCCTGCGCCCACTTCGAGTTCTCCTGCGACGATCCGGACTGCGGCCACCCCTGACTCACCGCGGACTTCGCGCAAACCGCCGACGAGATCATGCTGCGCCTTTGCTGGATATGCCGGAGCCCCGCCACGGTCTTCGACGAGTGACCGGACGCGCGTTCCGTCAGCTCAACGCGCCGTTGCCGTAGCCCAGTTCCGCAGTCATCCGTCCGACTCGACCAGGAGGACCGCATGTCACCGAAATCCACGATGATGATGGGGCACGCACTCATTGTGATGGGCATCGGAGGGCTTCTCGTCCTGGATATGCCGACCTTGCTCAGCATATGGAACATCGTGCTGGGTGTGGTCCTTACCGCATACGCGATGTCGAACGGGTCGAAGGAGGAGTGACGCGGACACCCGTAAGCGTGCGGGATCGGGGCTGTTGCTCAGGTTGAGGGTCAGCCGGTGAGAACGTGAATCTCGTCGTCGGTATCTGGCATGACGTTCGTCGCTTGCCGTTCAGGAGCTCGGCAACTGCCGTACGGAAGTCGTCCATCGCGATGCCCGCGGGGTCCGGCTTGCCGGGCTGCCACTCCTTGTGGCCGATCGCTGAGCGCGAGGTCCAGCCGTGGGCGCGGCACAGAGCGGCGAGGTGTAGCCGGTGCGGCAGAGCTCCACCATGCCGGCCTCGGTGGAGTACGGGCCGGTGCGGGAGGGGCGCCCGGCGCGCGGAGCTTGGCCCATGGCGCGTCATAACGTGATCCGTACATCTCAACGGAAGCGACGATCGGCCCGGCGGATCATGAGCGGAGCCATAAACGGATCGCGGCGACGGTAACGGTGCGGCCTTCAGACGTCTTCCACAGCCCGTAGTACGCGGGCAGATCGCGCCAGGGGGCGCCGGCCCGTAGGCAGTAGAGGATCCCGTTGCGCCCAAGATCCCCGGCGCCCGAAGGCCAGGGACCTGACCCACTCAGAATATTTCTGCCCTTTTTGCAGAATATAGGCGAAAGAGGCCCATAATTGACTCATCGGGGTAAGTAAAAGGAAAAGGCTCAATGGACCCTGCAGCTCAGGTGCCTGACATGAATCCGTCCCCGAAACCAGATCCCAACGCGTGGCAGCGTAATGAGCCACGATGGTCTCGACCCGACAGAACGCAGCGGCGAGTTAAGCCACGGCTGATCGGCGCACTCACCGTGCTGATCCTGATTCTCACCATGGGGGTCACGGGTTGCACTGATCGAGCCGGTCAGGAAACAGACCCCGGATCAGCTCCGACTGACACCCAAACGACGGCGCCGACAGAGGCTCCCGCGAAGCCACCCGAGCAGTCCACCGCGGAGAAGCGTCCCGACGACGCATCCCCAGCCGCCGAGAGGACCAGCCGCGCCGAAGTCATGGTGGAGCGGATAATCGACGGTGACACCATAGAAGTCCGCGGTGGCAGCGGAATCCTTCCCCAGAACCAGACCACCAAGGTCCGCCTGCTGGAAATCGATGCGCCCGAGGTGGGGACCTGCTACAGCAGTGAAGCCACCACCCGCACGGCGGAACTGCTGCCCGTGGGTTCCACCGTGCGCATCGAACGCGACGTCGAACTCAAAGACCCATACGACCGCTACCTGCTGTACGTCTGGAACGACCAGGACGAATTCGTGAACCAGTCCCTGGTACGCACGGGGCACGCCAAGGCCGTTCTCTATCCGCCCAACGACAAGTACTGGCCGCAGATCTCCCAGGCCGGCGACGCCGCCGAGCAGGATCTGTCAGGACTCTGGCTCGCCTGCGACACGACAGCAACCACTCCCGAGGAGCCCGACACCCCGCTGCCGCCCGACACAGATGCCCCCGGCGCCCCCCTGCCCCCCGACACAGATCCAGGCTCCTCACTGCCCCCCGGACCACCGTCTGGTCCCGACGTCGACTGCTCGGACCTTGCCGGCCCCGTCTGGGTCGGGGACTCCGATCCCCACCGACTCGACCGCGACGGAGACGGCATCGGCTGCGACACCAACTAGATCAGGGAGTGTGGGGGTCCCCGAGGGGCCCCGCCCGGGGTTGCGTCGAGTAATTGTCCAAGAGTTGCGGATCGTGCGACTTGTGATTTACGACGGACGCGAACACGTCCGCGTGGTCGGGCCGATTCGGACACAGTCAGAAGCGGTCATTCGTACGGCCCAGCAGCGCATGCCCAGGCCGGGCTGTGTCCATACGGTCGCAGTGACCACCACAGCGATCACGGGACGGAAGGGAAGGCCCATGGGCATACGCACCATGCTCGCCGCGACAACGATGGTTCTCGTGACCACCGGTCCCATGACAGGCATCGCGCACGCACAACCCGACCTGGACTGCCGCGACTTCGCCTTCCAGGAAGACGCGCAGGCGGAACTGAACCGCGACCCCAGCGACCCACACGACCTGGACGAGGACCAAGGGCCGGACGACGGCATCGCCTGTGAGGTACTGCCCCGCAGGAGCGCTCCCGGCCCGACCGTTTCCGTCGCGCCCACACCCACCGTCAGCCCTGTCACCCCCACCGTCAGCCCGGTCACTCCCACCCCCACCGTCAGCCCCGTCACCCCCACCCGCGGCACCGACGCCGGCGTCGGCGGCAGCACGGGTCCGGCCGGAGTCGAACAGGCTGTGGGCGCGTGCATGGCCGTCGGCTCTCTTGGACTGGTGGCAGCGTATGCGGTCCGGCGACGCCGACGTCCCTCCGGAGCGCGAAAGCTTTGACGCTCAGTCGTCCACCGGATCCAGCAGCTCCGGTGTGCCGTCCACCAGGCTCGCCGTGACCACGTGGCGCTCGTCGGTACGGTGACGTCGTAGGACGCCGCAGGAGACAGATCACCAGGTGGTGGGCTCATCGACCCGGGGGGAACGAGCACTCGTGCAGCGCATCGGCCTGTACTACCCGTACATCCACTGCCGTGACGAGCGGCCGCTTCTCCGGACTCTCCGTGTGAGGTAACTGACCTACCTTCGCCCTGTAAGCCGGTGATCAGCTGTAACGCTGGGACTTCCATGCCCTCGGGCGGGTCGGTGAGATCCGCGACGGGCAACTCGCACTCCGCCCGTGGACCTCCCAGGACGTCGTCGACACCGCGAAGCGTCTCGGCAGTGCCGAGGAGTTTGCGCTACCCGAGCAGGATGCCGTGGCCGCGGCGGCCGCCCTGCACGCCGCGCTGCTGGCGCTGGAGTCCGGGTAGGCTCCGCGACGTCCCGGCGCCAGGCCATGGGGATTCCCGCCCCACCGCCCGTCATCCGGCTCATGGTCACCACGGCCCTACGCCTCCGGACGGAACACACGAGGAGGCGCAGGGCCGGTGGCCCATCCACTCCGCGCTGAATGACCTGTGCGGGAGCAGTCACCGAAAGGGTCGGCAGCCACGCCGAAACGCACGCAGCCCGCTACCGCCAGAAGATCTCGAACCGAGCCTCGTCGAACTTCCGCGAACCGCGCACCGTCGCCGGACCCACCCGTACCTCCCGCACGGCCAACTGCACCAGGTTCCGGCGCTGCTCACGGCCCGCCGTCTCGTTCCACCAGGGCTCGACACCCTGCGGCGTCAACTCCGGCAGCTCGTCGAGGGACTTGCCCCGCCGCACAGCCGCCATCGCCTCACCACGCCGCTTCTCCAACGCGGCCTTCGCCGCCCGGAACTCGCCCAGGTTCAGCTCCTTGCCCCCGTACGCCTGCGCCAACTCCTCCTTGTGACCCCGCAGTTCCTTCTGGAACCGCTCCGCCTCCCGGGCCTGTGCGGCGAACCGGTCACGGATCGCGGCGAGCCGCTTGAGCTGCGCCGGGCTCGCCAGCCGGGCCACGAGCCGCTCGCCGATGTACTCGTCCAACGGCTCGGCGGAGATCCGTACCTTGCCGCAGCCCTCGCTCTCGCACACGTAGCCGCGCCCGCCGTTCGCCGTGGACCGGGCCACCAGCGGCTGCTTGCACAAGGCGCAGGTCGCCGGGCCGCCGGACAGGTAGTGCACGTGCTTGGACTTGCTGCCCTGGCTCTTCTGGTTCTCCCGGAACAGCTCCTGCAGCGCGTCGAACGTCTCGCGGTCGATCAGCGGCTCGGCCGGGCCGGGGACCAGCTCGCCCTCGGCGTTCTCCCTCAGGCCGGTGATCGCCGGATTCCGCAGGCGGCGGCGCAGCGTGGTCGGCGACCACGGCCGCCCGGACACCGTCGGTCCCGCGTTCTGCGTCATCCACGCCGTGGCCTCGGTGAGCGTCGTCTCCTCCGCGAGGAGAAGCTTGGCTACCGCCGCCAGGTAGGTGGCCTCCTCGGGGACGGCGGTGACACCGTCCGTCTCATGCCCGTACGCCCTCATGTACTCTCCAGCCCGAAATCCCCCTGCTTTCCACGCACAGGATATGCCACAACGCAGCATTGTCACCCCTACATCTGAACTCGGCTGTGAACCAGGGTCAGCTGCTGCACGGCGGACTGTACAGCGGGAAGATCGGCCACTGGAGAGTTCCGGCACCTCGGCATGTGCCAACTCGCCCTTTGAGAAAGGGACTTGCGGAGCTGGCGTTGGGATGGGGACTAACGTGATGCCGTGCCCCCGGACCCCTTGCCCAGGCGGCAGGGCTGTAGCTGACTGGCGTCGACGCAGCCAGCGCCGAGGGGGGAGCAAGCATGGGCAGCTGGGCCGTGATCGCACAGTACGGATACGCCCGTGACTATTACGAGACCACGATCATCCGCCGCGGACTGGGAACGAAGGACCATGCGCTGGAGGAACTCCGCGCCGTCCTCCATACGTACCGGCCGGCCAAAGGGATCAGAGAGCAGTGGCGCCAGGTGTACCGCTTCGCCGACCTGGAGTCGTACCTGCTGGTGATCAAGGGCCAGGTGACGGAGTGGAAGTGCACCCTGCGCGTCGCGGAACTGATCTCGGACTCGACCGACCCGACCGTCGCCGAGCGAGCGTAAACGGAAGACCTCAGAACGGACAGAGGCCCGCCGGACACACGTCCGACGGGCCTCAGCGTCAATCCCGGTGGGTCGCGTTCCCGCAGGTAGCATCGATTCTGCCCGCGTGTCGCCTGGCGGGGCGGGTGGGATTCGAACCCCCACGGCCGACTCCTCCACCGCCTCGGAGGAGTCGGCCGCCGGAAGGGCTGTCGAGCCCGTGCGAAGGGGCTGTCACTGGTAGCGGGACGCTGTTGGTCAATTCGGGGCCTGTTTCGGCCCGTCGGCCGGTTCGATCCAAAGGTTCCTGAAGCGGACCTTGTTCCCGTGGTCCTGGAGCCGGATCGCGCCCGCCGCGGCCGATTCCGCATCGCCACCGCCGGTCGGACCGTCCACCGCGACGTTGTCGTGGACCTTTCTACCGTTCCACACCACGGTGATCCTGGCGTCCTCGGTCTTCTGGCCCGCGGCGTCGAAACGAGCCGCGCGGAACACGATGTCGTACGTCTGCCAGGTTTCGGGTGCGGTGGCGGCGTTCAGGTCGGCGGCCTTCTTCTCGTAGATGGCCGCGGCCTCGTTCGGGGCGAGTTTCTCCACTCCGAAGGAGTCCAGGATCTGGATCTCGTACCGGTCCTGGAGATAGATGCCGCTGTTGCCGCGATCCTGCCCGGTGACGTCGTCCGGCAGCTTCGGCACCCGGAATTCGGCGTGCAGTCTGAAGTCACCGAAGGACTGTTTGGTGCGGATGTCGCCGCAGCACACCTCGATGGAGTCCTCGGCGGTGTGCGGCCATTCGGCGCTTCGGCCGTCGGTGTGCTGCCAGCCGGTGGCGAGGCTGCCGCCGGAGAACAGGTCGATACGGCTGCCGGGTCTGCGTACGTCGATCATGTCGAGGTTGACATGGCCGGTGTCCTCGGGCCGGTAGGTGTACGTGATGGTGTTGCGGCCCTTGCGGAGGTCAAGCCGCTCGGTGCGGGTGGACCAGCGGTTCCAGGCGCCGGTGGAGGGGAGGCTGGTCTGCCGCGCCTGTCCGCCGTTGACGCTGACACCGAGCGTCTTCGTGCCGGTGAAGGGGTGCGGGCCGTTGGCGTAGCGCAGGCCCACGTCGTAGCTGCCCCTCGCGGGTGCGTCGACCTCGAAGGTGACGGTGGCGCCCTGGGTGCCGAAGCCGTCGACGAAGCCGCCGCCGGTGTGACCGGCATGCTCGGTGTCGATGTCCGCCCCGCCGGACAGGCGTGCTGATTCGGCGTCGTACGAGGTGACGGGCTCCTCGGGACCGGGGCGTGCGTTCAGGGTGTACCAGGCCTCGGTGGACCAGAGTTGCTCACCGTCGGCCGAAGCGAACGGGCGCGGCGAGCGCACATGCACCACCCGGTCGGTCTTCAGGCCGGGGATGGTGAGCCGGACCTTGCGACGGTCACCGGATATCCGGGCCGCCGCGACGGGGAGGACCTCCTCGTCGACCTTGGGGCCCCCGTACGCCGGGGTGGGGACATAGCGCCACTGCTCCACCGAGTAGGCGCCGCTCGTCAGCTTCGCGGCGGTCTCCTCCGACAGCGGCTCGGTGTAGGTGAGTTCGAAGCCGTCACGGGTGGCGCGCATGGTCTTGATGTCGAAGACGCTCTTACCGTTCGGCGTGAGTTTCTGCAGGCCGAAGCGGAGTTTGCCTTCCTGGCCCCAGTTTCCGTCGGCGCCCAGGCCGCCCGCGTAGATCGCGCCGTCCGGTCCGGTGCTGATCCGGGTGACGCCGGCCTCCAGGCCCTGCGTGTGCCGGAACACCGCGCCCTGGTACTCGCCGTCCACCTTCTCCAGGTCGGCGCGCTGGATTCCGCCGTAGGTGACATCGCCGAAGAGCATCTGCCCGGCGAAGGGCCCCTTCTTCAACAGCATGGGTGTGCTGGGCGAGTTCGCGATCTCGTTCTGCGGCAGCCAGAGCACCGGCTTGGTGACCGTACGGTCGTCGAACGGGCCGTCCGGGTTGGTGTGGTGGTTGAAGAACCGGCCGGGCTTGATGTGCAGCAGCTTGGAGGAGGGCAGCCAGCCGCCCTGGTTGTCGGTGACGAAGAGTTCGCCCTCGGGACCGCGTCCGATTCCGTTCGGTGTACGCAGGCCACCGGCCAGGTAACTGACCTTCCCCGTCTTCTTGTTCACCTTGATGGTGGTGCCGCGATCGGGGGCGGGCTGCGGATCGGTCGTCGCGCCGCCGTAGTTGATGGCGACGGACAGGTTCAGATAGAAGTGCCCGTCCTCGTAGAGCAGTCCGAAGGCGAACTCGTGGAAGTTCCCTCCGTACGGCCACTCGGCGACCTTCCGGATCTCGCCCGCGGTGTTGTCGCCCTTGGTGTCGGACAGCTCGGTCAGCTGGTGCTTCTCCGAGACGTACAGCTTTCCGTCGACGTACTTGATCCCCATCGGCTCCTTCAGGCCGTCGGCGATCTTCTTGTACGTGACCTTGTCCGGGCCGGTGTCACCCGTGACGTTGTCGAGGATGTACACCTCTCCCCGCGTCTCCTCGCTGCCGCCCCACGTGGTCACGGCGAGTCGGCCGCCCGGCATCCAGTCCATCGCGGAGACCTGCGGCTCGAAGCCCTCGGGGCGCAGATCGGTGAGGTTGTAGGCGGGGTTGACCGAGTTCAGCGGAAGGCCGTCGCCCGGGGTGTCGTAAGTGCCCTCGCACTCCTTGCGGCCGGGGGCAGTGACACGGACGACGTCGGCGTCGGTACTGAGAACGGAGTTCGGGACGAGGGTGAAGTCGTCGGCGCCCGGCGGCTTCCACTGGAGGGTCACCTGCTGTTCGCCACCGCGGTCGAAGTGGTCGATGTGCAGGGCGTGGTAACCGGGCGTGAGGGTGATCTCGCCGTCCTTGGGCTCGGCGCCGTGCAGTCCGTCATGGTCGATGACCTTCTGGTCGCCGATGAAGAGGCGGGAGCCGTCGTCGCTGATCAGGCGGAAGGCGTACGTACCGTCAGCGGGAACATTGATGTTGCCGATGATCTGCGACACGAAGTTGTCGGTGAAGCCGAAACCCTCGGTGGAGGACCAGTCGACGGTGGGGATCAGTTTGTCGACGTTGGGCGTCTGGGCGGGCTTGAGGTCGCAGAGTTCACTCAGCGGGGACTGGATGTCGAAGACGCGGAGGGTGACGCCGGGTTCCTGGGGCGGCAGATCCGCGAATGGCTCCTCCTCCGCGCCGGCGACGGGGGCCACGAGGCCGCCGGCGAAAAGGGCTGTGAGAAGTAACCCGGCGGTTCTTCGTGCTCTACGGCGGTGGCGACGGGTCCTCGGAGACTTGTGTGGCGTCACTCTTCCTCCTGCTGGGCGCTGTGAGGCGACGCGCCGGGGGTGGCCGGCGTCCGCGGAGTGGAGTTCGTGCACGGGCAGCTGGTAGCGGCGTTCCGCGGTGATGCACGCGGACTTCCGCACGAAAGCGACGCCCAGCGTACGAAGGACATACGAAACCGTCCATGCTTTGTCCTCAGAAAGGAGAAACTGATGCGAGTTGAGAGGAGACGGCCCGGACAGCGCCCCGGTTCGCCACCCAAGGCCTGCCGTGATCCATAGGCCCCAAGGGCCGCCAGACGGAAGCATTCGGGACCATCTCGCCGGCTCGGGAAAGGGCCTCGAACCCGTCGACAGCGGATTGCCCTGCCGACTCGCGCACCTCGGGACCGTGTCTCAGCGAGGAACTCGCGGCGTTCGCCGTGTCATGGCGGAGTGCAAGTGGCTCGCGTGGCGGGAGGCTCCAGTCCGTCAGACTCGAATGACACACAAGCGGCGTCGACGCCCGCCCCTTACGTTGAAAACCACCCCTGCTTCCCCGATTCGCGGCTGCTCCGAAGAGGGCGGCGCCCAGGCCGAGCGTGGTTCGTCCTGCTCCTGCGGCGTCCTTCGTCCCAGGAAACCGACGGGGGCAGCGCCGTCACCCCTACGCCACGCGAAAACGCCACCAATGCCACCGCTGGGCATGAATGCGCTGCCGCGATGCAACGTGGACCGGTCCCAGAGATCAGGCTCGTACGTCTCGCTGCTGAAGTTCCTTGAGTACTCCGGCCACCGTCGCGAAGTCGTTGTCCACGTGGAGGACGGTGTGCCCGTGGTGGACCGCGGTCGCACACACCAACAGGTCGATCGCTCCTGCCACGCGATGCCGGCCCTGCTGGGTCAGTTTGTACTGGGGGGATGTCGACCCAGCGCCAGGCGTTCTTCGGAACGGGAGAGAGCAGGCAGAGTGCGTCCAACTCCTCCACGAGCTCGTCCCGGTGGGACGGGCTGGTTGCCGAGTAAAAAAATTCGGCGCGTGTCGGCTCGCAGAGGTGGAACACCCCGGCTGCGATGTGCCCCTCCCACGGCGGCAATGCCCCGGGGGTGCGGAACAGGTGCCACAGGGCGGAGGTGTCGAGCAGGTACGTGATCACTCGAAGGCCTCGCGTCGGGCACGCTTGCCTGCGTCATGCGCCGCCGCGGCCTGCTCGAACTCGCCACGCGCACCGCGCGAGGCCAGTTTCTCGGCAGCCTCGAGCCGCCTGATGCACGGCACACACGTGACGCCTGACGTCAATCCGCAACGGCACGACATGTCCGTTTTATGAATACGGCGGCCTCAACTTAGGCCTCACCGTCATGAACCATGATCAACTAGGGTCGCCGAGATCCCCCAACTCGCCCGACCTGCCAGCGAAGTTGCTGGTCAGATCGATTCGCCTCGCGTAGCGCCTGGTGGGGCGGGTGGGACTCGAACCCACGGCCGACGGATTATGAGTCCTTTGAGGATCTTGGTGGCCCTTGCCGATCCGTGCTCATCCTTGACGTTTTCGCCACTCAGAAGGGGTGAGCATTGTCGGAGCTTCTCAGCTCTTGTCAGTCTGTTCCTGTCCTTGCGTCCCGAACGCGCCCTGGAGGGACAAGGACACGGGGCTCCTGAGTGGTTTGTTCCAGCTCGGAGAGGAGTTTCGAACCCGTCCGCAGCGGATTGCCATTCCCCATTTGAGTACTGCAATCGCCGTCGCCGAGGGGTATGCGGACGTGACGGCGGCAAAGGCATCGGGCCGGCGGACGGGATGAACGTGGCCCTCGCCGCGGCCTACCGCACCGACGCCATGTTCACCAACGACCGGTACTTCCGCCGGTCCGCCCGCCGACCGGCCATCCAGCTTTCACCTTCTGCCTGACGATCTGCAGCCGTTCTCAGGACGGGTGTGGCCTGCGCATGGCCCCTCCTGCCGCTCGTGGTCATCGACCGCGCCGAGAGCTTGGAGTTCAGGGAGTTACAGAGACCTCGCTTTGAGCTGTTGGTGATGTGCTCCGTCTGCGATCTGGCGGCCTTCGGCGCACTCATCGACGCATGGACGTGCGAACCCACCTACGCCGGTTCGGTGAACTGGTCGAACACCATCACGGCGGCCCGGGTGGCGAGGGACCAGCCGTCCTCTCCTTCCGGGTCCTCCAGGTTGGGGTGTCCGGCGATCCAGCGCATGTGGAAGCCGTCGAGCAGGGCGGCGATGGTGGTGGCGAGGTGTTCGAGCTTGTAGGGCGCGCGCATGCGTAGCCCGTAGGCGTCGAGCAGCGTCTGGTACGCCTCGCAGGCGACCTCGGTGAACGACTCGCCGTAGTGCCCCAGGGCGTCGCGGACACGTGGGTTGGCGGCGCTGGCATAGAAGCCGAGCAGCACGCGGTAAATCGGGTCCACGCGGTGGTTCTCGTGGTTGTCCGTCAGGACGTCGTTGAGAGCCTCCTGCCAGGTCGTGCCGCTGTCGACCGCCTCCTTGAAACGGCGGATGCTCTCCGGCAGCCCCGGGACCAGTTCGGCCTGTCGGCTGGTGAGGTGGAAGAGGAGATCTGCCTGGAAGTCGGCCTGCGCGGGCCAGATCTGGTAGATGGATCCGGTCGTGATCGCCGGTGCCGTATCGTCGCCCAGTCTCTCCCGCATGATGCGGGTGGCTTCCTCGGTGACCCGCTTGACGCGGATATGAGCAAGGGCTGCGGAGACAGCCGCCTCGCTCGTGTCGGAGGTGCCGGCGCAGACGAGCTTGGTGGCCGCTTCCAGCATGAGGGCCCGGGTCTCTTCGGGTGAGCGCCGAGGGAGCCTGCGTCTCACGGCGTGCGCCGTCATGTCCTTCCCCTCCCGTTGCATGATCGTTAATTCGGTGTGAAGCGGGGCGTTGACAGGGCGCAATCGTACACCTAGATTCCCGATCCGTAAGAAAGTTACGAAACTCGAAAGCGCCGGTCACCTGGCCCTTCGAAGTTCCTCGGGCTGGTCCGAGGCACCGGTCACCCCGGTGCGCCCTCCTGCCTTCCTCTGCCTTCCGTGCTCTCCCCGCATGCCGTGCCGGGCACCGCCCTGCCGTTTCCGATCCTGGAGGATCCCGCATGCCCGCAACCTCACGCCCCCTAAGACTCGGCCTCGTCTCCGCCGCCATGGCGCCCCTGCTGGGCGTCGCCGCATGCAGCGGATCGGGCACCGACGCACCCTCATCGACCGGCGCCTCCGGGGGTTCCTCCTCCGCGAGTGCGGACTCCCGCCCGGTGAGTGACGTCGTGACCGACTACCTCGGCTACGTCGGCGGAAAGGCGGGCAAGGCCGACGCCGGCCTCGAACCGGTCACCCTGGGTTGGGTGAACGTCGAGGGCGGCCCCGGCGGCAGCCCCGAAGCCACCCTGGGTGCCCGTGCCGCCGTGAAGTACGTCAACGAAAAGTTGGGCGGTATCGGCGGGCACCCGCTGAAACTGAACGTCTGCACGGTGGTGTCCGCCGAGGAGGAGGGACAGAAATGCGGCCAGCAACTGCTCGGCGACAAGACGGTCTCCGCCATCGGCGTCGGCAACCTCTACCTCGGCGACGCCTCCTTCAACTCCGTGATCGCGGGGAAGAAGCCCGTGCTGGTCGGAGTGGCGACGGGCCCGACCATGCCCACCGCGAAGAACACCTTCAGCACGTTCGGCGACCTGCCGCACATCTTCGGTACCTGGGGCACGTACGCCCGTGACGTGCTGAAGGCGAAGACCGCGGCGGTGATCCACACGAGCACGCCCGGCGACAAGATCGCCTCCGGGGCAGCGGTGAAGGGCCTGGAAGCCGCCGGCCTGAAGGTGAAGTCCGTCGGATTCGACGCGCAGTCCACCGATCTGATCGGCCCGGTCACCGCCGCCGGGGCGAACACCGCGGATGTCGTGGTGCCCATCTCCCTCGGTGGCGGATGCGTCGGGATCGCCAAGGCACTGAAGCAGCTCAATGTCACCAAGCCGGTGGTCTCCACGCCGCTGTGCATGTCCCCCGATGTCGCCCAGGGGCTCGGAGGGGACCTGCCCACCTGGACGTACGGCGTCGCCCAGACACTGCCGATGGACTCCTCGGCCGCCGACTCCAAGGCGTTCCTGAAGGCCTCGGCGCAGGCGGGGCTGGACAAGGACGACCAGTCCAAGGTCTTCGCGCCGCTGGGCTGGAGCACGGTCCTGACGTACGCGAAGGTGCTCAACACCGTCGGCCCGGACAAGATCACTCCCGCGTCGGTGACCGAGCAGCTCAAGAAGTTCACCGGGCCGGTCGTCATGGGCGCCGCCGAGGTCAAGTGCGGCAAGTACCCGGACGCCCTCGCTGTCTGCAACGACCAGGCGAGGTTCTACCAGTACGAAGGCAAGGGCCAGTTCAAGCCCCTGACCGACTGGATCCGCCCGCCCCAGTGAGCCCCGCCCGCCCCCGCCGCCGCTGAGGCCGCACGCCCTCGCGGGACGCAGCCTCAGCAGCGCGGACTCGCAGACTCGCGGACTCATGACAGGAGTCATGCATTGGAACAGATCCTGCTCTTCGCCGTGCTCGGCCTCGGCCAGGGGGCACTGATCGCCGGCATCGCGCTCGGCGTCGTGGTCACCTACCGGGGTTCGGGCATCATCAACCTGTCCACCGGCGCCGTAGCCATGGCCTCGGCCTATGCCTTCTGGGCCCTGACCACCGGTTTCTTCGGGTTCACGCTGCCCGTCGGGCCCGCTCTCGCCGGGGCCCTCGCGGTCGCGCTCGCCGTCGGGGTGCTCACGGAGGTGGCGGTCTTCAAGCCGCTGCGAACTGTCTCACCCCTGGCCAAACTCGCGGCCTCCCTCGGCATCCTGCTCACCCTGCAGGCCACCGTGCTACTGGTCTTCGGGGTTCAGCCGCAGCAGGCACCGAGCATCCTTCCGGCCGACACCGTCACCATCCTGGGCGTCACCACACCCTCCGACCGCTTCGTCCTGGCCGGACTGGTCGTCGTGATCGCCCTGGTCCTCGGGGCCCTGTACCGGTGGAGCCGCTTCGGCCTGGCCACCCGCGCGGCCTCGGAGAACGAACAGGCCGCTCTTCTGGCAGGCCTGTCACCCAACAGCGTCTCGATGGCCAACACACTCCTGGCCGCCCTGGTCGCCGGGCTGCTCGGTGTCCTGGCCGCGCCCATCGTCCAGGTCGACTCCATGACGCTCCCCCTGCAGGTGGTCCCGGCCCTGGCAGCCGCCCTCTTCGCCGGGTTCACCTCGCTGTGGATCGCCTGCACCACGGGCATCCTCATCGGAGTGCTCCAGTCGATCGTGTACTACCTGTCCACGCAGAGCTGGTTCCCGACCGACGACGGCAACGCCATGCCCGGCCTCCAGCAGCTCCTCGTCTTCGCCCTGATGGTCGTCGCCCTGTACGTGCGCGGCGCCGGTCTGCCGCGCCGTGGTGAACTCGTCGAAAAGCGGCTGCCCGCGGTACCCCTGCCCGAGCGGCTACTGCGCCCTGCCTTGATGGCCGCTACGGTCGCCGCCGCCGCACTGATAGTGCTCCCGTTCGACTTCCGCCAGGCACTCACGAACTCGATGATCGGCATGGTCATCGTCCTGTCCTACGTCGTCATCACCGGCTACGTGGGACAGATCTCCGTGATGCAGCTCGCGCTCTCCGGAACCGCGGGCTTCGTCCTCTCTCACCTCTCGGTCGGGCTGGGGATCCCGTTCCCGTTCTCCGCCCTCGGCGCGATGGTTCTGGCCACACTGCTCGGAGTGGCCGCGGGCGTCTCCGCCCTGCGGGTGCGGGGTGTGAGCCTGGCCGTCGTCACCCTGGCCGCGGCCCTGGCCATGGAACAGGCACTGTTCAACAACACCTCGTTCGGCGGAACGGCCGGAGTGTCCGTACCCCCGCCGCGCCTGTTCGGGAACGACCTCGGACCGAAAGCGGACTTCCGCGGCCTGGACGGCAACGAACCCAGCCCCATGTTCGGCTTCCTCGTCCTGGCCGTCACTGTCGCCCTCGGACTGTACGTCGCCCATCTCAGGCGCACCGGCCTCGGCCGGCGGATGCTGGCCGTGCGCTCCAACGAGCGCGCCGCCGCAGCAGCCGGTGTCGACGTGCGGGCCGTGAAGATCGCCGCGTTCGCGATCAGTTCCTTCATCGCCAGCGCTGCCGGCACCCTCTACGGCTACAACTTCGGCTCGGTCAGCGCCGCTCGGTTCACCGCGCTGGCCGCCCTCGGCCTGATCGGTTTCGCCTACATCGGCGGCATCACCATGGTGTCCGGAGCCGTGATCGCGGGGCTGATGTCCACCGAGGCGCTGCTGCCCCACGCGCTGGACAAGTGGTTCGGGATCAAGGGGACCTGGGCCCTGCTCTTCGGCGGCGTCTCCCTGATCGTGACGCTGATCGCCAACCCCGACGGCATCGCGGGCGCCGCCCACCGCCGGAGGACGGCGAAGAGGGCGAAGAGGGCGGACCGCGCTGCGGCCGCGACGGGCCCACCGACTGACAGCGCATCCGCCGTCGGCTCCCCACAGATCCACCTCGGCCGTACCGCTGCCGACGCCAAGGAGGTCGCACCGTGAACGTGCTCTCTGTCCAGCAGTTGGGCGTCAGCTACGGCGGCGTCCACGCACTCAGCGATGTCTCCCTGGAGGTCGGCGAGGGCCAACTCGTGGGGCTCATCGGCCCCAACGGTGCCGGCAAGACCACCTTCGTGGACGCGGTCACCGGCCTCGTCGCCGCCCGAGGAAGGGTGGAACTGGATGGCAAGGACCTGACCGGACGGCCGCCCCATGTACGAGCCCGCCGAGGACTCGCCCGCACCTTCCAAAGCAGCGAACTCTTCGAAGACCTCACGGTCGCGGAGAACCTCCAGGTCACGGCGGACCCTTCGACGTGGTGGACCGCGCTCGGTGAGACCTTCGGCCGCCGCCCGTCCCCGAACTCCGCTGTTCCTCAGGCCCTTACGGCCCTGGGACTCGAGGACCTGGCCGACGCCTCGGCACACGAACTGTCCCAGGGCAGACGCAAACTCGTCGGTGTGGCGCGGGCCTTGGCAGCCCGGCCCCGCATCATCTGTCTCGACGAACCCGCGGCCGGCCTGGACACAACTGAGAGCGCCGAACTCGGACGCAGACTGCGCACGGTCGCTGAAGCCGGCACCGCGCTGCTCCTCATCGACCACGACATGAGCCTCGTGATGGGCATCTGCGACCACGTCGTCGTCCTGGAGTTCGGCAAGGTGATCGCCTCCGGGACACCGGCACAGGTCCGAACCGACCCCGCCGTCGTCACCGCCTACCTCGGGGCATCCACCGTCCAGCCCGCCACCGCGTCCGACACTTCAGCCGGTGGCTCCGCCAAGGCCCTCACCAGCACACCGGAGACACCATGAGTACCCCAGTCCTGGAGGTGGCCGGACTCGCTGCCGGATACGACGGAGTCCCTGTCATCCGCGGGATCGACCTCGAAGTGGGCGCGGGAGAGGTCGTCGCCCTCCTCGGGGCCAACGGAGCGGGAAAGACCACCACGCTCAAGGCCGTCTCCGCGCTGCTGCGCCCCCTCGCCGGCACGATCACTTTCAACGGAACGGACCTCGGCAGAATCCCGGCAGCGAACCGCGCCCGCCTCGGCATCGCCCACGTTCCGGAAGGACGAGGCATCTTCTCCGGCCTCACGGTAGCGGAGCATCTGCGCCTCGGTCACCGGGGCGAGCGCCTCGACCAGGCGGCCGCCCAACGTTACTTTCCCGCCCTGTCCCGCCTCCAGGACCGCAAGGCAGGACTGCTCTCCGGCGGCGAGCAGCAGATGCTCGCCATGGGACGAGCCTTGGCCCGCGGCCCCAAGCTGCTCCTGCTCGACGAGCTCAGCCTCGGCCTGGCACCCATCATCGTCGAGGAGCTGCTGCCCATCGTCAGGCGCTATGCCGACGACACCGGCTGCGGGGTGCTGCTCGTCGAACAGCACGTCGGCCTCGCCCTCGACATTGCCGACCGCGGCTACGTCCTCTCCCACGGCGAGATCACCACGCACGCCACGGCCCAGGAACTGAGGGCCGACCAGTCCCGGATCATCGCCGGCTACCTCGGCGAGCAGCACGCCTGACCCGGCCGGGCGGCCACGCGGTCAACCGGCCATGCGGCCCGGTGCCCACAACCGCCGTACACCACAACCACCGTGAGTCTGAACCGCTCGGGCCGGCCCACCCCCTACAACCCTGCCGGACGCTCAGGGCTGCCCGCGTACCCAGGACAAGGAGTCCGATGTTCACCTTCGACAGCAAAGACGGCGTCCAGATCCACGTGCACGAATGGAAGCCGGACACCCCACCGCGAGCCGTCGTCCAGATCGCCCACGGCATGGGAGAGCACGCCGGCCGTTACGCCCCACTCGCGGCAGCACTGACCACTCAGGGCTACGCCGTCTACGCCAACGATCACCGCGGACACGGGCTGAGCAGGCACGCCGAGCCCGGTCATCTCGGGGACGACGGCTGGAACCGACTCGTCAGTGACATGGTCACCCTCTCCGAGACCATCCGCGAGCAGCACCCCGGCCTGCCCCTGGTGCTGCTCGGACACAGCCTTGGTTCCTTCGCCTCGCAGCAGTACGTCCTGGACCACTCCCACCTGATCGACGCACTCGCCCTCGCCGGTACTACCGCGGTCGACGTCATGCTCGCGGCACAGGCGCAGGAGGCCGCGGAGGGGCGAGAGCCGTTGCTCGCGCTCAACCAGGCGTTCCAGCCCATCCGCACGCCGTTCGACTGGCTCAGCCGGGACGAACTGGCCGTCGACGCCTACCTCGCCGACCCCATGTGCGGCTTCAGCCTCGACGTCCAGGGCATGGCCGACATCACCATCGCCTCGGCGTCGCTTGCCCAGCCCAGGGGCATCCCGGCGGATCTACCCATCTGCATCCTGGTCGGGGATCACGACCCGCTGAACGCCGAGCTCTCACTCAGCAATCTGCTTGTCGAACGCTACGTCGAGGCCGGCCTCATCGACGTCACCTGTCTCAGTTATCCCGAAGCCCGCCACGAACTGTTCCACGAGACCAACAAACAGGAGATTGTCAGCGACCTGCTGGCCTGGCTGAACCGCATCCTCGCCCGCTGACCCCGGCGCTGGAGACAGCGTCCCCAAGACCGCGAACGGTTATGGGGCGGGCGACTGTTCTCGGCCATCATGCGCTTGGCGAGGTTGTCGATCGAGGTGATGTGGATCATGGCTTCTGAGCTGGCGGGGAGGGGCTCATAGTCGCGGGCCAGACGCCGGCGGAGCAGGATCCATCCCAGGCTGGGCCCGGGTCCAGGTCGAACTGCTCAACCGCAGACGGTGGCGGACGCGGCTGGAGCTGTCCACCGCGCTCTTCGAGTACCTGGAAATCTTCCACAACCGACAGCGCAGACACTCCGCGCTGGGCATGCTCACCCCGGTGGAGTACGAACTCCGCACCCCACCAGTAGCCTGAAACCAAGCAACTCGACTCCACCCCACTCGGGACAGTCCGGAGCCTCCATCAGACCCGGAACGGTTCAGTCCGCAGATCTCAGCCGGGGAGCTTGTTGCTCTTGCGGATCTGTCCGTCGAAGACCCCGGCGGGAAGGATACGGTGCGCCGCGCTGAGGAGCCGGGCGCTCTTGCCGGCGGTGTACCGCACCTGCGGCTTGGAGTCGGTGGCGGCCGCGACGATCGCCTTCGCGACGGTGGCGGGCTCGTCGCCCTCCTCGTTGACCGCCAACGCCACCTGGTCGGCGATGCGCCGCTGCTCCGCGTAGATTTGCATGGGCATGTCGGGCGCGACGGTGTTCGCCTCGAACGAGGATTTGGTACCGCCCGGCTGGACGATAAGGGCCCGGACCCCGTGTTCGCGGATCTCGTGGTCCAGGGACTCGGTGTACCCCTCGAGCGCGTGCTTGGACGCCGAGTAGTTGGCCATGTAGGGCGCGGGGAGGAACCCGAGGACGGACGAGATGTTGATGATGCGCCCGCTTCCCTGGGCGCGCATGTGCGGGAGAACGGCCTTGGTCATGCGCATCACACCGAAGACGTTGATGTTGAAGAGGCGCTGGGCCTGCGCGAGAGAGTTTTCCTCGTCGGCGCCCGAGGAGCCGATGCCCGCGTTGTTGACCAGGACGTCGATCCGCCCGAACCGCTCGATCACCTGCTCGACCGCGGCGGCGACCGAATCGTCGCTGCCCACGTCGAGGGCGAGGAACGTCACGCCGTCGCGACGGTCGGCTCCCGACGTCTTCCGGCTCGTCCCCACCGTCTCGAAACCCGCTGCGGCGAGCGCGAGGGCGGCCGCCTTTCCGATACCGGTGGACGCGCCTGTCACGAGTGCCACCGGTCGGTTTGTTGTAGTCATTGTGACCTCCAGAGCCCATTGGATTATGTTCGTAATTCTAAGCATGGGGGCGGGTGGCTGGCAAGTGGTCTTCGGTAGTGAGAGCAAGTTGCATGGGGGAAGTGCAAGCGGGGAGCGGTGGATCATCGAGGTGGCCGGGTGCCGCTTCAAGTGGTGCGGCATTGGCGGCTGGCGGATCTCCATGCTCATGGCAGCCGGAGCTGACCGACGGAGCTTCGGCCGGGCTGGTCGGTCCGCGCTCATCTGCGACTCCCCGGAGTCCGTCACTGTGGAGGCCCCGGTGGAGCTGTCCGACACCCTGGAAGGCACTTCCGTCCCCGCGGGCACGGCGCTGGACCTCGGTGCGTGGGGCGTTGCAGGTGTTCGTTACCGGGGACGGAGCGGCAGCTTGGGGCGAGGGCCCTGACAACACCCACCAGAAGAGAAGCGCTGGCGCCAGTTGTCCGCCGAAGGCGTCGGGAACCCCCGGGCACCGCAAGGGGACCGCACACTTATGGGCGGCACACCACGTGGAGGAGACACCGTCAGCTCCACGCCCCTGAAGACGGTGAAGGGATCCGGAGGCGCCCCAGTCCGGTCAACCGTGATGTACAGGGCGGACCATCAAGAACTACAGCTGCCGGGACTGGCACGCATGCCGTCGTCGGCAGGGACCGGCGACGTTCAACAGCCGCCCCGTGGTCTCCATCGGCATCTCCACCGTCACCTCCACTGGAGACAACTTGCTGTCAACGGCGGCGGCGCTCCACATTTCGTACGGCTTCGCCGTCATCGCCGCCTCGACACCCGTCGGCTATTCGGCCCGTCGCACCGTTCCGCATGTGTCCCGACACTGGCTTCGGCAACGGCCTCGAGGCGATGAACCGCCGATCAAGACGAGGTCACCGCATCGACCCGATCTACTCGCTTGGGCTACCTCCGAGTCGCCCGGCGGCGAGTGCACGCGCGTACGTCTCACGATTCATCAGAGGGAGCTCGCCAGTGGCGTCCGTGGTGGCGATGTATTCAAGCATCCGCCCCTGAGCTTCCTTCGATTGATCTCTGACCAGGAACTCGGCGTGCTCGAACTGCAAGCCGTCCTCGAGCGACAGGGAGCTGCCGAAGTAGATGGATCGCTTGATGGCTCCGAGGGATTTCTTCGAGCGTAGGCTCAGATACTCTGCGCGCTCGATCGACCGTGCGAGGACCTTTTCCTGTGGCACCACTTCGTCGACCGCACCGAGCGAGAGAGCCTCTGCAGTCGTGAACGGCCTGCCTTCGAGAACGGCGAGCAACGTCTGCTGAGTACCGATCAGACGAGGCAGTCGCTGAGAGCCGCCGCCACCCGGTGTCAGTGCGAGCAGGACTTCTGTCAGGCCGATGACATGCTCCCCGTCTGCCATGATGCGCAGATCACAGGCAAATGCCAGTTCCGCGCCGACGGCAAGTGCCGAACCGTTGAGTGCTGCAACGAAGATGGTGCCGCTTGCATTCATCTTCAGGAAGGTGGCATGGAAGCTGTCGAGCTGCAGAAGTGTCTTGAGCCGGGTCATCCCCGCGAGTGTTCTGACAACCGGCACCCTGTTGATGAGTCGCGCCATGCGCGCTACGAGCTTGGCGATGCGCGTGTTGATCGGCGGGAATCCAGTGCCACCTTTTTGTAGCCAGCGCACATCAGAATGACTCAAGAAACGGTCAGGATGCGTACCGGTGAAGACGACCGCGCGGATGTCCGGATCGCGGTCTGCACGATCGACCAACTCTTTCAGCTGCTTGGAGATCTCGGGATCGAACAACGCATGCGGGCCTCCGTCGATACGAGCGACAAGCACCCCGGCGTGGCCCTCGACGGCAATGTGTCCTGCGGACTGCGAGCTACTTCGCGGCGTGTCCATGTGGCCCTCCGGTGAGTTGGCTGTGGTCGACGGTTTCCGGCGCTCGCGCGTGTCACGCTCCTCCTGAGACGGCGACGCATTCTGTGCGCAGGGGGCGTGCCGGCCCGGCGGTCCTGTCCTTGCTTCCGGTTTCGATGATCGCGGTCGCCATGTCGTCTCCCGCGGTGCGCGCGCGAGTGCGCTGACCACGCCCGACGCTACGGACAGCGAGCTGCAAGCGAATCGGTCACCGTATCGGTCACGGAGATGGCGAAGTTTGGAACGCAGGTAGCACGAGCGCTCCGGCGGCAGAAGCCATGAAGCTTTCAAGCAAAGGGACCTTTACGGACGGCGCCAGGAGCAGGCCGCCCACCGTGCGCCGCCGGATCGACGCCTCCCTGGAGTGCACTCCACCGCCGCCATGGTCACCATGCTGTTCGGCCAGGCCGAAAAGCGCGACCCGACGCACGGCCGCCGCTGGATCGTGCTGGTCGACGGCGCCAACCACCAGCTGGAATGCCTGGAAAGAGAAGCCGCCGGACGCGGCGTGGACATCGACATCATCGTCGACTTCATGCACGTGCTCGAATACCTGTGGAAGGCCGCCGAGGACCTGCACCCCGCCCAGCCCGCCCGCGCCGCCTTCGTCCAGGCCACAGCCCGCGACCTGCTGGAGGGCCACGCCCCGCGCGTGGTCGCCGACCTGCACGCCTACCAGCGCGCCCGCACCGAACAGGACCGCTCCGCCCCCGGACTGGAACGCGCCGCCGCCTACCTGAAGGCCAAGCAGCCCTACCTGAACTACCGCATCGCCCTCACCCTGGGCCGGCCGATCGCCAGCGGCGTCATCGAGGGCTGCTGCCGCTACCTCGCGAAAGACCGCCTGGATGTGACCGGGACGAGGTGGAGCCTTCCCGGTGGCGAGGCGGTCCTGCTCCTGCGTGCCGTCATCACCAACGGCGACTTCGAGAAGTACTGGAAATTCCACGTGCAGCGCGAGTACCAGCGCACCCACGCCGCGCTCTACCAGGAGCAACTCGACCTCGCCGCATGACTACCCAAGATCCACTCACTCAAGGAGATCCGCACCCAATCCTGCGTCCCCGACCCGTCCCCACGATCATGAAATGAAGCCGAGGGATGCAGCCCAGCCCGCCGACGGAAGCCGTGATCACCAGAATTACCGCAGGTCAGAGTGGGCCCCACCTCGGCACGCAAGCCAGAGCCTCATCGCGCTCCAAGGCCTTGAGCAGCGGATTCCCCTTCCAGCGCACAGAGGTCCGCCCGCCACTCGGGGTGGAACCCCAGTGGCCGTTGTAGCGGGGGCCCTATGCCGTGCGGAGACAAGCCCCGGTACCAGGGGCGGTCGGGCTTGTCCCCTCGTACGGACTCGAGCGATTCACCGGCGTACTCGGCCAGGATGTCGACCACCACCGACGAGGAAGCGAGCACCATATGACGCTCCGCCGCTGCCCTGCGGGCGCGCATGTCCTGCTGCTCGATGGGGATGGCCGAGATCGCCGGGACCGTACCGTCGCCGAGCCAGTCGGGGTTGGGCAGCCAGCCCGGTGCGTCCTTCGTCACCGACAGACCGGAAGGCGAGAGCAGGGCCTGCTGAAGGGTGGCGTGGCCCCGGCCGAACACGGCTGTCAACTCAGGGCAGTTGGGGCTGCCGGACAGCTCGGTCCAGGCCGCCTCGATATCCTGGTGAATGCCGAAGAGGCGGCCTTCGCCCGCGAAACGAACGACGCGTCGACAGTGGCCCCTTCCCCCCAACTCGTAGGGCCTGAGCCGTTCCGCGCTGCCCAGCTGTGCCACCGCCGGGTAACGCGGCAGGAGTTCGTATGCCGACGGCCACTGACGCAGCACTTCGGTGAGTCCGGCCAGCCGTTTGGGGCCCACCTTCAGCCCGTTCGCCAGGACACTCAGCGCCTTGGGAGCGCCACGGTGCGGGGTACCGAGGATGATCAGCGCCGCGCAGTCGACCGCGCCGCCCAGGGGGCCCAGCCAGTAGCGGGCGACCAGGCCGCCCATGGAGTGCGCGACCACGATCACCCGCCGTCGGCGTGCCCCGGAGTGCTCACCGCCCAGACGGGCAGCGACATCGGAGGCGAGGCGCTCGGCCGCATGCCGGATGCTGTGCCGGAAGTCGTACGGGAAGAGGACCAGGTCAGCACGATTGTCTGGCTCACGCCCAGGCAGGGAGACATCCACCTGCACGTCATCGAAGTTGTTGCGGATCTTGCGTACCAGGCCGTCATAGCCCGGGACGACGAAGGGGCCGATCAAGGTGATGTCCGGCATCAGACCGACCGGGACCAGGTCCGGATGCGTATCCAGGCCCAGCCGGTGCGGCCGGGTGGCAGCGGCGACAAACCGCCGTCGGTGCCCATCCCAGCGGGCGGCCCCCTCCGTCGCCTATAGGACACTTCCGCTGATTCCGGGCACCACGACGACAAGATGCTTGAGTGAAGCCACCGCTGTTCCCCCGTTCACACTCGCCACCGGGGCGCTGGACCAGGGTGACGACCAATCAGGGGTACGAAGATGGCGCCGGATCACACACGTTCGGCAGGGTTTCACTGCATCGAGAATCGGGACCAATGCCATTCGGTGATTCGAGGGGGTGTTTGCCGCAGGACCGGAACTCAATGGTCAGTTGACGGGTGTGCCGGACCGGAAATGGTCAGAACTGAACACGTTCTGGCGGGAGCGACGGACGTGACCTCAGGACACTCGTCGGCTGGGATGAGGACCGGGTGGTGGCCGGCTGCTGCACTGCAGCTCCCGTCCAACGCGGTGTCCGCCGGCCACCAGACCTGTCGACGCCGATGATTCCCGGCCCGTGCGGGAGTCTGTCTTTCGACAGCAATCTTCTGGAAGGCGGCCTCATGTCTACCCTGCACGACTTGCTGGAAGCCCACGTCGGTGCCGGCACGCTGCCGGGAGCGGTTGGCCTCGTGGCCCGGGGTGACCAGGTCGAGGTGGTGGCCGTCGGCGCGCAGGACGCCGGCGACGGCGCCCCGATGGCGAGGGACTCCATCTTCCGGGTCGCCTCGATCACCAAGTCCGTCACCGCCGCCGCACTGCTGATCCTCGTGGAGGAGGACCGGATCGCACTGGACGATTCGGTCGGGATGTGGCTGCCGGAGCTGGCGAAGCCGCTGGTCGTACGCACGCCGGCGAGCCCGGTGGACGACGTGGTGCCGGCCGACCGGCCCATCACCGTATTCGACGTGCTGGCCTCCCAGGCCGGGTACGGATTCCCCTCCGACTTCACGCTGCCGGCGGTGCAGGAGTTGTTCACGGTGCAAAAGGACGGCCGGGTGCCGAGCAACTTCCCGCCGGCCGACGAGTGGATGGCGGCGCTCGGCCGCATCCCGCTGCTGTACCAGCCGGGCGCTGCCTGGCTGTACGACACCTGCTCCGTGCTGCAGGGGGTGCTGATTTCGCGGGTCACCGGACAGCCGCTGCCGGAGTTCCTGGCGGAGCGGATCTTCGGGCCGCTGGGCATGGTGGACACCGGTTTCCAGGTGCCGGCCGCCAAGTGGGGCCGGTTCACCAGCTTCTACAGGCCAAGCGACGACGGCAGCCTGGAGCTCGCCGACGGCCCGGACGGCGAGTGGAGCAGCCCGCCCGCGCTGCCGCTCGGCAACGGCGGGCTGGCCTCGACCGCCGACGACTGGCTGGCCTTCTGCCGGATGCTGCTGGCCGGCGGGGTGGCGGCCGACGGCCGCCGGGTGCTGTCGGCCGACTCCGTACGCATGATGATGACCGACCATACGAATCCGGCGCAGCGCGACATCGGCCGGTTGTTCCTGGAGGGCCAGGGCTGGGGCTTCGGCGGCTCGGTTGACCTCGACCGGACCAACCCGTGGAATGTCCCCGGCCGCTACGGCTGGGTCGGCGGCACGGGCACAGCGGCGCACGTCATCCCGGCCACGGGTGCGGTCAGCATCCTGCTGACTCAGGTGGCGGCGATGGGTCCGGCGCCGGCACCGGTGATCAGGGAGTTCTGGCGGTACGCGGCGGGCGTCTGACACACGCATCTCAGCGGTGGGCCCAGCTGAGAGGGTGGCGAAATCGGAACACTACGCATAGCTACGTAAGCTCGCAAAGAGATCTTGCTGAGGTGCCCCGGTCGGACGTGACCGTTGTGACGATCTGATCGTTCGGCGGGTGTGACGACTCGGCCGTGGATCGTGGACGATGACTTGTGGGCGCTGATCGAACCGCTGCTGCCGCCCTGCCGACGCGGTCGCCGGGGCCGAGGCCGAGGCCGAGGCCAGTGGATGATCGGCTCTGTCTGCAGGGCATCCTGTACGTCCTGCACCAGGACATCGCCTGGCAACTCCTCCCGCTGGAGCCGGGGTTCGGATCCGGGCAGACCTACTGGCGGCGCCTGGAGCGGTGGCCGCCTCGGCCGTGCGAGCCATCATCGGGGCCCCGGTCACGGAAACGCCGTGACCGGGGCCCAGGGTCAGCTACCGCGGAAGGTGCCGACCGCCGCTAGTTCCGGTACCGGAACACGATCCGGCCGCGCGTCAGGTCGTACGGCGGGAGCTCCACCAGCACCCGGTCTTCCAGCATGATCTTGATGTAGTTCTTGCGGATCTTCCCGCTGATGTGCGCGAGCACCTGGTGGCCGTTCTCGAGCTCCACGGTGAACATGGCGCTGCGCAGGCACTCGACGACCTTGCCCTCGACTTCGATGACGTTCTTGTTCTTCGTCATCGCACCAGCTCCAGGTTGCTGCTCATCGGCCGGGCGCCGATGCCCTCGAACAGCGCCGAGGCTGCTTGGTTGGACTCGTGGACTTCGGTCCAGGCCGCGGCGGCCCCGGAGCGGTGCAGCGTCCCCAGCGCGTGGGCCAGCAGCGCCCGCGCGATGCCGCGGCGCTGCTCACCGGCCCGGACCGCGACCAGCCCGATGCGCGGCCGCTTCACCCTCACCACCCGGATCAGACCCAGGTAGCCCTCCGGCGCCGCGGCCACCGCGTACTTCGACGGGTCGACGATGGTGTCGCCCTCGGGGCGGGGAATGACCTCCGCGGGCATCGACTGCCACCCGACGGTCGCCTCGACTTCGTCACGGATCGCGCGGTCCACCGCCCGCAGCAGACTCTCGTCCGCCTGACCGGCGGGCACGATCGTCACGCCCGAAGGCGGCAGGACTGCTTCGAGCCCTGTGACCCGCGGGTCGGTCGGCACGACGTACTCCCACTCGCGTCGCCGGATCGTGAAACCGGCCCGCCGCCAGCCAGCCGTCAGCTCGGCGTCGGCTTCGTCGACCACCGTGTACAGCGGCGACGGCAGTTCCGCCAGCATCGCCTCGGCGAGCCGGTCGAAGGCGGCGTCGTGCCAGGCGTCGATGCTGACGAACAAGCGTCCGTCGGGCCGGTGTGCCGCATGCCCACGGCCGACCACCAGGTCGTCATCCAGTGCATGCCATTGCCTGTCCGCGACGCGCGTGATCATCACCGCGTTCTCGCTCAGGCCAGATGTGAAAGGCTTCGTGTTCATCGGAGTCTCCTTCCAGGAGTGCCTCGATCTCAGGCGCTCCTGGCGACACCGAACGTCAGCCGCCGGACCGTGACGGGTTGAGGGAGCACCCATGGGTAACTGTGTTCACGGGGCTCACCTCCATACGACGACTTCACGGTCCACCGCGAAAGTAGCAGCGGGGCGCCGCCTCGTTCAAAGCCTTTTCCTATGAGCTCGTAACGCGATCATGATCCGGTCTTCTTGAGGCGTCTGCAGCAGATGAGGCTGCAAGCCAACGAGAGGAAGGAGTCGTGGAGTTCGATACGTCGTTCCCAGCGGACCGCGAGGCGTTTGAACTGGTGGAGCAGGGCGAAGGTCTGCTCGACGACGTAGCGGAGCTTGCCCAGGCCCTTGATGTTCGGGGAGCCCTTGCGGGAGATCACCGCCTGGATGCGGCGGCGTCGCAGCTCACCGCGCACAGCCTTCGAGTCGTACGCCTTGTCGCCCAGGAGGCGCTCCGGCCGCCGTCAGGGCCGGCAGGGTCGTCCGCGGCGACGGGAGGGATGCCGTCGACGAGGCGGCGGATGCTGGATCGGGGAGGCCGCTTGAACGGGCACGGTCAAGCATGTCACCGGCGCAGGCCTGTCGAGCGGGTCGGCGGTCCATGCCGGGCCGTTTCCAGTACGGGCCGTTTTCACCCACACTCGGGAGAGCCGCGGAGCCGCGCCTACGCCCGTGCCTCCCCGACCTCCCCGCCCAGGGTCATAGCAACGCCGTCGCCCACCACCCACTGAGCGTGCCCCGCAAGCAGTCCTTCCCGATACCTCCGGCCTCAAAGCGGCCTCAATTTCGCCGTCCGCCCCTTGTCCGGACCATTGGTGTGGCTCACCCGCACCAAGGTCCGACCCATTCGCGCAGGTCAGCTCAGCATGAGCTGCGGCCGTTGAAGGTGCCGTTGAACTCACGAGCAGCGGATTCAGTCCGTTGAGCCAGAGTTGACGCTCCAACACCTCACACGGAATGTTTCCGCAGGCCAGGGCGCTGCTGAGGTGGGGCGGGTGGGACTCGAACCCACGGCCGACGGATTATGAGTCCTTTGAGGATCTTGGCGGTCCTTGCCGATCAACTCCCATCCTTGACGTTTTTGCTGGTCAGAGCGGGTAGGCCGTGTCGGCATCCCTTCGTCTTTGTCGGTCTGTTCCTGTCCTTGCGTCCCGAACGCCTGCTGGAGGGACCGGCTCAGCCGATCCGAGGCCGATCACACCAGTTCGGGGATCGGTCTCGGACCCGCCCGCAGCGGATTCCCCTTCCAACGCGTAGAGGAGACTCGGCGCGACGTATCACGAGGACGCTCGCCCCGCGAGGCGGCGCTGCCACGCGTCGCGCAGTGCGGGGACGATGCCGCGCGGCAGGAACAGCACGACGAGGATGAGAAAGGCGGCGTACACGGCGTAGTTGAGGATGCTGGGGGCACTGGCGGGCATGCCCGGCCTGGAGCCCAGGTCGTTGAGGAACTGCACGATCAGGGTGATCGCGGTGGCGCCCAGGAGCGCGCCCCAGATGGTGCCGAGCCCGCCGACGACGGCCATCACCAGGAACTGGATGGACAGCAGGACCGGGAACGACCCCGGGTTGATGTAGCCGATGAAGAAGGCGTAGATCCCTCCGGCGAGTCCGGCGAACGCGGCGGCCAGGGTGAACACGGCGAGTTTGTAGCGGGCCACCGGCACTCCGCTGGCGCTCGCCGCCGTCTCGCTGGTGGCCAGCGCGCGCAGTCCGCGGCCGGCCCGTGAGGTGACGACGTTGCGGGCGACCAGGACGGTGACGGCCACGGCAGCCCAGGCCAGGTAGGCGTAGTGGATGTCCTCGCCGAGTTCCGTACCTCCGGCGGACAGTCGTGGGATGCCCTGCAGACCGACCGAGCCACCGGCCCAGTCCGCCTCGCCGAGCAGGGAGATGAGGATGAGCTGCAGGGCGATGGTGGCGAAGGCCAGGTGGTGCCCTCGCAGCCGCAGCAGCGGTCCGCCGATGGCGGCGGCGAACAGTGCGGCGATCAGTGGCGCCGCGGCCAGCGCCAGCAGCGGCGGCGTGCCGTGGACGCTCAGCAGGCCGGCCGCGTAGGCGCCGATGGCGTAGAACGACGCCTGGCCGATGGATACCTGGCCCGCGTAGCCCATGAGCAGGCTCAGCCCGACGGTGACCATGGCGGACAGGGCGAGCAGGATGTACACCGAGAGCTGGCTGGTGGTCAGCATCGGAGGCAGGGCGAGGGTCACGGCCACCGCAGCGCCTGCGGCGAGGAGGCCGGCCCGCCTTCCCCGGCCGGCGAAACGAGTGCCGAGGGGCCCTCGGGCGTCCGACGACTCGGTGTCCCCCTTGCCGCCCGCGCCGCCGGGGGGCTGGGAGGCGGCCCGTTCACGGCCGGAGGTGACGGCGCTCATATCGTGCTGCCTTTCTGGTGCGGCGGATACGGATCGGGCACGGACGGGATGCCCCATGCGTGCGTACGCCCGGTGTACGCGGCGGACAGCGGGCGTCGCACGGAGGATTGATGAGGCGTCATCCGGCCTCCGCCACAACGCTGTGGGTGCGGGCCGCCTGCCCGATCATCAGCGCCAGGACCAGACCCAGCGCCACCACGGTCTGGTACGTGGCGCTTCCATAGCCCGCGACCATCGCTTCGGCCACTCCGAGGAACAGCGCACCGGCCAGGGTGCGGCCGATGTGATGCATGGACCCGACGACCGCCGCCGCGAAACCGTTGATGATCAGCGCCACGTCGGAGTCGAAGGCCATCGAGTTCATGGGCGCCAGCAGAACGCCGGCCAGACCGCCGAGAGCGCCGCCGACGGCGAAGGCGATCAGCCCCATGCGAGTGACGGAGATCCCGACGACGCGGGCCGCGTACGGGTTGGAGGAGCACGCGGAGAGGGCCTTGCCGGCGTCGGTACGGCCGAACAGCGCGGCCATCGCGGCGAAGACGGCCGTGGTGACGCCGATGATGAGCAGGTAGTGGGTCTGGATACGAGCGCCGAACACGGTCACAGCGCCGGAGAGCCCTTCGGAGGACCGGCCCTGGTCCCCCCAGAGCATGACCTCCACGGCGTACGCCAGAATGCCCAGTCCCAGGGTGACCATCAGCGCGGCCTGCGGCGAGGTGCCCCGCCGGCCGATGGCGATCATGCCGAAGAGCAGTCCCACGACGGCGGCGACGGCGACCCCGAGCACTTCGGCGAGCCCGTGCGGGAGGCCGGTGTCGAGGAGCGAGATGGCGGTCAGTCCCCCGACGACGGCGAAGGTGCCCTGGGCGAAGTTGACCACCCGCGTCACCCGGTGGATGAGCACCAGGCCGCTGCCGATCAGCGCGATGCCGCAGCCGGTGCCCAGTCCGGTGATGAGGTAGACGAGGAAGTCGCTCATTTCGCCTCCCGTGTCGCGGCCTGCGCGGCCTGGACGGCGGTGTCCTGGTTGCCCCGGGCGGTCTTGGCAGTGCCGGGCGTGAGTGCGGGGTCTGCTGTGGCCCGGTCGTGCGGATCTAGGTCGTCCGGACCCGGGTCGTCCGGATCTGGGTCGTCCGGACTCAGGGCGTCCCGAGCGTCCGGAGGGCTCGGGAGTCCCCGGGCCTCGCCGAGGTAGGCCCGAGCGATGTCGGGGCTGGCGGCCAGGTCGGCGCTGTCGCCCTCGGCGGCGATCCGTCCCGCTTCCAGGACGTAGGCGCGGCTGCACAGCTCCAGGGCGAGCCGTGCGTTCTGCTCGATGAGCACAACGGCCGTGCCCTGCTCCCGGTTGAGCTCGGTCAGGTGCTCGGCGAGGTCGGCGACGATGAGGGGCGCGAGGCCGAGGGACAGCTCGTCGATCACGAGGACCTCCGGCCGGCTCATCAGGGCGCGTCCGACGGCGACCATCTGCTGCTGTCCTCCCGACAGCCCGCCCGCCTTCCGGTCGCGTACCCGCACCAGGTCCGGAAGGAGCTCGTACACCCATGAGGTGTCACGCTGCTTGCGACGGCTCTGGCCGCGGCCGGGCAACTGCCAGGCACCCAGGCGCAGATTGTCGTCGACGGTGAGGTCGCCGAACATCTGCCGCCCCTCGGGTACCTGAGCGATCCTGGCCCGGACCACCACGCTGCCGGAGGCCGGTGTCAGGATCCCGGTCAGGGTGTTGACCAGGGTGGACTTGCCGGCTCCGTTGGGCCCGACGAGGGCGACCATCTCACCGGGCGCGACACGCAGCGAGACGTTGTCGAGAGCGGTCGCCGCGCCGTAGCGGACCACCAGGTCGCGTACCTCGACGGCATCGCTCCGGGACGGTTGCGAGGCGTTCATACGGCCGCCTCCGTGCCCAGATACGCGGTGACGACCCGCGGGTCGGTACGTATCTCGTCCGGTGTGCCCTCGGCGATGACCTTGCCCAGGTCCAGAACGGTGACACGGTCGGCGAGGCGGCCGACCATGGCGACGTCGTGTTCGACGAGCATGATGGTGAGTCCGTCCGCACGCAGTTGCTCGATGAGGTCGGCGAGCCGGTCCCGCTCTGCGGCCCGCAGGCCGGAGGCGGGTTCGTCGAGGAGCAGCAGGGTGGGTTCCCCGCACAGGGCGCGGGCGACCTGGAGCGCGCGCTGCTGCCCGAGCGGCAGCAGCTCCGCGGGGCGGTCCGCCCAGGCCTCGAGCCCGACCCGCTGTACCGCCTCGCGTGCCCGCTCGGCGATCAGGCGTTCCTCTCGGCGGTGGCGCGGCAGCCTGAGCGCGGCTGCCGCGAACCCGGCGCCGGTGGTGGCGTGGGCGCCGACCATCGCGTTCTCCAGCACGCTCATCCCGTGGAAGGTGCGGGCGCCCTGGAAGACGATGGCGATCCCCAGGCGGGCTCTGCGGTGGGGCGACAGCCGGTCGATACGTCGTCCACCGAGTCGGATCTCGCCCCGCTCGGCCGGCAGTTGACCGCTGACCAGGTTGAACAAGGTCGACTTGCCCGCCCCGTTGGGGCCGATGACTCCGACGGTGCTCCCACGTTCTACCGTCAGGTCGACGTCGTCCACGGCGTACACCCCGCCGAACGACCGTGACAGGCCGCTCACCTGGAGCAGGGGCTCGGTCACTTGGCCACCTTCTCCAACTCGCTCTTCGACCAGACGGTCGGCACGAACGTGCCGTCGGTGACGGCGTTGACCGAGATGTAGTCGGGGGACAGGCCCGAGTGGTCCTTCTCGCTGTAGCGGTAGGTGCCGTTCGGGGTGGTGAGCGTCAGCTCCTCCATCGCCTGCCGGATCTTCTCGTGGTCGGTGCTCTTCGCCTTCTCGATGGCGGCGGCCAGCAGCTGGACGCCGGTGTATCCGTCCTGCGCGAACTGCGGCGGCTGGTAGTTGTACTTCTGCGTAAACGGCTTGTTGACGGCCTCGATGGCCTTCTTCTGGGCTCCGTCCGGGAGCGTGTCGCCGACCAGGCCGATGGAACTGGCGACGATGGCGCCCTCGGCGGCCTTGCCGGCCGGGTCGAGCCACAGCTTGCTGGCCTGGGAGCCGGTGAAGGAGATCGGGATGTCCAGTCCCGAGGCGGCGTACTGCTTGGTGAGGACGACGGACGCAGGGCCGGTCACCCACACCGCGAGCGCCTGGGCGTCGGTGCCCTTGACGTGTGTGAAGACGGCGCTGAAGTCGGACGCGGTGCTCTGGATCTCCTCGGTGGCGACGACCTTGATGCCGTACTCCTCGGCCTTCGCCTTCATCGCCTTGTAGCCGGCGGTCGGATACGCGGTCTTGGTGTCGTAGGCCACGGCCAGCTTGGTGACGCCCTCCGACTTGTAGTACTGCAACAGCCGCTCGGCGTAGTCGGAGGCCAGGGCCGGTACGACGAAGACGTAGGGGTGGACGGGCGCCACCTGCTCGTCGGCCGGACTCAGGGAGATGTACGGGATCTCCGCCCGGTCCACCGCGGGCAGCGTGGCCAGCGCCGACCCTGCGGACGGTGAGCCGAGGACCGCGGTCACGCCCTGGTCCTTGAATGCGTTGAAGGCAAGTACGGACTGGTCGGGCAGGCTCTTGTCGTCCTTGACCGTCAGTTCCAGCTTCCGTCCGAGGACCCCGCCGTCCTTGTTGATCTGCTCGACTGCCAGTTCCGCGGCCTTGCGGCCCTCGGTACCGAGGGTCTGGAGCTGACCGGTGAGCGAGGTGATCATGCCGATCTCGATCGGGCCGTCATCAGGGGAGGAGGACTCGGACGAACCGCCTCCGCACGCTGTGACGGTGAGCACCAGACCGATGGCGAGAGTGACAAGGGGCGTACGAGGGCGCACGGGAACCTCCCGGATACGGAGCGGGAACGGCACGGGGAAGAGGCACGGGGGAAAGACGCACACGCACCCGGAGGAGACCCCGTGTGCACGAAAACGATGCAGGAAGAGCCGATTTGCGGGCTTTTGCGGCTTGCAGCCCGATCGACGGGTTGAACATAAGCCGCGACCACATGGGGGTCAACACTTCAGGCCAAGATTCTTGGACTCAAGTCCAAATCTGTTCTCAGGTCCGCCAATTGCCAGGACGAAAGGGGCGCCGCAGGGCCGGCGGCGAACCGGGCGAGGCCGCCGCCCGTCATCGGCGGGACACCGACGACCGCACCGCCTGCGGGTCAGCCGCCACGACGCCTCAGCGGCGCTCCCCGCCCCTCCGTTCCTCCGCGCCGGTCACGGACGCGCGAGGATGCCCAGCAGGATGATGTCGAGCGCCCCATCGAGGCGGCCGGGCAGGTCGAACGGCGGCGGCTCCTCGCGGACCCAGCGCAGGACCGAGGAGAAGTAGCAGGACGCGAGCAGAGCGCCGGCCTGGTCGGGGTCGACCTGCGACCGGATCTCTCCGCGCTGTCGTCCCTCCTCGACGATCTTCGCGAGTTCGGTTTCCAGGGAGGGGTCCTGCAGCAGGCGGCCGAAGCGTGCGGAGGCGTCCATCAGGACAGTGGTCTCCGCACGGGAGGCGACGTTGAGGTCGGCCATCTCCCCCAGGTAGCGGCGCAGCCGGTCGTCGACCGGCAGGCCCTCGGCGTGCTCCTGGCCAAGGATGGCCGCGACCCGGGCCCGGCGGCGGACGCCCCACTCCTCCAGAAAGCCGACCTTCTGTGAGAAGTGGTTGAAGACGGTGGCCCGGGCGACGTCGGCGGACTCAGCGATCTGCTCCATGGTCGTCGCCTCGTATCCCTGGGCGACGAACAGTCCCACCGCGGCGCCGTAGAGCTGGTCGCGCACCTGCTGCCGCTTCCGCTCGCGGCGCCCGAGGGGCGGGGTGCCCTGTGCGGGTGCGCCTCCCGCCTCAGAGATCGTCATGGGCTCAGTACAGCACAGGCACACACAGGTATTGACCTCCCCGAGCCACCTCTTTAGATTACGCCCCATGAATGGACTCAAGTCCATCAATAGATCTCAGTCTCGATTTCGCCGCTTCGGGACGTGGACAGGAGGCAGCGTGGCTTCCGTGCTTTCCCCAGCCGGCCGGATCGACCTCGGCCATGGCTGTCATGCGTGGGTACCGGGTGCGACCGGATGGGGTATGAGCAACGCCGGGCTGGTCACCGGCCGGGGCGAGTCCCTGCTCGTCGACACCCTCTACGACCTGCGCCTCACCCGGGCCATGCTCGACGGGCTGGCGCCGGTGACCGACGCCGCGCCCGTCTCGACCGTGGTCAACACCCATGGCAACGGCGACCACTGGTTCGGCAACCAGCTCGTGGCCCACGCCGAGATCATCGCGGCTCGTGGCTCACTGACCGACATGCGGCAGGTGGGCCCGGCCGAGATGCGGGCACTGACCAGCGCGGACACTGCCGCGGGACGGTTCGCCCGCCGGATCTTCGGCCGCTTCGACTACTCCGGCGTCCAGCCCGTGCTTCCGCACCGGGTGTTCGACGGCGAGACGGTCCTGGACATCGGCGGGACGGAGGTCCGTCTGATCGACGTGGGCCCCGCACACAGCGCCGGGGACACGATCGTCCATGTCCCGCGTGCGCGGACCGTCTACACCGGAGACATCGTGTTCGCCGGCTCCACACCCGTCATATGGCACGGCCCGTTCGCCAACTGGCTCACCGCCTGCGACCTGCTCCTCAGCCTCGACGTGGACATCATCGTGCCCGGCCACGGCCCGGTCACCACGAAGGAGGCGGTCCGCGCCGTCCGCGACTATCTGTCGTACGTCCACGAACAGGCCACCGCCCGCTTCAGCGCGGGAATGCCCGCCGAGGCAGCCGGACGCGACATCAGCCTCGGACGCTTCGCCGACCTCGACGAGAGCGAACGCCTCGCCGTCAACGTGCACACCGTCTACCGCGAACTCGACCCCTCGCTACCCCCGCTCGACGGCCCTCGGCTCTTCGGCCGCATGGCCGACCTCGCCTGCCCCTGCCCCGGCCTCTGAGCCGCATCAGGCCCGGGATCCATCGCCTGGCCGTATCGCCTCGGTCTCCCCCGAACCCGCCAAGGAGAAGACATGGTCACCAGCACCGTCCACGGCGCACCCGCCGTCCCTTCCGGCCGCCCGTCCACCCGGCACACCGGCACCGTCATCGCCGGATGCCTGGCGATCCGCCCCGCCTGGATCCACCCCGCCCCGACCGAGACAGAGGAGAGCGCGGCGTGAAGTTCGCGACCTTCGTGCACGACGGGAAGCGGCAGGCGGGAGTCGTCGCCGATGACCATGTCCACCCCTTCCAGTACCCCGCCGTGCTGCTGGACCTGATCGTGGAGGGCGAGGAGTCCCTGCACAGGGCGGGAGAACGCGCGCTGACCGGCTCGCTTCCGGTGCCCCTGGCCGACGTCGGGCTGCTGCCGCCGCTCCAGCCGCCGACCGTCCGCGACTACATGACCTTCGAGAGCCATGTCGCGGGTGTCGCCCGGGGATACGGTGACACCGTCCCCGAGGAGTGGTACGCCGCGCCCGCGTTCTATTTCACCAACCCGTACGCGACGATCGGCGCCCACGAAGACGTACCCGTGCCACCCGGTTGCCTCCGCTTCGACTTCGAACTCGAGGTGGCCGCCGTCATCGGCAAGGCCGGCCGGGACCTGACGCCCGAGCAGGCACGCGAGCACATCATCGGCTACACGATCCTCAACGACTGGTCCGCTCGCGACCTCCAGGGCCGCGAGATGAGGGTCAAACTCGGCCCCGCCAAGGGCAAGGACACCGCCACCACCCTCGGCCCCTGGCTCGTCACCGCCGACGAACTCGAGCCCCACCGCAATGCGGAGGGCTTCCTCGACCTGGCCCTCACCGTCCAGGTCAACGGCGAGACGATCGGGCGGGACAGGCTGGCCAACATGGCCTGGACGTTCGAGGAGATGGCGGCGTACGCCTCCCGCGGCACCTGGATCCGCCCCGGCGACGTCCTCGGCTCCGGCACCTGCGGCAACGGCGGCTGCCTGGCCGAACTCTGGGGCCGCAACGGCGCCTTGGAACCTCCGCCACTCATCCCCGGCGACACCGTCACCATGACGGTCGAGGGCATCGGAACCCTCAGCAACACCGTCGTCGAGGGCGTCGCTCCGGTTCCTCTGCCCCCTGCCCGCCGCAGATAATGACCGCCGTACGTCCGGGAAGCCCCACGTGAGGCGGTCACGGCATACCGGGGGCTCTGCTGAGAGGGCTCTCTGGCCTGACACTCTTCCGCACGCTGGAGCCGGCCTGCGCACTACCGCCAGAAGATCTCGAACCGTGCCTCGTCGAACTTCCGCGACCCGCGCACCGTTGCCGGACCCACCCGCACCTCCCGCACGACCCACTGCACCAGGTTCCGCCGCTGCTCCAGTGCCGCCTTCGCCGCCCGGAACTCGCCCAGGTTCAGCTCCTTGGCGCCGTACGCTCGCGCCAACTCCTCCTTATGGCCTTGCCGCAGCCCGCGCTCTCGCACACGTACCCGCGCCCACCGTTTCGCCGTGGACCGGGCCACCAGTGGCTGCTTGCACAAGGCGCAGGTCGCCGGGCCGCCGGACAGGTAGTGCACATGCTTGGACTTGCTGCCCCGACGCTTCTGGTTCTCCCGGAACAGCTCCTGCAGCGCGTCGAACGTCTCCCGGTCGACCAACGACTCGGCCGGCCCCGGGACCAGCTCGCCCTCGATGTTCTCCCGGAGGCCGGCGATCGGCATGTGGCAACTCGCCGCCCAGGAAAGGTGTTTGCAAGCCGGCGTCGGGATGAGGACTAGCGTGATGCCGCGTCACCGGCCCCCTTGCCCGGGCGGCAGGGCTGTGGCTGACTGGCGTCCACGCAGCCAGCGCCGAGGGGGGAGCAAGCATGGGCAGCTGGGCCGTGATCGCACAGTACGGATACGCCCCTGACTACAACGAGACCACGATCATCCGCCGCGGACTGGAAACGAAGGACCAAGCGCTGGAGGAACTCCGCGCCGCCCTCCACACGTACCGGCCGGCCAAGGGGCTCAGAGAGCAGTGGCGCCAGGTGTACCGCTTCGCCGACCTGGAGTCGTACCTGGTGGTGATCAAGGGCCAGGTGACGGAGTGGAAGTGCACCCTGCGCGTCGCGGAACTGATCTCGGACTCGACCGACCCGACCGTGGCCGAGCGAGCGTAAACGGAAGGCAGCGTGGCGAAGGCGGCTGACGAACCGAGCACCGTGACGCCGAGCCAGGCGCCAGCCGCCAGCATCACCCAGAGACGGCCGCGCAATTCCAGCAACGCGACCGCCTCCCCGCCCGGATCACCGAACCGGTCCCACCGGACCATCCCCGACGCGGTCCGCGGACTCGCCCGCGACTGCCCGTTCCGTTCCTCTCCGGCTCGTCCGTGTGCGACACCTCCGGTGTCTCCCCGGTCCGCGAGGTGTGCGACAGCGCGGCCGAGAGCCAGATCAGGATGACGCCGACAGCGGCTCATCCGGGACGGCATCGCCTCCCTGCTGTCCATCCGGCCGGGCATCGAGATCGTCGGTACGGCCGTGGACGGCCGGGACGCCGTGGCGAAGACCCTGGAGCTGGAACCGGACGTCGTTCTCATGGACGTCCGGATGCCGGAGATGGACGGGGTCGAGGCGGTGGCCGTGCTGCGCGGCCGGGCACCGGAGTGCCGAGTGGTGATGCTGACGACGTTCGACGACGAGGAGTACGTCGTACAGGCGCTGCGGGCGGGCGCCCACGGCTACCTGCTCAAGGACCTGCCGGCCGAGG
>NZ_JNWJ01000074.1:0-32733 GCF_000716805.1 Streptomyces yerevanensis | reverse complement strand
GCTCGCCGTCCTCGTCCGCCGCGGAGCCGACTTCGCGGCGGCCGAGGACGCCGTGCAGGACGCGCTCATCGAGGCGATCCGCGTCTGGCCCGCCGACCCGCCGCGGGATGCGAAGGGCTGGCTGGTCACCGTGGCCTGGCGCAAGTTCCTCGACGCGACCCGGGCGGAAGCCGCCCGCCGCCGGCGTGAGGACCTCGTCGACGAGGAGCCGCCACCCGGGCCCGCGCCGACGGTGGACGACACGCTCCAGCTCTACTTCCTGTGCGCCCACCCGTCGCTGACGCCGTCGTCCGCGGTCGCGCTCACGCTGCGCGCCGTCGGCGGGCTGACCACCCGCCAGATCGCCCAGGCCTATCTGGTGCCCGAGGCGACCATGGCCCAGCGCATCAGCCGGGCCAAGCGCACCGTCTCCGGCGTGCGGTTCGACCAGCCCGGCGATGTCGCCACCGTGCTGCGCGTCCTCTACCTGGTCTTCAACGAGGGCTACTCCGGCGACGTCGACCTCGCCGCCGAGGCCATCCGGCTCACCCGGCAGCTCGCGGCCGCGATCGACCACCCCGAGGTGGCGGGGCTGCTCGCCCTCATGCTGCTCCACCACGCCCGGCGCGCCGCCCGGACCGCGCCCGACGGCAGCCTGGTGCCGCTCGCCGAGCAGGACCGCGGCCGGTGGGACACGAAGTCGATCGCCGAGGGTGTCGAGATCCTGCAGGCGGCCCTCGCCCGCGACCGCCTCGGCGAGTTCCAGGCCCAGGCCGCCATCGCGGCACTGCACGCCGACGCACCCGCCGCCGAGGAGACCGACTGGGTGCAGATCGTCGAGTGGTACGACGAGCTCGCCCGCCTGACCGACAACCCGGTCGTCCGGCTCAACCGTGCGGTCGCCGTCGGCGAGGCCGACGGACCCCGCGCCGGCCTGGCGGCCCTCGCCGCACTGGACGACTCACTGCCCCGCCACACCGCGGTGGCGGCCTACCTCCACGAACGCGACGGCGACCTGACCACGGCGGCGCGGCTGTACTCCGAGGCCGCCCACAAGGCACCCAACCTCGCCGAACGCGCCCACCTGACGCGCCAGGCCGCCCGGCTCAACGCCCGCCGAAGTCGCTGACGCGCCTCAGGCAACGCACACCAACGCCCCCGCCACCGCCCGCAGATTCACCCGCCCCCGCCCGTACGAGCACACGGCACCGCCGTCCGGCAGACCCGTCGAAACGCGGACCACATCCGTACGCCCGGCCAGCAGCGCCCCCCGGAGTGCGGCCTGCCAGGGGTGCAGTTCGGCGTCGTACGTGGCGACCACCAGCGGCGCGTCCTCGGCCCGTCGCAGGATCTCGGCGGCGAGGCCCGCCACGTCCGCCGGAGCCCGGGTGACCACCGTCCCCGTGGCCGTGGGGTCGAGGGCGCGTACCTCCGTCAGCAGGTCCTCGCCGCCCCAGTTGAGCGCGGGATGCGGTGGTGGGAAGAGGTCGACGACATGGGCGCCCCGTACATGCGGCGCAGGCGTCCGTACCGCCCGCCGCGCCGCCTCCAACCCGGCCCCGGAGTCCCACCGGGCGACCGCGCCCGAAGCCACCGGCTCCGCATACCGCTCGGCCAGCCGCCGGACCCGTCCCGCGGCCTCCTGCACCCTTTCCATCGACAGCGCGCCGCTGCCCACCGCGTCCAGCACCGCGTCCCGGCAGCCGACCGTGACCCCCAAGTCCGGTACGGCGACGATGACTTGATCGGCCCCGGCCTCGAGGGCGAGCCGCGCCCCGGCCGCCTCCCCGTAGCTGTCCGCGATCGCCTTCATCTCCAGCGCGTCGCTGACCAGAACACCGTCGAAGCCCAGCTCATCACGGAGCAGGCCGCTCAGAACGCGGGGGCTCAGCGTGGCCGGACGGTCGGGATCCAGTGCCGGGAACACGACATGGGCGCTCATCAGCATCGGCACCCCGACGGCGATCGCGGCCCGGAAGGGGTCGAGGTCGAGTTCGTCGTACGCCCGTGGGTCGACGGCCACATCGTGGTGGCTGTCGGTGACGGTGCCCCCGTGCCCCGGGAAGTGCTTGGCGCAGGAGGCGACGCCGCGCGCCTCCGTCGCGGTGATCCAGGCGCGCAGATGCCGGGAGACCAGCTGGGGATCGGCGCCGAAGGAGCGGGTGCGCACGATCGGGTTCAGCGGATGGTGCTGAAGGTCGGCGACGGGGGCGTACGAGGCCGTGATGCCGAGCGAGGTCAGGTGTCCGGCCAGTGCGTCGGCGCACAGGGCGGTGAGCCGGGTGTCGTCCACGACGCCCAGGGCGAAGGAGCCGGGGACTTCGGGTGCGCCCGCGCTCACCAGGTGCCCGATGTCGCCGCCCTCGTTGTCGATGGCCACCAGCAGATCGGGGCGGAAGTCCCGCAGGGCGTCCGTCAGTTCGCGGACCTGCTGCGCGTCGCGCACATTGCGGGTGAACAGGATGACGCCGCCGAGGCCACGGTCGATGAGCCGCTTCAGGGTGTCGGGGACGGTCGTGGTGCCGTCGAATCCGGCGACGAGACAGCGGTGGACGGCCTCGTCCAGGTCGGGAGGGAGGGCCGGACCGGCGTACGTGTGCTCGGTGGGGGTCACGCCGGGAATCCTGTGGTTGACTCAGCCGAAAGTCAATGATGTGGATGGATGGTCGATTCAGCCATCCGTCGCCCCTCACCGCCCCCGCTCCAACCGCGTCACGCTCCGTCCCCCTCCACACACGGAGCACTCGGCACAGAGACGTAAACATCCCCCCGTGGCCACATTCGTCACGCAATCCCCACACATCACAAGAATGAATGTTCAAGGAGCGCGTGTAACTTGCTTCCATGAACGACCGGAAAGCGGACGTCCGCTTCGGATCCCGGCCCGTACGCCTCGCTGACCTGGCAAGTCTCGTACGCGCCCCGGCCGCGCTGAGTGTGCCGGGCGACATACTCGCGGGGGCCGCCGCGGCGGGACGCCCGCTCGGACCGCGGACTGTGGGCACGATGGCCTCCTCCGTCTGCCTCTACTGGGCCGGGATGGCCCTCAACGACTACGCCGACGCCCCCGTCGACGCCGTCGAACGCCCCCAGCGCCCCGTCCCCTCCGGCCGCGTCCCGCGCCGTACGGCCCTCTCCCTGGCCTGCGGTCTGACCGCCGCGGGTCTCGGACTCGCGGCCCTCTCCGGCGGTCGCCGCGGACTCGGTGTCGCACTGCCGCTGACGGGGCTGGTCTGGGCGTACGACCTGAAGCTGAAGTCGACGTGCCGGGCCCGCCGCGATGGCCGGGGCACGGGCCCTTGACGTGCTCGCGGGCGCGGTGGCGGCCGGTGGGGCGAGAAACGGGTCCAAGGGGTCCGGCAGGCGTGGGCTCGTGCCGGCGGCCCTGGTCGGGCTGCATACGTACACGCTCACCGCCCTCAGCCGGCACGAGATCTCCGGGGCCCCGGCCCGACTGCCCGCGACCACCCTCGGGGTGTCGGCCGCGACCGCGCTCGCGGCAGCGGGCGCCGCACCCTCCAGGTCCGGGCGACGCCCTGACGCCCGTACCGCCGCGGTCGCCGCCGCCGGAGCGCTCGGCTACCTCGGTACATACGGACTGGCGCAGGTCAGAGCCGTACGGAAGCCCTCGGGGGAGAATGTACGGCGGGCGGTGGGAGCCGGGATCCTGGGCATGGTGCCGTTGCAGGCGGCGTTGACCGCGCGGGGCGGGGCGCCCGGCGTGGCGGCGGTGCTGGGGGCCGTACATCCGCTGGCGCGGCGGCTGGCCCGGCGCGTGTCACCGACCTGACCCGAAGAGCAACCTGAAAGGGACCCGAGGACGTCACTCATGGATCTGCGATTCGGCTACGGCACCAACGGTTTTACCAACCACCGGCTGAGCGATGTGCTCGCCGTGCTCTCCGACCTCGGCTACGACGGGGTGGCGCTGACCCTCGACCATGGGCACCTCGATCCGTACGCCGATGACCTGCCGCGCCAAGTCAACAAGCTTGCAGGGGAGTTGGCGTGGTACGGGCTCAGCGTCACCGTCGAGACGGGGGCACCCTATTTACTCGACCCGTGGGGCAAGCACGAGCCGACGCTGATGTCTCAGGGGGCGCAGCGGCGCGTCGATCTGCTGCGGCGGGCGATCTGGATCGCCGCCGACCTGGGTTCGCCCACCGTCCATCTGTGCAGTGGTGCCGCGCCGAAGGGGCTGCCGGAGGAGGACGCGTGGAAGCGGCTCACGGCAGGCATGGAGACCGTGTTGCAGACGGCGGAGGCCAATGGCGTCGCCCTCGCCTTCGAGCCGGAGCCGTACATGTTCGTCGACACCGTGGAGCGGTGCCTGGAACTCGGCGAACGGCTCGGCGGGCATGAGCTGTTCGGGATCACGCTGGATGTCGGGCACGCGCACTGCGTCGAGGAGATCGAGCTGCTGGAGTGCGTACGGCTGGCCGCGCCCCAGCTGCTGAACGTGCAGATCGAGGACATGGTGCGCGATGTCCACCGGCATCTCGAATTCGGCGACGGCGAGATCGACTTCGTCCCGGTGCTGGCCGCCCTCGGCGAACTCGGGCACCAGGGCCTGGTCTCCGTCGAGATCCAGGGCGGCTCGCTCGACGCGCCCGAAGTCGCCCGGCGCTCCATCGAGTTCCTCCGACGGACAGCGCTCAAAGCACCGAAGGTTCAGAAAGAGCAGAGAGAGCAGAAGGCACAAGAGGCAGTACAAGAAGCGCAAGCAACACAGTAAGCACAGAGAGCGCGACCATGATCTCCGGCATACCTGAACTCCGTACGGTCCTCGAACCCGAGGCCCGCGCCTGGCTCGACACCGCCGTCGACCGCGTCATCGCCGATCCCACCGCCATCGGCGCCCTCTTCCCCGCCGTCCGCCGCCGCTGCGGCCGGGCCAGGATCGACGACCACTGGACCATCGACGAGGCCGCCCGCGCCGTACTCCTCACCGCCCTGCCGCTGCACGACCCCGCGCTCACCGAAACCGTGGGAGCGCTCCACCGGCACGGCGACCCGGCCGAGCAGCGGGCCGTACTGCGCTCGCTGCCGCTGATCGACGACGAGGGACGCTTCCTCTTCCTGGTGCGGGAGACGCTCCGCGGCAACGACACGACGCTGATCGAGGCCGCCCTCGGACCGTACGCGGCGAGACATCTGCCGGACGACGAGTTTCGGCAGGCCGTCCTGAAGTGCGTCTTCTACGAGATCCCGCTGAGCCGTGTCGCCGGACTCGACGAGCGCGCCGACGCCGAACTCGCCCGGATGCTGACCGACTTCGCGCGCGAGCGGATCGCGGCCGGACGTGCCGTACCGGAGGACATCACACCCGTCATCCGGGCCTTCGCCCCCGCCGATGACCGCCCCGCCGCCCTCGATGGAGCCTCCTGAACATGCGCATCTTCGATCCCCACATCCACATGACCTCCCGTACGACGGACGACTACGAGGCGATGTTCGCCGCGGGGGTACGCGCCCTCGTCGAACCGGCCTTCTGGCTGGGTCAGCCCCGTACCTCGCCCGGGAGCTTCTACGACTACTTCGACTCGCTGCTGGGTTGGGAGCCGTACCGCGCCGCGCAGTTCGGCATCCAGCACTTCTGCACGATCGCCCTCAACCCGAAGGAAGCCAACGATCCGCGCTGCACACCGGTGCTGGACGAGCTGCCTCGCTATCTCGCCAAGGACCGGGTCGTCGCGGTCGGCGAGATCGGCTACGACTCGATGACCAAGGAGGAGGACGAGGCCCTGGCCCGGCAGCTCCAGCTCGCCATCGAGCACGAGCTCCCGGCCCTCGTCCACACCCCGCACCGCGACAAGGAGGCGGGCACGCGGCGGACGCTGGATGTCGTACGGGAGTCGGGGATCGCGCCCGAGCTGGTCGTGCTCGACCACCTCAATGAACTCACCGTCTCCATGGTCCTCGACAGCGGCTGCTGGGCCGGGTTCTCGGTCTATCCCAAGACGAAGATGAGCGAGGACCGGATGGTACGGATCATCCAGGAGCACGGGAGTGATCGGGTGCTGGTCAACTCGGCGGCGGACTGGGGGCGCAGCGATCCGCTGAAGACCCGTAAGACCGGTCTCGCGATGCTGGCGGCCGGGTTCGCGGCGGACGAGGTGGACAGGGTGCTGTGGCGCAACCCGGTCGCCTTCTACGGGCAGAGCGGCCGGCTGGACCTCGACCCGGTCCTGGATGAGCCCAAGCCGGACGAGTCGGCGACCTACCAGGGCAACTCCATCAAGCGCGGCGGAGAGTGAGCGGGGCATGCGCCTGCGCCATCCCGACGGGACGCCCGTCCATCTCGCGTACTGCAGCAACGTCCATCAGGCGGAGGACCTGGACGGGGTGCTCGCGCAGCTCGCCGCCTACGCCGAACCCGTGCGGGAACGGCTCGGCGTCGACCGGCTCGGCATCGGCCTGTGGCTGGCCCGCGACGTCGTCACCGAACTCGTCGGTGACGGGCGGGCGTTGGAGCGGCTGAAGGACGAGCTGAGCCTGCGGGGTCTGGAGACCGTCACGCTGAACGCCTTCCCGTACGCCGGTTTCCATCGCGAGGTCGTCAAGAAGGACGTCTACCTCCCCGACTGGACGGACCAGGCCCGCCTTGCCTACACCCTCGACTGCGCCCGCGTCCTGACCGCCCTCCTCCCGGACGACGCCCGCCGCGGCAGCGTCTCCACGCTTCCGCTCGCCTGGCGCACGCCCTGGCCGGCCGAACGTGCCAACACCGCCCGCCGTGCCCTGGACCTGCTGGCCGACGGCCTCGCCGCGATCGAGCGCGAGACCGGCCGTCCGGTCCGCGTCGGCTTCGAGCCGGAGCCGGGGTGCGTGGTCGAGACGACCACGCAGGCGGTACGGGAACTGGGCGGCCTGGACCCGGAACGGCTCGGCATCTGCCTGGACGCCTGCCATCTCGCGGTCCAGTTCGAGGATCCGGGCGCCGCTCTGGCACGGCTGGCCGCCGCCGGGCTGCCGGTGGTCAAGCTGCAGGCGTCGTGCGCGGTGGAGGCGGACGATCCGGCCGATCCGGCTGCTCGCGCGGCGCTGGGGCGGCTGGCGGAGGCGCGGTTTCTGCATCAGACGCGTACGAGGGTTGCTGCGCAGGGCAGTTGGGGGACCTCCGGCGGGCTTGGCGAGGGACGGGGCCCCGGCGTCGCGTGGCCCCGGATCCCACGCCAGAGGGGGCTGGCGGCGGGCGAGCAGGCAGACGGGACCCGGCATGTCTGCGGGCTCGGCGGGCCGACCGGCTCCGGACGCGCCCGTCAGCCGGGCGGGGGCGGCGGATCTTCCGCCGGGCCGAGTCCCGTCGGCGGGCCCGCCGGTCCGGGCCGGTGGGACACGCTGGGCGAGGGCACGATCCTCGGCGTCGACGACCTCCCCGATGCCCTGGCCGGTGGACTCCCCGCCGACCGAGGCCCCTGGCGGGTCCACTTCCACGCCCCGCTGCATGCCGAGCCCGAACCCCCGCTGCGTACCACCGCGCCCCAGCTCACCGCCGTACTCGCCGGACTTCTCGGCGGGCCGGTCGCCGGCTGCGACCACATCGAGGTGGAGACCTACACCTGGTCCGTGCTGCCCCGGCCGCCCGCTGACCTGGCCGGGGGCATCGCCGCCGAACTCGCCTGGGCCAGGGACCGGTTGACCGGCCTCGGCCTCAAGGAGGAAACGTCATGACCGACCGGCTCGTCGTGCTCGACATCGTGGGGCTCACCCCGACGCTGCTGCGCCATATGCCCGCCGTCGCCGCCCTCGGCGAACGCGGCTTCCAGGCCCGGCTCGGGACCACCCTGCCCGCGGTGACCTGCACCGCCCAGTCCACCTTCCTCACCGGGGAACCGCCGAGCACCCACGGCGCGGTCGCCAACGGCTGGTACTTCCGCGACCTCGGCGAAGTGCTGCTGTGGCGGCAGCACAACGCGCTCGTCGGCGGCGAGAAGATCTGGGAGACGGCGCGGAAGACCAACCCCGACTACAAGGTGGCGAACATCTGCTGGTGGTACGCGATGGGGGCGGACGTCGACCTCACCGTCACCCCGCGGCCCGTCTACTACTCCGACGGCCGCAAGGAACCCGACTGCTACACCTGGCCACCCTCCCTGCACGACGAACTCACCGACCGGCTCGGCCCGTTCCCCCTCTTCACCTACTGGGGACCGAACGCGGGCATGCCCTCCACCCAGTGGATCCTCGGCGCAGCCCGCCAGGTCTTCGACGAGCACCGCCCGGACCTGACCCTCGTCTACATCCCGCAGATGGACTACGAGCCCCAGCGCTCCGGCCCGGACTCCCCCGCGACCGCCCGCGCCGCCCGCCAACTCGACGACGCACTGCGCCCGTTGATCGACCACTTCCTCAGCGAGGGCGCCACCGTCGTGGCGCTCAGCGAGTACGGCATCACCCCGGTCTCCCGCCCCGTCGACATCAACCGCGCCCTGCGCCGCGCCGGACTGCTGGACGTCTACACGCAGGACGGCATGGAGTACCTGGACCCCTGGACCTCACGCGCGTTCGCCGTGGCCGATCACCAGGTGGCGCATGTGTACGTACGGGACCCGGCCGACACCGAGGCCGTCGCGAAGATCGTCGGCGAACTAGGCGGTGTGGAGCGGGTGTTGGACGCCGAGGGCAAGGCGGCGTACGGCCTCGATCACGAGCGCTCCGGCGAGCTGGTCGCCGTCGCCGAGTCCGACGCCTGGTTCACGTACTACTACTGGCTGGACGACGACCGCGCCCCGGACTTCGCCCGCCAGGTGGAGATCCACCGCAAGCCCGGCTACGACCCCGCCGAGCTGCTGTACGACGAGACGGTCCCGGCGGTGAAGCTGAAGGCCGTGGGCCAGATCGCCCGGAAGAAGCTCGGGTTCCGCTACCGGATACAGACCGTCCCGCTGGACCCGTCGGGGGTTCGCGGCAGTCACGGCCGGCTGCCGGAGGATCCGGACCACGGGCCCGTACTCCTGTGCTCCGAACCGGAGTTGGCGCGGGAGGCGTACGCGGCGACGGAGGTCAAGGCACTGCTGTTGCAGCTGGCACGGCTCACACCGGAGGCCGCATCGGATCCTGACGCCCGCACCGGGGACTAAGCGGTCTCGGGGGGGGGTGGGGGAGGCGCGGGGGCGTACCTCACTTCCCCGAGACCGCTTAGGACTGAGAAGAGGGCGGCGTGGCCGCGGGCCGCCGCCCTCCAGCCTTTGTCCGTGCCCTCCACTGTTGCCCCCACCTGACAAGGAATACTGATGTCCAGCGCACCCAGCATCCCCCTCAACGAGACAGTCCTGCGCAACGCCCGCCCCGAGATCGCGGCCTGGCTCACCGCTTTCGTCGAGCGCCACGGTGGCTTCGTGGGCTCCGTGCACCTCACGGGGCCCGCCGAGGAGGGCGAGATCGTCCTCGTGGCCGCGCACAACCTGCCGCCCGCCGTGCAGAACGGCACCTCCGTCATCCCCATCGGCAAGGGCATGGCCGGGACCGCCGCGCAGCGCCGGGCGCCCGTCGCCATCAGCGACTTCCCGAGCGACACCTCGGGCGTCGCCGTCCGGCAGGGCCGCGCCGCCGGGTCGAAGGGCTCCCTCACCATCCCCGTCTTCGCTCCGGACGACGACACCCGGCTGTTCGCGATCGTCGGGCTGGGCTTCAAGGACGTCCGGGAGTTCGCCGACGACGAGATCGAGATGTACAAGAAGTCCGCGGCCACGGTCCTGGACGTTCGGGCGGCCCGAGTCGGTCTCGGGCAGGCGGCCTGACCCTCTTCACGTACCACGCCGCGCGAGTAAGGTCCAGACTTAGCCTCCAGTACATCGGATCTCTTCTTGGCGCGTTCGACATATTGACGCGCTTCTCTCCCAGCTTCTACGTTGCGCCGAGAGATAGCTCCGATGTATCGAAAGGAATGGCATGAACCCAACAAGACGCACGGTTCTGGCAGCCGGAGGCTTACTCGCGGGAGGCGCCGCCTGGGCGATGACCCCGTCGGTGTCCTCCGCCGTGGCCGCATCTCCCACGGACGGCTGGGAGAAGACCTCGTTCACCTACGGCATGCAGAAGCCGTGGAATCTCGGCCTGAGCGAGCGTTACAGCAACAGCGGTGGTGTGCACCGGATGTGGGTGTACGACACCGACGAGCCCATGTCGCAGGGCAGTTCCACGGACCCGCGCACCGAGATGCGCTGGAGGCAGGAGTACACGTCCGGGCAGCACATGTGGGACGCCGACGTGTATCTCCCGTCCGGTACGAACGGCGCGACCTTTGTGCAGATCCTCCGGGTGGTCCACCCCGAGGGCACCCCCGCCACGGACTTCATGCTCAACGCCTACAGCGCGAGTGGCGGCACGGTACGGGCGTACGACCGCACGGTCCTGAAGACCAACGCGTACAACACCTGGTTCAACGTCAAGTTGGAGCACAACGCTTCCAGCCGCAGCGTCAAGGTCTATTTCGACGACGAGCTGGTGCTGACGACCGAGGACCGCGGCCCGGCCACCCGCCACTTCAAGAACGGCGTCTACCACCACGGCAGTGGTCGCGCCGAGGCGCGCTTCCGCAACATCACGTACTGGACGCGGTGAGCCGTGCGGAGACGAAGAGCACTCACCGCGCTCGGCGGACTCGGCCTCGCCGGTGCCACCGCCGCGCTCCTGCCGGGACGGGCGGACGCCGCCGACGAGGTGTACTTCCAGAACCGCGGCAGCGTCGAGGGCTGGGACCACGCCTACACACAGAAGGACGGCGTGATCGAGACCGTCGACTCGCCCACCTACAAAGGCGCTCACGCTCTCGCGGCGACACAGACGTACATCGACGAGACCGGGGGCTACCACTCCGAAGTGATCAAGCGCGGCGCGCAGAGCGTCGGTGAGGACCGGTACTACGGCCAGGCGATCCGTCTCGCGTCCGACTGGACGTTCCACGACCAGAACGTCACCTTCCAGCAGTGGTCGCCAGAAGACCCCGAAGGACCCTGGCTGTTGATGTTCGTCATCGGGTCCACGATCCAGTTCGGCGGCTCCGGCGGCATCAAGGGGACGGCCGGGTCGATCAGTGGCCTGCGGGGCACCTGGATCAGGATCGTCACCCGGCTGAAGCTCGCCGGCGACGGCCAGGGCGCCTTCGAGGTGTGGCTGAACGGCACGAAGACGGTGAGCCGCACCGGCATCACCGTACTGCCGTCCACCTCACGGACGATCCGCTGGTCCAACGGGATCTACTGCACCGCCTGGCGCGACGGCACGCCCAGCGGCCCGCGCACGCTGACGGTCCTGCACGACAGCCACCGGATCGCCTCGACGTACGCCCTGGCCGAACCGGCCGGCTGGGCCTGACGCCGACCCACCCCTCACTCTTGTCACTCTTGGAGGCATCCGCATGACCTCTCGCAGAGCAGTGCTCGGCTCGGCGCTGGCCGGCACAACTCTTGCCGCTCTTCCGGAAGTTGCCCAAGCCGCTGATTCCTCCGGTGTCATCGGTCCGGGGGGCCATCGCTGGAAGCTCCGTAACCGCATGGAGTCGGACGGTGCGTGGGCCGACTTCCTGCGGAAGCAGGACCTGGTGTGGCGCAGGCTGCCCACGCTGTGGCACGAAGGGCCGTTCCTCGGCGACGGCCGGCTGGGCAGCATGGTCTACCGGGACCCGGAGACGAAGGGCATTCGCTTCACCGTGCAGCACGGTGAAGTGCAGGATCACCGGCCCGAGTTCGGCAGTGGCTGGGGGACGTGCCGGCTGCCCGTCGGGCATCTCACCCTCGATCCGGTCGGCACCATCGGCGCGGTCGACTGGCGATTGAGTCTGTGGAACGCCGAGCTCACCGGCACGATCACCACGGACAAGGGCTCCCTGACCCTCTCCGCCTTCATCCATGACGGCATCTTCGCCGCGCGCGTGACGGCCGACGGCGACGAGGAGGTGCGCTGGACGTTCCACCCCGAAGAGGCCGTCAGTCCCCGGAAGATCAGCGAGGCGCCGCCGGCCGGGTACGTCGCCAACCCGCCCTGGACCACACGGACTTCGGGCGACATCGAGCAGGTCCTCCAGCCGCTCCTCGGCGGAGGCCAGACGGCGACGGCCTACCGCCGCTCGGGCGACACGCTCCTGCTCGGCGTCGCCCACAGCTACCCCTCCGACACCCGCGCCGGGGAGGTCTCACTGCGGAAGGTCCAGCGCGCCGCTCCGTACGGCGTGGTCCGCGCGCTCCACACCCGCTGGTGGCACGCCTTCTACCGCAAGAGCTTCGTCTCGATCCCCGACGAGCGGCTGCAGAGCTTCCACTGGATCCAGCTCTACAAGGTCGCGTCCGCCAGCCGCGCCGACGGCCCCGTGATGGCCACCTGCGGGCCCTGGCTGGAGCCCACGCCCTGGCCCGCCGTGTGGTGGAACCTCAACGTGCAGCTGGAGTACTGGCTCATCCACGGCTCCAACCATCTGGAACTCGACTCGCTCGCCACCACCCTGAGGCAGAACCAGCAACAGCTGATCGCGAACGTGCCCGCCGCGTACCGCTCGGACAGCGCCGGAGTCGGCCGCAGCTCCGACATGTTCGCCAACCGCAGCGCCCCCACTCCGGGCAGCGGAGGTGAGTCGGGCAATCTGACCTGGGCGCTGCACAACGTATGGCTGAGCTACCGGCACACCATGGACGAGGCTTTGCTGCGCGACACGGTGTACCCGCTGCTGCGCCGCACGATCAACTACTACCTGCACTTCCTCCAGCCGGACAGCGACGGCAAGCTGCACCTGCCGTCGACGCTGTCGCCGGAGTATCCCGTCGTACCGCCGAAGGACACCAACTACGATCTGGCGCTGATCCGTTGGGGCTGCACCGCGCTCCTGGAGGCAGCCGAGCGGCTGGGGACCGACGATCCGCTGAAGCCGCGCTGGCAGGAGGTGCTGGCGAAGCTGACGCCGTATCCGGTGGACGAGAACGGCTTCATGATCGGTGATCGGACCCCGTACGCGCAGTCCCATCGCCACTACTCGCACCTGCTGATGGTGTACCCGCTGTATCTCGTGAACTGGGAGCAGCCGGAGCAGCGCGAGCTGATCGAGAAGTCGATCGTCCACTGGCACGCGGTGACCGGATCCCACCGCGGCTACAGCTATACGGGCGCCGCGTCGATGTTCGCGATGATGGGCCGCGGCTCCACGGCGCTGGAGTATCTGAAGAAGTTCTTCGATCCCAGCACGCGGTATCCGTGCCGGGCCAACACCCACTACACGGAGGCCGGTCCGGTCATCGAGACACCGCTGTCGGCGTCGCAGTCCCTGCACGACATGCTCTGCCAGAGCTGGGGCGGTGTCGTACGGGTCTTCCCCGCCGTTCCGGATTCCTGGGCCGATGTCACGCTGCACGACTTCCGCACGCAGGGGGCCTTCCTGGTCAGCGCGGTCCGCAAGGGCGGGGTCACCCGTTTCGTACGCGTACGGAGCCTGGCGGGTGAGCGGCTCGAGATCCGGCACGGTCTGACGGGCGGGGCGGTGACGGCGGTGCTCGACGACGGCAGCCGGGCGCGCACGCACACGACGGACGACGGCACCCTGGTGATCGAGCTGGCCAAGGGCCGGGAGGTGCTGTTGTACGCCGGTGAACGCCCCGAACTCGACATCGCTCCGGTGGCGTTGAGTGAGCCGGGCGATCCGTGGGGGCTGCCGTAGTACGTCTTCAGTACGTCTTTGGTCAGTGCGGGTCACCGATCGGGCGTGCCCGGCCGGTGACCCGCACCCGTGGATCCGTCGGGTCGATGTCCACGAGCAGTTCGCTGGGGCACCCCATGTCCTCGCCCTGGCGGAGGGTGAGGGTCATCGGCTCGCGGACCAGGCCGAGGGTGCGCAGATAGCCGCCGAAGGCGGCGGCTGCCGCTCCCGTCGCGGGGTCCTCCACCACGCCCCCGACCGGGAAGGGGTCGCGGACGTGGAAGAGGTCGTCCGCCTCGCGCCAGACCAGTTGGAGCGTGGTCCAGCCGTGCTGCCGCATCACGTCGGCGAGGCCGTCGAAGTCGTACGCGAGATCTGCCAGCCGGGCGCGGGAGGCGACGGCGAGGACCAGGTGCTCTGCCCCACCGAAGGCCACGTGCGGCGGCAGTTCCGGATCCAGGTCACCCTCGGCCCAGCGCAGCGCGGCGAGAGCCGGGGTGAGCTCGTCCGGGGTGGCCGGGCGGGAGCGGGCGGGGACGCTGGTGAGAGTGGCGCGCACCGTCCCGTCGGGGTCGGCGCCCGTGGACACCGGGATCTCTCCGGCCGGGGTGTCGAAGACGAACTCCCCGGGCCCGTTCCGCTCGGCCAGCGCCACGGCGGTCGCCACAGTGGCGTGCCCGCAGAACGGAACCTCGACGAGAGGGCTGAAGTACCGCACCCGAAAGCGGCGTTCGGTATCGTCCCGCGCCATGATGAACGCCGTCTCCGAGTAACCGACCTCGGCGGCGAGGGCCAGCATCTGAGTGGGATCGAGCCCGGCGGCGTCCAGAACGATCCCGGCGGGGTTGCCGCCGGCCCCCTCCGGAGTGAAGGCGGAGTAGCGCAGGACGTCGGTGCTGGTTTCGGAACTCATGACTGCACGCTCCCACGGGGCAGCACGCATGAGGAACGAGATTCCAGAGGGCACCGGTCAGGCAGGTGCTCCTCAACGAGCGGGCATGGACGGTGAGTTAGGGGACTATCACACTCCGCTTTCATGCCGCCTCCTTACCAAGGTTTTGGGCCTCTCACGGTGCGTACGGTCGCTGGTACGGATAGCATCCTGCGCACCCCTTGTGTTGCGTTGGTCACGCGGCCACCCACCGCGTTCGTCTTACCGCCCGCCGCCCCGTTCCCCTCCCCCATTGCCCACTTCCGCTCATAGCTCCTCGCTCCTCGCTCCCCGCCCTAGGACGACGATGTCTCTACGGACAGGTCCCCGCCGTCTCGGTTCCATACGTCTCTCCCTGATCCTTCTGGCATTGGTCCCCAGCGTCACCCTCGCCGCGATGTGGGGGGTGACGACGACGCAGATGTTCTCCGAAGGGCTACGGCTGCGGGCCCAGACGGAGCTGAGCAGGTCGACCGGCGCCATGGGCACCGACGCGACGCTCGCGCTGCAACGGGAGCGGAGTCTGTCGGCCGCTTGGCTGGCCGCGCCCGGCAGCTCCAGGACCGCCCTGGACGAGCAGCGGGAACGTACGGACGCGGAGGTCGCCAAACTGGTCGGCCAGTCGAAGGCCATCGACAAGGCGCCCGACCGGATAGGAGACCGGCTGTACTCGGTCATCGCCGGCGCGGGGAGCCTGGAGTTCTACCGGAGCCAGATCGACCAGGGCCACATCGACAAAAGCACCGGCATCAGCGGCGCGCAGGCACTGGACCAGTACACCGCGATCATCGACGACCAGATCCACGCCTTCCAGGAGCTCTCCAAGGTCGACGACGGGGACCTCACCTCGCAGGCCGAACCGCTCGTCGCCCTGGAACACGCCGCGGAACTGGTCTCCCAGGAGAACGCCCTGCTCACCCTGGCCTGGCCGTCCGGGCAGCTGGACGAGGAGTCGCGGGCCGCCTTCGTCCAGTTGGTGAACGCCCGGCGCTGGCTCGTCGAGGACCAGATCACCCCCTCCATACGCGGCACGGCGAAGACGCAGACCGAGCGCATCCTCCAGGGGCAGGCCTGGAAGGACCTGCAGGCAGTCGAGACCCAGGTGCTCGAGGCTCGTACGACGGGCAGCGGCGACGCCCGGAAGGTCAACCTGCCGAACGCACGGGATCAGTGGAACGACGCGATGGGCAGGCTCTCGGTCCAGTACCCGAACCTGATCCGCCAGCAGACCGCGGAACTGCTCGACCGCAGCGATGAAGAGGCCCATGCACTGCTGATCAAGGCCGCCGCCCTGAGCGTCGGCGGACTCGTCGCCCTGCTGCTGAGCGTCGTACTGTCCTGGCGCATCACCCGCTCCCTGTTCCGGCGGATGCGCGGGCTGCGGATGGCCACCCTCAGCCTCGCCCAGGAGCGGCTGCCCGACGTGGTCGCACGGCTCGACCGGGGCGAGAAGGTCGACGTGGACTCCGCCGCGCCCCCGCTGGACTACGGGCGGGACGAACTCGGCCAGGTGGCGCAGGCGTTCAACACCGCCCAGCGCACGGCTGTCCACACCGCGGTGGAGCTCGCCGACACCCGGCGCGGCTTCCAGAAGGTGATCCTGGGCATCGCCCGGCAGAGCCAGAACCTGGTCAATCTCCAGCTCAGCAAGCTCGATTCGCTGGAACGCGAACACCAGGACCCGCACGTCCTCAAGGGCCTGTACGAACTCGACTCCAACGCGAGCCAACTGCGCCGCTACGAGGAGAACCTCGTCATCATCAGCGGTGAGCGGCCGGGGCGCAGCTGGGCCGAACCGGTCGCGCTGATCGACATCCTGCGCAGCGCCGTCGGCGAGGTCGCCGAGTACCAGCGGGTGGAGGTGCACACCGTCGAGGAGGTGTACCTCGCCCCGCCCGCGGTGGCCGACGTCATCCATCTGCTGGCCGAACTCATCGACAACGCGACCGCGTACTCGCCCGCTCCCAGCCCGGTCGGGGTACGGGCCGCGATGGTGGCCAAGGGCCTGGCCATCGAGATCGAGGACCGCGGTCTGGGCATGTCGGAGGACGACTACGAGGCGTTCAACGCCCAGTTGGCGGTGGAGCCGCAGTTCGACGTGGTGGCGCTGGCCGACGACCTCCGGCTCGGCATGTTCGTGATCGCCCGCCTCGCCACGCGGCACGGCATCGCCGTCACGCTGCGGTCCTCTCCGTACGGCGGGACAACGGCGATCGTGCTGGTGCCGCACGACATAGTGGTGCGGGAGGGGCCCACGACCGATACGGACGCCACCGGCTCGGCGGACGCTTTGGCGAGTGACGCGGACGTCCCGGCCCAAGGGGGTCAGGAAATCCGGGAGGCCCAGGAAGGGCCCACGACCCACGCGGATACCGCCGCCACTTCGGCCGGATGGGCGGACGACCCGGCCCAAGGGGACCAGGAAACCCGGACGACCCGAGAGTCCCAGGAGGACGTCGAGCCGGTCGCGGCTCTCGCGGAGAGCTCGGCCGATACACAGGGCCCTGGCCGGCACAGCCACGCGCGCAGCCGCGTAGCCCAGCCCGCGACCCGGCCGCGGACGGCCGATACCGGCGGGACCGGGTTCGGCCCGGGTTCCAGGCCCACGACCGGCTCCGGGTCCGGCCGGAGTGCCGGGTCCGAGTCCGCGCCCAACTCCGGATCCGGGTCCGGCCGGAGTGCCGGGTCCGGGTCCGAGTCCGAGTCCGAGTCCGAGTCCGGCCGGAGTGTCGGCTCCGGGTCCGGCCGAGGTTCCGGGTTCGACTCCGGATCCGGGTCCGCGCCCGGGTCCAGGTCCGGCTCCGGCTCCGGCTCCGGCTCCGGCTCCGGCTCCGGCTCCGGCCCAGGTTCAAGCCAGCGCAGCGCCCTCGCTCCGCTGCCGCGCCGCGTACCGCAGACCAGCCTCGCCACCGAGTTGCTGGAGGACTCCGTGTCCGCCCGGGCGGACGACCCGTTGGAGGACTTCGACGCGGAGCGTGCCGCCTCCTCGCTCTCCGGTTTCCAGCGCGGGACGCTTCGGGCCCGTGACGACGCCGAGGAGTGGACGTACAACGAAGGAGAAGACGAAGGAGGAAACACAGCAGAAGAAGCCCCACCAGCGAGCCCAGGTACGCAGGTCCCCGTCCCCGGAAAAACCGTCACCTCGACTCCGCCGGCAGACCGCTCATGAAGGACACAGAAATGACACGCCCCATCCCCGCCACGCACAGCCAGCTCGACCAGCTGCTCACCGGACTGGTGGACCGGGTCGCCGAGGTGAACCACGCCGTCGTACTCTCCGACGACGGACTGGTCGTCAGCAGGTCGACGGCGTTCCTGCGCGACGACGCCGAGCGGCTGGCTGCGACCGCCTCCGGCCTGGTGAGCCTTAGCAAGGGCGTCAGCATGGACTTCCGCGGCGGCCCCGTACGCCAGGCGCTCATCGAGATGCGCAACGGCTATCTGATCATCACCGCCGCCGGGACCGGCGCCCATCTCGCCGTGCTCACCCACCAGGGCGCGGATGTCGGCGTGGTGGCGTACCAGATGAACCTGCTCGTGAAGAAGATCGGCGAGCACCTGAGCGCGGCGCCACGGGGCACGGTCGCCGCCGACCGCGGCGAGTGAGGTGAGCGGAGGCGACGCGGCGGGTCGTCTCGTACGGCCGTTCACGCTGACCGGCGGCAGGACCCGGCCCGACCGCAGCGACTTCTCCCTCATCACGACGGTCTCCGCGGTGGACCCACCGCCCGCCTGGGGCGTCCGGACACAGCCCGAGCACGCCCGGATCCTGCGGCTGTGCGAGAAGCCGATCGCCGTCGCGGAGCTGGCGGCCCACCTCGATCTGCCGATGAGCGTGGTCACCATCATGCTCTGCGACCTGCTGGCGGCGGACCGGATCACCGTCCACCCGCCGCGCCCCGTCTCCGGGACGCCGGACATGGACCTGCTGCAGAAAGTGAGGGACGGCCTTGGCCGGCTCTGACGCAACCGTCAACGGGACGCCGGCCCAAGGGACTTCGGCACCCGACACGGTCAAGATACTGATCGCCGGAGGCTTCGGCGTCGGGAAGACCACCATGGTCGGGTCGGTCAGCGAGATCGTCCCGCTGCGCACCGAGGAACGACTGACCTCGGCCGGCCTGGGCGTCGACGACCTCCACGGCATCGCCGAGAAGCAGGCCACCACCGTGGCGCTGGACTTCGGCCGGATCACGATCGGCCGGGACCTGGTGCTGTATCTCTTCGGTACGCCCGGACAGCAGCGGTTCTGGTTCATGTGGAACGACCTCGCCATCGGCGCGCTGGGGGCCGTGGTCCTCATCGACGTACGCAGGCCCAAGTCCAGCTTCGCCGCGATCGACTTCTTCGAGCGGCGGGGCATCCCGTTCGTCATAGGCGTCAACGGCTTCCACGGACAGCATCCGTACACGCCCGAGGAGATCCGGGACGCCCTGGCACTACCGGAGGGCACTCAGGTGCTGCTCTGCGACGCACGCGAGCGCGAGTCGTCCCGGGACGTACTGATCGCTCTGCTCGACCAGTTGATCGCCGCTTCCGCGAAGGCCTCGGCGTCGTAAAGGAGCCGTAAGGGACAAGCCGTAAGGAGACGCGCCATAAGGGGGCAAGTCACAAAGAGGCAAGGGGCCCAGAGAGGCAAGTCACAAGGAGACAAAGGGCACAGAGAGGCGTTCTTGCTGCGGAAACAGGGCATCATCATCGGCACCGTCGCCCGCCCGCTGGCGCCTCTTCGGCTCCAGGACACCGTGCCGTCACACCGGGAGGGAACGGTTCCCGCTGTCCCCCTTTGCCTCGCCTTGTATCCGGCACGCCCGCTCCCCACGGGCGTACCGCGAAAGGACGACGTGCGCTGTGTCCCTGCTCCCGCTCGACAAACTCCCCGGGCCGCTCCCCGCCGCCACCACTCCCGGCCCCGTCCGCTCCCCCTCCACCACCCTCCCCCACTCTCGACTTCGCTCGAGCGGGGGGACCCCCATCGCCCTGAGGGCGCTGAGTCTGCTCCCGCTCCTGCTGATCGCGGCATGGGCGGCGCTCGACTGGCGCACCGTGTCCGACGGCGCCGCCCAGCTCGCCTCGGCCGACCCCTGGTGGCTGCTGTCCGGGTTCTTCTTCATGTGCATGGGCTGGGTGGCAGCCGCGTGCGTCCGGCAGGGCACCATACCCGAACGGCTCCCACCGGGGCTGCTGCTCGCGTCCCAGGTCGCCGCCGGCGCCGCGAACCATGTACTCCCGGCCAGCATCGGCGCCCACGCCGTCACCCTCCGCTTCCTCCAGCGCCAGGGCATATCCCTCGCCAGGGGCACCGCCTCGCTCGCGCTGTACTCGCTGGTCAAACCCCTGGCGAAGACGCTGGTACTCCTCGTCTTCCTCGTGGCCTTCCCGGGCGTGCTGGGACTGGCTGAACTCGTCCCGGACGAGCGGACGTTGCATCTGGTCGCCGGTGGTGTGGGGATCGGTCTCGCCGTGGCCGCGCTGCTCCTGACGTTCGTACGTCCGCTGCGTCGCCCGATCCTCAGTTTCGTACGCACCGCCCTGACCGACGCACGGCTCCTGCACACCCGGCCGAGCCGCGTCCTCGCGCTCTGGGGCGGAGCCGCCGCCACTCCGCTGCTCCAAGCCGGCGTGATCGCCTCGGTCGGCTTCTCGCTGGGCCTGCCGCTGACCTGGGCGCAGGTGACCTTCGCGCTACTGGTCGCCAGCACGGCGGTCGGAGCCGTACCCGCGCCGGGCGGCATCGGCCCCATCGACGCGGCCATGGTGTTCGCCATGGTCCTCTTCGGCGCCCCCATGAGCCTGGCCACGGCAACGATCATCGGCTACCGGGTTCTGACGATCTGGGTGCCGCTGCTGCCGGGCATGCTGGTGCTTTCGTGGCTGGTCCAGCGAAAGGTGCTGTGACGTGGCGTTGTGACCCGGGTCGGGGCGGTGTCCAGGCCGGCCAGGCTCACCGGGTCAGGAAGACGGTCTTGCCGCGAGAGGAGCCGGAGCGGGCGCGGGACACCGCGGCGGGGGCGTCGGCCAGCGGGATCTCGGCGTCGACCGTGATGCGGAGCTTGCCGGCGGCGGCGAGGTCGGCGAGGGCTTCCAGTTCGGCCCGGCTGGGGTTGTTGGAGAGGTTGACGCCGTGGATCTCGCGTGCGGCCGGGGCGTCGGGGTCGACGGCGTGGTTGGTGCTGATGAAGGTGCCGCCGGGCCTGAGCAGGCCGACCAGGGCATCGGTGTCCTGGCCGGGCTGGGTGATCAGGTCGAGCACGGCGTCGATGCCTTCGGGGTGGGCGGCCAGGACCTGTTCGGCGGTGGGCGCGACGGTGAAGTCGATGGTCTCGTGGGCACCGAGGTCACGGAGGCGGCCGGCGATGTCGGCGGTGGCGGTCGCCACGACCCGGGCTCCCTCGTGGGCCGCGAACTGGATCGCGGACTGTCCGACGCCTCCGGAGGCCCCGTTGACGAGGATGACGTGTCCGGGGTCGAGCCTGGCCGCCTTGATGGCCTGGTAAGCGGTGGCGCTGGCGGTGGGCAGCGCGGCGGCCACGGAGAACGGCAGGTCGCCGGAGGTACGGGCGATGGTGCCGTCCTCGCGGGCCAGGGCGTATTCGGCGTACGAGCCACGCCCGTGCCGGACGTTCATGAACTGGCCGTAGACGGTGTCGCCGGGCCGGAAGTGGGTCACGCCGTCGCCGACGCTCTCGACCACGCCGGCGCCGTCCGAGCCCATGACGAGGGGGAAGGCGTGCTCGACGACGTTCTTCAGGGCGCCGTCGGCGACCTTCCAGTCGAACGGGTTGAGTGCGGCGGCGTGCAGACGGACCAGCAGCTCACCCGGGCCCGGCTGCGGTACCGGCAGGTCGATGAGCTGCGGCTCGGCTCCGAAGCCGGTGATGACGACGGCCTTCATGGCTATGCCTCCCAGGTGACGGTGAGTTCGTTGCGGCGGCCGAAGCGTTCGAGATGACTGCTCACCACGCCCTGGATGGTGGTGAGCGTGGTCGCGTCGGGTGAGGTGACGCGAATCAGCAGGTGGTCGTCCGCGGGCTGGAGTACGACCTCGGTTTCCTGGAAGGTGAGGCGGTGGTCGCCGTCGGGAGTCTCCTCGACGGGGATCTTGCGGCCGAAGTGCGAGGCGAACTGCTTGGCGTAGCGCGGGGCGGCGTCGGTGGTGACGCGGCCGAGGGATGAAGGCATGGATGGCTCCTGGGTGGGGGGCGGGTGGGCCCACTGCTTGGGGTGCGGTCAGCCGGCCAGCGCGGGGGCCGTGGCCGTTGCGGACAGGTCGATGGTGTGGTGGGTGTGCTGGGCCTTGGCGTGCAGGTAGCGCAGGTTGCTGGGCGTGCTGTGCACGCCGGTGGGGACGGTCCGGGTGACCGAGATGCCGAGATCGCGCAACTGCCGGGCCTTGTCGGGGTTGTTGGTGAGCAGGTCCGGCTCGGCGACACCGAGGGCGGTGAGCATCTGGGCGGCGGCGGTGTAGTCGCGGCCGTCCTCGGGCAGGCCGAGCGCGGTGTTGGCCTCGTAGGTGTCCAGGCCCGCGTCCTGCAGGGCGTAGGCGTCGAGCTTGTTGTAGAGGCCGATGCCGCGGCCCTCCTGGCGCAGGTAGAGCAGGACGCCGCCGGTGGCGGTGATGCGCTCAACGGCTTCGCGCAGCTGGGGGCCGCAGTCGCAGCGCGCCGAGCCGAACACGTCTCCGGTCAGGCACTCGGAGTGCAGCCGCACCAGCGGTGACGGCGCCGCGGTGGGGTCGCCGAGGACGAATGCCACATGCTCCTTGCCGTCGGCCAGTCCATGGAAGGTGACGGCATCGGCGGTGACCTCGTAGCCGTCGGCGAAGCGCAGCGGGATGGTCACGCGAGTGCGCACCGAAGCGTTGGCCAGAAGGGTGTGGCCTGCGGAGAGGACGGCGTCCATGGCTGCTCCTCGGGGTAGGACGGAGATGCGTACAAATTCAAATTTGAACCGCGTCTAGACGATAGCGCGTGATTCAAATTTTGAACAACCCGCTTCCGCGTGGCGCCGCTCACACCGTCCAGCTCAACGCCGCCCGGGAGCGCGAGATGCGCATGAGCGGGCTCTCGTCGAGCAACTCGGAGGGAAGAGGCGCTCCACGACGTACCGGCAACTCGCCTCGTAGACCGAGGCGATGAGGGGTCGGGCGGCTGCGGCCGTCCGCTGGACCTTGCCCACGGCGGCGACGGGCCCAGCGCCCCGGTAACAGGCGTCAGGGCCGTGCCGCGTGGGTAAGACCATGAACGGGACTTCGTGTCCCAAACGGGCCACTCGGCGCCAGCTTGCATGAGACCTTGACATACGCACGCGTGGTCCGGGCGGGTGTTCTGGAGGGGGACCTGATGGGGCGGGACTTGCAGCGGCTGACACTGACCGAGGCCATCGAGTCTCTGCGTCAGGACCTGGAGGCCGCTCAGCGGCAAGGAGTGGGCAAGGCCATCGGATTCAGTGTCCAGGACATCAGCGTGGAACTGGACGTCGAGGCCGAGCGGAGCGACAGCGTCGAGGGGGGCGTGTCCTGGTACGTCGCGGCCAAGGCCGGCCGGTCGCGCACCCGGCGCAGCGCCACCCGGCTGGTGGTGTCACTGAAGCCGCGTGGATCCCTCAACGTCACGGACGAGGTCGGCCGGCCTCGCAACAGTCCTCTCCCCCGTACTGGCGACACGGTGCGGTGACGGGGTGTCCGGTGCCCTCCTGCCAGAGCCGCTGGAGGGCGGTTCGGCGGACGACGAACCCGCCGGTGCCGGTTCCTCCAGTACCCCGGACCGGCTGGTCGAGATCAGTCTGCGGGACGCCCGGGGACGGCAGGTCGGGCACGGGTCCGGCTGGTTACTCGACGACGACCTGATACTGACCGCGGCGCACGTTCTGTGGCCCGCCTCCCGCACAGGCGCCGAAGAGATCGCCATCGAGGTCCGGTGCGGGAATGTCCCACCGGATTGGCTCTGGCACTGTTGCGAGATCGTATGGAGCGGGTGGCCGCAGCCGCCCGACCCCGCGGGGGCCGACGAGGGAGAGCCGGATGACGGGCCGGCCGGTCCGGACGCCGCTCTCCTGATGGTGACCGGCGCCGGATGGCAGCCACCCGACCCTCGATTCCAGCCCCGGCTGGGCTGGCAGGGCTCGAGCATCACCGAGTTCGAGGTCTTCAGCTTCCCGGCTTTCCTCCACACCGAGCGGCACGCCTACGACGTGCACCAGTGTGGCGGGCGGCTCCGGCCGGCCAATCTGAGTCGGTCGGACGTGCGGACGATCGAGGTCGCCGCCGAAGACGCGCCGGAGATCCCGGAGGGCTGGCAGGGCATCTCCGGCGCCGCGGTGCTGGTGGATGAGCAGCGGGCGGTGATCGGTGTGGTCGTGGGCAGCGATCAGGGCAATGCCCGCAGGCTCAACGTCCTGCCGGTCACCCGGCTGACGGCGGACCCGGAGTTCCGCCGTCAGCGGCAGGACCATCGGCATGGTGAAGCCCACAACCGGCGCAAGGTGTTGGCCACTATCCGCCTGCGGTTGGAACGGGCCGAGCCGCTGGAGGAAGAGCGCTCCCGACGCGCGCTGCTGGACCGCCTGCTGCCCGAGGCGGGCCAGGATCCCGAAGTGGCCTTTCTCGACGGTCAGTTCCTGCTCGCGGCCCTGGTCGACCGGCTCGCCCTGCACCCCGACGGCTTCACCGCACTGGCCACTGACTATGCCGAGTCGTACGCCGACGACGAGGCCACCATCGGCGAACTGCGTTTTCTGGCCGAGGAATTCCGAACCCTGGAGCTGATGGGCGCCCAGAGCTGGAGCGGGCTGCGCGAAGCCCTGCGGAAACTCGTGCAGGACGACCTCAACGGCGTGCCCGTGCCCGCGCTCTATGCCCAGGCTGCCGCCGACACAGCGGACTCTGCGCTGCCGGCGCACTGCGACGAGCCGTGGAAGGCGTTCGTGCATCTGGTGTGCGCCGGCACGGACACCGAGGAACTGCCGGCGGCCCTACGTTTCCTGGAACTGGTCGCCAGCGCGGTCGGCGGCTCGACCGCCGACACTGTTCGGGCGCACAACCGGCGCTGGGCTCTCCACCTGGACATCGCCAAACGTCCCTTGGCGGAGGGCGAGGAGGCCGACAGTGTCACTGGGGCGACGGCCGGCGGAGAGGCCGGTGAGCGCTGGGGCTACGCCCGTCAGGTGGACGAGCTGCGCCGCCGGCTGATCAGCGCTCCCGTGCAGCGCCCCACGTCCGCCCGGCTGCTGGTCGAGCTGATACCGGACCCGAACAGCGATCCCGACGGATGGACGGTGTCGTTCTACTTCCAGTGCCGCCCGCGGCCCGGCGCCTGGCAGCGGCTGCCGATGCCGCTCGCCGAGCGGGTCATCCATCTCACCCAGTTGTTCGACCGGGTCGAGGTGTCCCGCCGCATACTCCGGGAGGTCTACGGGGTCCCCGCCGACCAGATCGAGGTCGAGTACATCCTGCCGCTGGACCTCATCGACCACCCCGACAAGCTGATCGCCCACGGTGGGCTGCCCCAGACGGCCGCGTCCTTCCCGCTGATCGTCCACAGTCTGGATCGCCTGCACAACAGCACCTGGCGCGCGGTGTGGCAGGAGCACTGGCGGCGCACCCGACGGACATCGGGCCAACTGCTGTTCCAGGTCGCCGCGCTGAACCAGCCGGAGACGGTCGCGGCCGAACCGGTCGCCGGTGTTCTGCTGACCCAGAAGCCCGGTTCGGATACCGGCCGTCATGAGGTCAGTATGGCCCTCAGGCACGGTGTTCCACTGGTGATGTGGCGTCACCACCCGCGTGCGCAACCGGACTTCACGGCTCTCTACAAGCGCATCATGGCCGAAGGACGTCTCGACGTGCGGCACTTCGGCCAGGACGATGGCGACGGTCCGGCAGCCGGCGAATCCGTCTGGAACCGTCAGTTCGTCGTCATCTTCGACACTCCGGAGAATCTGCCCGGCCTCGTGTACGGCGAGGCGTTGTGAAGCCGCGGACGGCCGGACCGCGTGGGTACAGCTCCCCCCGGCCGGAGAACGGCATCGCCTCCGCCAGGGGCGAGCATCCGATCCGAGGGGGACCCCATGCCCAGCGCCACTGAACCGCCACAGAGCCCTGCCAAGCCTTCGGCACCGCGGCGTCAGCCCCAAGGGCCGTCACCGACGGTGTGGGAGAACGTCCCCCCACGCAACCCCAACTTCACCGGCCGCGAACGGCTGCTCGCCGAACTCGCTGAGCGTCTCGCCGACGACCGGAGCCCCACAGCGGTCCTCCCCGAAGCGATGTACGGGCTCGGCGGCATCGGCAAGTCCCAGCTCGCCATCGAGTACGTGTATCGGCACCAGGCCGACTACGACCTGGTGTGCTGGGTCTCGAGCGAGCACACCCCCGGCATTGTCAACGCACTCTCGCATCTGGCCGGCCGCCTCGGCGTCGACGACAGCGGCGACGCCAGCAGCACCGTGGCGCAGGGGTTGGACGCGCTGCGCCGCGGAGTGCCGTACACCCGCTGGCTGTTGGTCTTCGACAACGCGGAGAACTCGCAGGCCCTGGCGCCGTACCTGCCGAACTCCTCTCATGGCGCTGTCCTGATCACCTCCCGCAACCCGCAGTGGGAGGACATCGCCGACTGCCTCGAGGTGAACGTCTTCGAACGGGCAGAGAGCATCGCGCTGCTCAACAAGCGCGGGCCCGCGCTCACACCGGAGGACGCCGACACGCTGGCCGAGGCTCTCGGTGACCTGCCGCTGGCGATCGAGCAGGCGGCGGCCTGGCGGGCCCAGACGGGAATGCCCGCGCAGGAATACCTGCGCCTGTTCAATGAAAAGCGCAGCGATCTGCTCTTCGAAGGCGCGCCGAACCTGTATCCGGAATCCGTCGCGACCGCGTGGAACGTCTCGCTCGACAGGATCGAGCAAACCAACCCCGAAGCGCTGCATCTGCTCCAGGTATGCGCGTACTTCGCACCCGAACCGATTCCCCGATCGCTGTTCTACGGCGCGCACCGCGGCAAGATCACCCCGGAGTTGGACGCGGCACTGGCCGACCCGATGCGGCTGGGGCGGGCGATACGCGAGATCAAGCGGTTCTCGCTGGCCCGGGTCGACCCCCGCAACAACTCGCTGCAGATGCATCGCCTGGTGCAGACCGTGCTGTCCCAGCGGATGACGCCGGGGGAAAGGGATCGCATGCGGCTCGGTGCCCAGTTGCTGCTGGCCTCGGCGGATCCGCGCGACCCGGAGTCGAACGCGCAGTGGGGCCGCTATTCGGAACTGTATCCCCACGTCGTAGCCTCCGACGCCATCCATTCGGCCGACCCGTGGGTGCGCGACCTGGTGTTCAACACAGCGAGATCTCTCCAGCGGTTCGGCGACCACGAAAGCGCCCTGAAGTTCACTCGCGAGGCGCACGAGGCCGCCACGGGGCTGTTCGGCGCCGAGGACGAGAAGACACTGCTGCTGGCTTTCTGGCTCGGCTGGATCCTGTTCACCCTGGGCCGCTACGAGGAGGCCGCTGAGATCAACAGGGAGACGCTCAACGCCCATGAGCTCGCGGCCCACCCGGGGCCGACCCGGGCGGCCGAGGCCAGCGAGAGCCACCTGGACGCCATCGGCGCGGTCGCCGCGGACCTGCGGGTCAAGGGAGACTTCCCGAAGGCCCTGGAGCTGAGCCGACGGGTCTTCGACACCGCGACCGAGGCGTTCGGCGAGGACGACGCCGTCACCCTGAACGCGGCGCACAACCTCGGGGTGGCCCTGCGGCTGGTCGGCAACTTCCGGGAGGCGTACGAGCTGGACCGCACCACCTGGGATCTGAAGCAGACGCTGTTGGGCTCCGAGCACGAACAGACCCTGCTGACCCGGGTGGGCCTGACCATCGACGAGCGCGAACTCGGCCTCTACCAGCACGCGCGCAACCGCCAGGAGGAAGTCGTCAGCCAGTATCTGCGCCACCTGCGCGAGGACAACCCGGCTGTGCTGCACGCCAAGAGAGTGCTCGCGGTGACCCGGCGGAAGGCGGGCGACCACGCCGCCGCCCTGGAACTGTCGGAGCAGGTACTGACGGTGATGGAAGCGCGGTTCGGGCAGGAATACCCGGACACGATCGCCGCCGCTCTGGGCCTGTCGGTGGACCTGCGCTACACAGGGCACCTGGAGCGGGCACGCGAACTGGCCGAGGCATCGCTCGACCACTACCGGCGCATCTTCGGCGATCACCACCCGCACACCGTGTCGGCCCAGGCGAATCTGGCGATCATCGCCCGGATGGACAACCGGTGCGAGTCGGCCTACGAGCTGGACCGGGCCGCCTACGACGCGCTGGTCGGCAAGCTCGGCGAGCGGCATCCGCTGACCATGGTGGTGGCGACCAATCTGGCCAGCGACCTGGCCGCGCTCAGCCGGCACCAGGAGGCCCTGGACCTGGGGACGACGACACTGGAGCACTCGACGGAGGTGCTCGGCGAGATGCATCCCTCGACGCTGAGCCTGGCTGCCAACCGGGCGCTGGACCTGCACGCGCTGGAGCGCCACGACGAGTGCGACGAACTGCACGGCCTCATTCTGGGGGAGATGCACGAGCGCCTCGGTCCCGATCACCCGGCGACGACCACGCTGGCGAACTGGGAGCGCGCCAACTGCTTCATCGACCCGCTGCCGCTGTGATGCCGGTGCCCGCGCACAGCCGGTGATCAGGAGGCCGGGTTCAGCAGCGGAAAGCGGCGGCCAGGCGCACGGGGTCGACGTCGCGGCCGAGTTCGGCGTGGACGGCCATCACGAACTCCGGGCGCCGGAGCAGAACGTCGGCCGCCGGGTGGCCCTGGGCACGCAGTGCCAGGCCGAGGCCCGACCAGGCATCGGGGTCGGGCCCGCGCAGGACTCGGTCCGTGAAGCAGGCGCGGGCCGCGTCATGGTCGCCCGTTACCAGAGCCAGGTCCTCCGTCCGCGCGCCTTCGACCGCCCCGACGGCTGTCCCCTGCCATGCCGAGTCGTCGGCACCGTCCACGAGCAGTCGGCGCAGCAGCACCGCCCGTGTGTCCAAGCCACGCCGCGACTTGGCCGGCACGATCGCGCCGTCGGCTGACGGCAACACGAGGGGGGTACTTCCCGCCGTGCAGTAGCTGCGGGCGGCGCGGGCCACCGCGTCGGCGGGGGGCTGCACGTGATACGCACGCCAGGTGGCCCGGTGATCGGCGGCGGCCAGTGCGGCCGCGTCCCGGGCTCTGGCACCCACCGGTTCGTCCCGCCAGGCCGCCAAGCACCTGGTCAGCTCGTCGACCAGGTCGCGGCCCAGCGGGGTGAGCCGGTGTGCGGCACGAATGCCGTGCAGCGCTGTGAGTGTCTGCTCCCGCCACAGGGCGTACTCGAACTGCGCCAGCTCCCCATGCCGCCGCCGCCAGAAGCGAGTGACACCGAAGAACGCGTAGACGCCCTGGAGGAGCCCGCCCAACGGGCGGGGATCGTCGCGCCAGGGCGCGTAGAACCGTTCTGGCCCGCCGTCCTCGTACAGAGTGAACAGATGCATGAAGGCGCCGAGTTTGTGGTGCTGGAATTCGTGAACGAGCGTGCACGCGAACTGTTCGGCGTCATCGGGTTCGGAGGCCACTACGGCGCCAAAGGCGTCCCCGGAAGAGGCGCTGTGCGGGCGGTACCGCTCGGACCGAGGCCGGGGGACCACCGAGCGCAGCCCCGCAGCCGCAGCCTGTGCCGTCTCGGGGTCGTCACGGACCAGCAGCCGCCATGCCTCGGCGAAGAGTCCGGCCCAGCGGTCAGCGGTGCCCAGAGGCTCCGGTACTTGCGGCCCGCGCAACCCCCGGTACGGGTCGATGTCGTCAAGCACCAGGGTGCAGCCTTCGGCGCGCAGTTCACGCAGCCCGTGCCAGCCGTCCGCCCCCATGCGCACCGGCCCGACCCTTACGTCACCGGCCACGGCCACCACCTCAGTGGCGGCCCAGCGGCCCCCCGTCGCTTCGACCCGGGCGCCGCCGAGGCCGGGCAGCACCGCCCAGCCGTCGCGGACGGGCACGCTGATGCGGAAGTCGAGGCCGGCGAGTACGGCGGCGGATGCGGCCACCGCGTGCAAGTGGCCGGTCTCAGCCCACAGGGGAGAGTCGCCCGGAGCCGTGCCGCGTACCCGTCGCAGCGCGTGCGCGGCCCAGGTTCCGACCGCCGGGTACAGCAGCAGCCGTTCCACCTCGACGGGGGCAGTCCCCCAGGCACGCGTCAGCAGCCGCCAGCCGTCTCTCAGCGCGGGCAGAGGGCCGTTCGGAGTGTCGGCAGCCGCATCGGTGGCATCCGCCAGAGCCCGCAACAGCAGCAGCCGCCAGCTTCGTTCGCCGGCGCTGAGCAGGGCGACCGCGTCCGGCCCGCCCTCGCCGCGCAGCAGCCGACAGTAGTCCGTCCGTCTCAGGCGATGCTGTTGTGCTTCCACGCGCTTTCCAGCTTCAGGTTCGTCACATCGGGGCCCTGCGACGACGGGCGGACTGGCGTACCGGGCATCCGGACACACGGGCTATTCGTCACGCTGCGGGTTGTAGCCGCCCATGCTGCTCGCGGGATCATCGATCCGACGGAGCAGGCGGCGCATCGACGCCGTCACGATCGGTGCGTCCATGGTGAGCATCTCGTCCGGGCCGACGGCCCGAAGATCGGCCAGCTCCGCTTCGACGCTGTTCTGCTCGCTCACACCGCACCCATCTACGGGTCAGGCGGCAGTGCCGCCGCAGGCCAGGCAGTCCGGGGCGGACTGCCGAGTCAGAATAGCGCGGCTCATGACCAAGCGCCGGTCATTACTCATGGCCGAGCGCCGGTCATTATTCGCGCCCGCGAACCCAACATTTCTACGCCCCTCGCCTTCGACGGCCGCCCTTGGGGCGGCTCCAGCCCGCTTCCCACTGCCGGGACGAATTCGGGAGCACAAGACTCCGGCCAGGCCCTACGGCCTGATCAGAGCCATGGCGACCGATCAGGCCGGCAAACGTGCTAGTTCTCGTCGGGCGCCAAACGCAACGAGATGCTGTTGATGCAATACCGCTGGTCTGTGGGCGTCGGATAGCCCTCCCCTTCGAAGACGTGCCCCAGGTGTGAGCCGCACCTGGCGCACCGCACCTCCGTCCGCACCATCCCGTGCGACCGGTCCGCGATCAGCTCGACGTTGTCCGCCGACTTGGGGTCGTAGAACGAAGGCCAGCCGCAGTGGGACTCGAACTTCGTGTCGGAGGTGAAGAGTTCGGCGCCGCAGGCGCGGCAGGAGTAGACGCCCTTCGTCTTGGTGTCGGTGTACTCGCCGGTGAACGCAGGCTCCGTGCCGGCCTGACGCAGGACCGTGTACTCGGCCGGCGTCAGCTCGGCTCGCCACTGCTCGTCCGGCTTTTCGATGTCGTACGACATGAAGCTCAGCCCCTCACTTCGACTGGAGGCGGTCCAGGATCCGCGGGCCCAGGTCGGTCACGTCACCCGCGCCCATGGTGAGAACGAGATCACCCGGCCCGGCCATTCCCGCGACCACGGCCGGGGCGTCCGCCTTGTCGTGCACCGGCGTCACCTCCGCGCCCGCCGCCCGAGCCGCGTCGACGATCAGTTCGCTCGTCACGCCGGGGATCGGGTCCTCGCGCGCCGGATAGATGTCGAGGACGATCGACGCGTCGGCCAGGGACAGTGCCTGGCCCATCTCCCGGCCCAGTTCCTGGGTGCGGGAGAAGAGGTGCGGCTGGAAGACGACGAGGATGCGGCCGGCGGCGCCCGCCCGCATCGCCTCCAGGTCGGCGGTCATCTCCGTCGGGTGGTGCGCGTACGAGTCGATGACCTGCACGCCGGCCGCCTCGCCCTTGAGCTGGAGGCGGCGCTTGACTCCGGTGTACGCACCCAGCGCCTCCGCCAGCTCGGCCGCGGGGACGCCGAGCGCCACGCCTGCCGCCAGCGCGGCCACCGCGTTGCCCGCGTAGTGCCGGCCGGGCACCGAGACCGTGAAGGTCAGCTCCTCGCCATCCAGCAGAACCGTGACCTCGCTCTTCAGACCGTGCGGCACGATCGAGACGATGCGTACGTCCGCGTCCTCGGCCTCGCCGTACGTCACGACCCTGGACCCACCGGAAACCCGTGACGTCAGCTCCCGCGCGCCCTCGTGGTCTGCCGAGATCACCAGTGTGCCGCCGGGCACGATGCGGCCCGCGAACGTCTCGAAGGACTCGTAGATCTCGTCCATGGAGGCGTAGTTGGCGTGGTGGTCCAGCTCCACGTTCAGCACGATGGCCACCTCGGGCGCGTACTTGTGGAAGCTGCGGTCGCTTTCGTCGGCCTCGGCGACGAAGATCTCCCCGTCGCCGTGCAGCGCGTTCGAGCCGGGGGCGTCGAGGTCCCCGCCGATCGCGTACGAGGGAGCCAGGCCGAGCTCCGACAGCGACACCGCCAGCATGGACGTGGTCGTCGTCTTGCCGTGCGTACCCGCCACCGCGAGGGGCCGCAGTCCCTCCATCAGCGAGGCGAGGGCGTCCGACCGGTGGACCACCGGGATCCCGAGCTCGGCGGCCCGGGCCAGCTCCGGATTGTCCGCACGGATCGCGGACGAGACGACCACGCACGTGGCGTCATCGGCAAGGTGCTCGGCAGCGTGCCCGATATGCACGGTCGCCCCCAGCGCCCGCAGCGCCTCAGCCGTCGCGGACTCCTTGGCATCACTCCCCGCCACCTTGGCCCCACGCTGAGCAAGAATCTTCGCGATCCCCGACATCCCGGCCCCACCGATCCCGATGAAGTGCGGTCGGTCCATGGCGGTAGGAAGGCCGGCTGCCATGCGTGTTTCTCCCAAAGGTGCGGTACGACGACGGTTCGCGCCCGCTCTCGGGCGCGCGGCCCCCAGCCTATTCCGTGCCGCACTTGCCCACCGGCGGGAGGGGACGTGGGGCCGGTGCGCCAAATGCCCGTCGCGCAGCTCCTGTCTTGCCGTCAGCCACGACGTGCCCGCTGCTTCCCACCGGCGGGAGGGGACGTGGGCCGGTGCGTCGTATGCCCGTCGCGTAGCTTCGGTCTCGGAGAACCAGGACCTTGTACCAGGCCAGGGCCGTATGCCCTGCCGGCGACGGGCTGACGCACCGGCCCGCGGCCCCGACCCACCGACCACCTAGGACTTGTCCGGTCGATCATGCTGCTGGTTAGGCTGCAAGCGTGTCCAAGACGTGCGTGAGTAACGAGACCAGCAGCATGGTCTGCCTATGGGTCG
>NZ_JNWJ01000073.1:0-33588 GCF_000716805.1 Streptomyces yerevanensis | reverse complement strand
CACAGGCAACGGCCCAGCCCGCCGAAGACCGTTCGCGGCAGGCCACTGACAGGCAGTCCTGGACGCAGGACTCACTATGGCTCAGTGAATAGGAACGGTCAGAAGCTGTACGGGCCGAAGCGACCCCAGGCCACCAGGGCGGCCAGGATCAGCAGGACGGCGTTGAAGGCGATCCCGGCGGGTTCCTTGCGGCGGGCGTGGGTGATCGCGGCCAGCACCATCACCACCACCAGGCCGGTCGCGGCCAGCGGGGTCAGCACGGGGGCGATGTCAGTCGCAGCGGGAAGGATCAGTCCGAGCGCGGCGGCGAACTCCACGATGCCGATGAAGCGGACGGTGCCCTGGGAGAAGTCGGCCGTCCAGGGCAGCCGGCCGACCAGCTTGTCCTTGGGCTGGGTGGATTTCATGACACCGGCCATGGCGAACATGACGGCGAGTACGGCCTGCACGATCCACAAGAAGACGTTCACGTACGGATTCCTTGGCAGAGGGGGACGGTACAGAGAGGGAGCGGATGCCCCCTCCCCAGGAGCGGGGTGAGCCGGCCGGTCAGGCGGTGAAGACGGCCTCGGAGCGGTCACGGTTTTCGTGCAGGTCCCAGTACAGGGGAGCGATCTCCTCGGACGTGGCCGTCGGGAAGCCCTCCGGGCCGCCCTCGCCGATCCACACGCCGATCGCCACGTGGGCGGCGTGCACACCGCTGCCGGCCAGCTCCTTGTTCAGGTTGATGACCCAGTTGCGCAGAGCTGCCGCGGGGGCGTTGACGTTGCCGAGCATGGGGATGGGATCCACCGAACCGCCGCCGGTGGTGAACAGCAGGGTGCCGGCGCCCGCCTCGCGCATCGCGGGCAGCACCGTGCGGGCGGCGGCGACGGCGCCGTAGAAGATGTACTCGATCTGCGGCTGCAGATTGTCCACCGTGACCTCCGAGGGGGCGGCCATGGTGAGGCCGGGCACCGGGGAGTGCGGGGCCGGGGAGTACTCCAGTACGTCGATGCCGCCGAAGCGGGCCTTCACGGCGTCCAGGGCGGCGGTCAGGGAGGGCCGTTCCAGGACGTCGGCGGTGAACGCCTCGGCGGTGATGCCTTCCTGGCCGAGCTGTCCGACCAGCGTCTGAAGCTTCTCCTTGGTGCGGGAGATCAGGGCGACGTCGAAGCCGCGGCTGCCGAAGGTGCGGGCGATGGCCAGGCCCATGCCGGGGCCGGCGCCGATGATGGCAATGGTGGGCACGATCAGGTCTCTTTCCGTGAAGCGACGGATGTCAGGAGCAGGAGACGGCGATCTTGCCCGGGGTGCCGGCGCCGAAGGCGGCGAACGCCTCGGGTGCCTGCTCCAGCGGGTAGGTGGCGGTGACCGGCACGCGCAGTGCGCCGGAGGCGACCTGCTCGGCCAGGGAGGTCAGGATCCTGGGATCGGGGTTGGCCATGATCGTGTGGACGGTGATGTCCTGCCCCTTGACGGCGTCCTGGGTCAAGCCGGTGGTCGAGGCGAGCTGACCGCCCGGCTGCAGCAGAGCGGCCAGCTGGGCACCGTCGCCCGCCAGGTGCAGCACCGCGTCCACCCCCTCCGGGGCGATCGCGCGGACCTGCCCCTCCAGGTCACCGGTGAAGTCGACCACGTGGACCTCCGCGCCGGTCAGGCCGGTGACGAAGTCGGTCTGCGCGCCGGGGCGGGCGGTCGCGATCACCTTCGCGCCACGGGCGACGGCGAGCTGCACCGCCAGCGAACCCACCCCGCCGGAGGCCCCGGAGATCAACAGCGTCTCGCCCTCGGCCAGGGCCACCGCGTCGAGGCTCATCAGGGCAGTGGCCCCGGCCACGCCCAGCGCGCCCGCGTCCCCCACCTTCAGGCCCGCGGGGATGCGGGCGACTCCGTGTCCGGCGGGCACGGTGACGTACTGGGCCAGCGATCCGGCGCCCAGGTACGGCTTCTGCACGACACCGAAGACCGCGTCGCCGACCGCGAAGCCTTCCACGCCCTTGCCGAGCGCCTCGACGGTGCCCGCGAAGTCCTGGCCGAGGACCAGCGGATACCGGTGCTCCATAAACGCTTGCGTGTAGCCGGCGGCGGTGGCGAGGTCGATGCCGTTCAGCGAGGCGGCGGCCACCTTGACCAGCAATTCCCCGGCCTCCGGGCGGGGAGTGTCCACCTCGGCCACGGCCGGGGCCGAGGGGACGGATTCGAGCGTGACAGCGCGCATGACAACATCCTCCGATTAAGTGGACCGGGCGGCCCATTTTCACTGTCGCCCACCGTACAACAGAAGCGGTCCGACCGTTCCACTTGGGTAGAGTGGGCGCATGACCTCCCCGCCTTCCGACCAGACGCCGGGTCAGCAGCCCGGCACGGGACTGCGCGCCGACGCCGAGCGCAACCGCTGCCGCATCCTGGCCGCCGCCCGCCGCCTCTACGCCGCTGAAGGACTCGGCGTCTCCATGGCCTCCGTCGCCCGCGAGGCAGGCGTCGGCAAAGCCACCCTCTCCCGCCGCTTCCCCGCCAAGGACGACCTGGTCGCCGCCGTCTTCGCCGAACGCATGGACGCTTACGCCGCCGCCGTCACCATCGCCCTGGACGACCCGGACCCCTGGCACGGCTTCACCGGCTACCTCCACGCCGTCTGCGCCATGCAGGCCGCCGACCGCGGCTTCGCCGACGTCCTGACCATGACCTTCCCCGCCGCCAAGGCGCTGGAGGCCCGTCGCGCCGAGGCGTACGACCGGCTGCTCGAACTCATCACCCGCGCCAAGGACACCGGGCACCTGCGCGACGACTTCACCCACCAGGACGTCGTCATCCTGCTCATGGCCAACGCCGGCGTCGTCACCGCCACCGGCGACGCCGCACCCGACACCTGGCGCCGCCTCGTCGGCCACATGCTCCGCTCCTACGCCGCACCCGGCGCAACGATCCCCCCGCTGCCCGAAGCCCCCAGGCCCGCCGCTCTCTACCGCGCCATGGTCCGCCTCTCACGAACCGACTCGAGCACCGCCTAGGTCGGCGGCCTCGGCCCCACGGTGGCGGTGGCCACCGCCACCGTCCTCGACGCCGCGCGGTCCAGTGAGAGCCGCCGATGGCGACTCCCCCACCGCGACTCCCGCGACGTCCTCGCACACATCAGTGCCGGACCCGCCAGGAGCAGGCCGCCGTTCCCCTGACTGGTACAGGAACGCTCAGCACCGCGCCGGAGGCCGCGGTCGGGTTCTTCACCCCGTGCCGGGCCGTGGTGATGAACAGGCGGTTGTCGCTGGGGTGCAGACACACCGACGTGGGGTGGGGGGCGGGCACGGTCAGTGTCTGGAGCAGGCGGCCGTCCGGGTGGTACCGGCGGACGGCTCCGGCGCCCCACATCGCGACCCAGAGACAGCCCTCGTCGTCGACGGCCATTCCGTCCGGGTTTCCTTCACCCTCCCGCAGTTGGGCGAAGGTTTCCGGGCCTGCTGAGAGGTCGCCCGAGAGCGGGTCGATCCGGCACCGGAGGATGGTTCCCGCGGCTGTGTCGGCGAGGTACATGGTCGTGCCGTCGGCGGTGAACGCCGGGCCGTTGGCGATGGTCAGCCCGTCGAGGACGCGTACGACCGTGCCATCAGGGTCCGTTCGGTAGAGGGAGCCCGCGCCGGGGGTGGCGTCGTAGGCCATGCTGCCGGCCCAGAAGCGGCCGGCGGGGTCGGCGACTCCGTCGTTCATGCGGCTGGGGAGCGGGGTGCGGTCCTCGGGGCGGTCCAGCCATTCCAGTGTGCCGTCGGCCGAGAGCAGCGCGATCCCCGTGCCCGCGGCGGCGATCCACGTGTCCGGCCGGTCGCTCACCGGCGCGACAGCCCCCAACGGCACAGCCAGTCCAGCGAGTTGGACCGGCCCGGTACCGTCGCGCAGTTCGAAGAGCCGGCCGCTGAGGATCTCGACGTACACATACCGGCCTTCGAACCAGCGGCCGCCCTCGGCGAGTTCGTACCCTCCGTCCACGACGACCGCCGCCGGCACTGCCGTTGATGTCATGTTCCGTCTCCTGGGTCAGCGGATGGTCGTGCCGTCGGGCTGGTCGAACAGGCCGAGTTCGTCCTGCGTCGGCAGGCCCTCCCAGTCGCCCCGGGTGGCGACGGCGAAAGCCGCGGTGGTGACGGCTCGGTGCAGACGGGCCGGGATGTCCGCGCCGCCCAGGAGTCCGGACAGGTATCCGGCCACGAAGGCGTCACCCGCACCGACCAGATCGACCGCGTCGACCTGTCGCGCCGCACAGTCGGTCGCCCCGTCGGCGGTGAAGGCCGTCGCACCGCGTGCGCCACGTTTGACGACCACCTCGTTGACGCCTGCGGACAAGACGCTGTGCACGGCCTTGGACTCGTCCGCGTCGGGCCGTTCCAGCACCAGCGGCAGCTCGTCCTCGGAGGCGATGAGCAGGTCGGTGTGGGCCAGCAGCGGTCGCAGGACCGTGCGGGCGCGGTCGGAAGTCCACAGCCGGGAGCGGTGGTTGATGTCGAGGCATACGGTGATGCCGGCCTCGCGAGCGGTCGTGGCCGCGGCCAGGGTGGCCTCGGCCGCCGACGGACCGAGCGCCGGGGTGATGCCGGTCAGATGCAGGATGCGGGTTCCGGGGGCCAGCGCGGGCAGTACGTCGGCCGGTGAGACGGCCGAACCCGCCGAACCGGCGCGGTAGTAACTGACCCGGGTCAGCGTGCCCAGGCGGGGTTCGGTCAGCAGCAGTCCCGTGGACCGGCCGGTGTCGTCGGTGACCGCGTAGGAGGTGTCGACGCCCTCGGCCCGCAGCGTGCGCAGTACCAGCGCGCCGAGTTCGTCCGCACCGACCCGGCCGGCCCAGCGCACCCGGTGCCCGAGCCGGGCGAGGCCGATCGCGACGTTGGACTCGGCTCCCGCCACGGACAGCCCGAGACTGCCGCCGAGCCGCAGCGCGCCGTGGGCCCGGAGCGCCGCCATCGTCTCGCCGAAGGTCACCACCTCGGGTGAAGCCGGTGCCGTCACGGTGTCTCCCCTGCGGCCACCTTGCGGAACTCGGCCGCGCGGACGCGGAGTTGGTCCAGGTCGCCACCGTCGGCCGCGTCCCCGACGAGGGGTGAGCCGACGCCGACGGCGAGGGCTCCACGGTCCAGGTAGTCGCGGGCGGCCTGTGCGTCCACTCCGCCGACGGGTACGAAGGGCACGTCGGGGAACGGGTCGCGCAGGGCCCGCAGATAGCCGGGTCCGCCGAGGGAGCCGGGGAAGAGTTTGATCGCGTCGGCGCCCCGTGCGAGAGCGAGTTCGATCTCGCTCGGTGTCAGGGCGCCCATCAGCACGGGTACGCCGTAGGGCTCCAGTCCATCGACCAGTGCGGGGGTGACGAGGTACGAGGCGCCGGCGTCCACGGCGCGGGCGGCGTCCGCGGCCGAGCGCACGGTTCCGGCGCCGAGGAGTGTGTCGGGGCCGAGTTCGGTGCGCGCCTGCCGGATGACGGTCAGGGCGTCGGCGGTGGTCAGCGAGACCTCGACGGCCGCGATGCCCTCCTCGGCAAGGGTGCGTACGGTGCGCAATGCCGCGGCGGGGTCCTTGCCGCGCACGATCGCCAACAGGCGGTGGGCTCGGAGCGATTCCACCAGGTTCATGGGAGCAAGCTCTCCTTGGGCGTGGGGTGCGAGGGCCTGACGGTGACTCACCATTCGGTGAACGCCCCGTCGGGGCCGCGCCATACGGGGTTGCGCCAGCGGTGTCCGGTCTCGGCGGCGTGGCGTACGGCCTTCTCGTCGATCTCGACGCCGAGACCCGGGCGGGAGGAGGCGACGGCGTATCCGTCCTGGAATCGGAAGGGTTCGGGGTCCATCACGTACTCCAGCAGGTCGGCCTGCTGGTTGTAGTGGATGCCCATGCTCTGTTCCTGGATGAGGAAGTTCGGTACGGAGAAGGCGATCTGCAGGCTGGCGGCCAGGGCGATCGGGCCGAGGGGGCAGTGGGGGGCCATGGCGACGTCGTACGTCTCGGCCATGGCCGCGATGCGGCGGACCTCGGAGATGCCGCCGGCGTGCGACAGGTCGGGCTGGGCGACGGCGATGCCACTGGCCAGTACTTCGCGGAAGTCCCAGCGGGAGTAGAGGCGTTCGCCGGTGGCGAGGGGAATGCTCGTGGACTCCACGAGGCTGCGCAGGTTGCCCGAGTGTTCCGGCGCGACGGGCTCCTCGACGAACAGCGGATGCAGCGGTTCCAGCAGAGGCAGCAGACGGCGTGACATGGCGGTGGAGGCCCGGCCGTGGAAGTCGACGGCGATGTCCCGCTCGTCACCGAGTACTTCGCGGACGGCCGCGACGCGTGCGACGACCTCGGCGGTGCGTGCCGGGGTGTCGATCGGAGCGAGTTCGGCCGAGGCGTTCATCTTCACCGCGGTGAAGCCCGCCTTCATCTGTTCCTCGGCCAGCTCCGCCACGTCGCTCGGCCGGTCCCCGCCGATCCAGGCGTACATTCGCACGCGGTCGCGTACCGGGCCGCCGAGGAGGCGGTGCACCGGGACGCCGTAGGTCTTGCCTGCGATGTCCCACAGTGCCTGGTCTATGCCGGCGACGGCGCTGGAGAGGATGGGCCCGCCACGGTAGAAGCCGCCCTTGGTGAGTACCTGCCAGTGGTCCTCGATACGCAGCGGGTCCCGGCCGACGAGGTAGTCGGCCAGCTCGTGGACCGCGGCGCGTACGGTCTCGGCGCGGCCCTCGACGACGGGCTCGCCCCAGCCGGTGACGCCCTCGTCGGTGGCGATGCGCAGGAACAGCCAGCGCGGGGCCACCAGGAATGTCTCAAGTCCGGTTATTTTCAAGGGGCTTCCTTCGGCAGCGTGTCGGTCGCGACTTCGTCCCCGTCTCTCTCGTCATCCCCCGCCCGTACGGCCGCCAGGTCGTCGGAGGCCTGCGCCAGGAGCGACTCGACGGCGGCCACGGCGGCGTCCGGATCACCCGCTTCGACCGCGTCCAGCAGTTCCTGGTGCACGGGTATGGAGTCGGAGAAGTGCCGGGCGCCGTGCACGATCCGGTCGCGAACGCGCAGACCGGCCTCGATGACGACCTCCATACGGCTCAGCAGTTCGTTGTGGGCGGCGTCCAGCAGGGCGCGGTGGAAGGCCAGATCCGCCTCGACCATCGCGTCGGCGTCCGTCCCCGCCGCCGCCATCGCCTCGAGCGCGTGGCGCATCGCGTCCAGGTCGGATGCGGTGCGGCGGGTCGCGGCCAGCCGGGCGCCGGCGGGCTCGACTATCGCGCGGACTTCCGCGAGGTCCTCCAGGAAGGCGTCGGTCGGAGCGCTGCTGCCCTGCCAGCGCAGCAGGTCGCTGTCGAGCAGGTTCCAGTCGGCGCGGGGCCGGATGGTCGTACCGCGCTTCTGCTTCGACTCGAGCAGGCCCTTGGACGCCAGCACCCGCATCGCCTCGCGCACCACGGTCTTGCTGACGCCGAGCTCCGTCTCGAACTTGATCGGGTCCACCACGGAGCCCGGGGGGTAGTCGCCGCGAATGATGCGTCGGCCCAGCTCCTCCACCGCCTGGCCGTGCAGCCCCCTACCGGGATGGGTCACCACGTTCTCCGTTTCCGCTCTGGTCCTGTTCGCGGAGGCCGCGCACGGCCCACCGCACGATGAGCGCCGCTCACGAGGACTCCTTCATGACGCTCCATCCTCCATCGACCACCAGGCTGGCTCCGGTCACATAGGAGGCGTCCGCCGATGCGAGGAAGGCTACGGCGGCGGCCACCTCCTCCGGCTGCCCGAACCGCTTCGCCGCCGTGGCCGCCACGCTGCGTGCCCGGTCGGGCTCCGGGATCCCCTCCCACGCGGCGGTGAGGATGGGACCGGGCAGCACCGTGTTGACCCGGATGTCCGGCCCGTACTCGACGGCCAACTGCCGCCCCAGCGCGCACAGCGCACCCTTCGCCGCGGCGTAGGCGGCATGGCCCGGCAGGCCGATGACCGCGTGCACCGAGGAGGTGAGGACGACGGACCCCGAGGCCTCGCGCAGCATGGCCGCGAACGTCTTCATCGCCCGCCAGGCCGGCTTGAGCAGCACAGCCATCTGGCCGTCCCATTCGGCCTCGCTCAGTTCGTGGGCGGGCTTGTTCAGCTGGGCGAAGGCGTTGCTGTGCAGCACGTCCAGCCGCCCGTGACGCTCGTGGACGTGGTGGGCCAGGTTCTCCCAGTCGGCGGCCGAAGTCACGTCGCAACGTACGTACTCCGCGCGCCCTCCGCTGCCCTCGATGCCTGCGGCGAGCGCCTTGCCCGCGGTGTCGTCCACGTCCGTGACCACGACGGTCGCGCCCTCGGCCGCGAGTCTGCGAGCCGTGGCCGCGCCGATTCCGTGTGCGGCGCCGGTGATCACCGCCACCCGCCCCGCCATCCTGTGGCACTCCGTCATCGCGTGTGTCTCCCCTCTGCTGACTGCACCCACCATAGCTGTTTCAATTAATTATGAATATATCTTGACGAGGTGGCGACGACGCTCCGAGACTGACCGGCACACAACAGGCAGCTGCGGTAGCGACCGACGCCCGGCGGCGCCTGCGCCCGGCCGACATCGCCTGCGACGTCGCACCCTCCGACCGCGACCTGTCCGGCCACCGCCGACCGCGTCACGCTGCCGACAGCCAGCAGCCGGAGTAGCCGTACTGATCGAGCCGTAGACAACTGATCGAACCGCACGCAAAAGGACACAAGGGACGTACATGAATACCTCACCACCCTCGCGGAGGTCTGTGCTCCGGTGGGGCGCGGGGGCGGCAGCGGCGCTCACCGGCGCCCCCGCCCTGACCGCCTGCGGTCAGACCGTCGGAGCCGCCCGCACGACCCGGCAGGCACCCACCCGCCCCGGCCAGAAGGTACGACTCGTCTTCTGGACGTGGGTGCCGATGCAGAAGACGGTCGACCTGTGGAACCGGACGCATCCCGACATCCACGTCGAGTTGCAGAACATCCCCGCCAACGTCCAGGGCGGCTACCAGAAGATGCACGCCTCGCTGACAGCCGGGAACCCCCCGGACCTGGCGCAGGTCGAGTACCACGAGCTTCCCGGCTTCATGCTGGTCAACGGCCTGACGGACCTGAGCGCGTACGGTGCCGACGAGCTGCGTGACAGCTATGTGCCGTGGCAGTGGAACCAGGGCGTCTTCGGTGGGCGGGTCCGTACGATCCCGCAGGCGTCGGGCCCGATGGGGCTCTTCTACCGCAAGGACCTCTTCGAGAAGTGGGGCATCGAAACGCCCGCCACCTGGGCCGAGTTCGAGCAGGCCGCCCGCGTGGTCAAGGCCCGCGGCGGCGGCGCCCGGCTGTGCACGTTCGCGCCCAACCAGCCGCCCTGGTTCGCCGCGATGTGCTGGCAGCGTGGCGCGCGGTGGATACGTACCCAGGGCGACACCTGGGTCGTCGCCATGGACGACGACTTCTCACGTGAAGTGGCCGACTACTGGGCGAAGATGGTCCGCGACGACCTCGTGTTCATCGGACCCGACATGTCCAGCGCCTGGTACCGACAGGTCCAGACCGGACAGATCGCCGCCTGGGTCGGGCCGCAGTGGGGCGATGCCCTGCTGCGCGGCAACGCACCGGGCACCAAGGGGAAGTGGCGGGTCGCTCCCCTGCCGCAGTGGACTCCGGGAGAGAACGCCTCCGCCAACTGGGGCGGATCATCCACCGCCGTCCTCCAGGGCAGTCGCCACCCGCGCGAGGCGCTGCAGTTCGCGCACTGGGTCAACACCGACCCCAAGGCCGTCGACCTCAACATCTCGGTCGGCTACGGCTGGCCCGCCGCCACCGGCATCTTCCGCGGCTCGGCACTCGACAAGCCCGACCCGTTCTTCGGCGGACAGCGGTACAACGACGTGTTCACCGCGTCCGACCGGGCCATCGACACCTCCTGGAAGTGGTCCCCCACCACGGACGCCGACTTCGCCCAGCTCGGGGACGCCTTCGGCGCCGCCATGGCCGGGGACGGCACGCTCGCCTCCTCGCTGGCCGACGCCCAGAAAAGCACCGTGGACAACCTGCTGGCCAAGGGCCTCAAGGCGAGGAGCGCGTGATGAGCACCGCGATCAGCCGGACGAAGAACCGGACGGAGAAGCCGACACCGGGCGGCCGGCGGTCCGCCCGCCCGGACCGGGCGGCCTGGGGATTCGTCCTCCCCTTCGTCGCCCTCTTCCTGTTCACCTTCGTCCTTCCGCTCGGCTACGCCGTCTACCAGAGCCTGCTCAAGCCGGTCCGCTCCGGTTCGCTGGGCCTGGGTCCGGCCACCGTCGGCTTCGCCGGTCTTGACAACTACTCCCTCGCCCTGCAGCAGTCGGCCTTCCTGGAGAGCTTCGCGCGGGTGCTGCTCTTCGGCGTCGTGCAGATCCCGGTGATGCTGCTGCTGTCCACCGCGCTGGCACTGGCACTCGACACGCTCTCCCACCGCTGGGCGGGCGTCCTGCGCGCCGCCTACTTCCTGCCGTACGGCGTCCCCGGTGTCATCGCCTCGATCCTGTGGGGCTTCCTGTACGTGCCGGGCGTGAGCCCGATCGTCGACCTGCTCGGCAGGATCGGCCTCGCGCCCGACTTCCTCGGCTACGACAACGTGCTGTGGTCCATCGCCAACATCGTGATCTGGGAGTTCGCCGGCTACAACATGCTGGTGATCGTCGCCCAGCTCAAGGCGATCCCTCAGGAGCTCTACGAGGCCGCGCGCATCGACGGGGCCAGTGCCTGGCAGACGGCGACCCGGATCAAACTCCCGCTGGCCCGGCCCGCCCTCGTACTCACCGGCGTCTTCTCCATCATCGGCACGCTGCAACTGTTCGCCGAGCCACTGGTCATCAAGCCGCTGACCTCGACGGTCACCAGTTCGTACACACCGAACCTGAGCGCCTACAACGAGGCGTTCGCCAACAACAACATCTACCTCGCCGCGGCCGAGTCGGTGATCCTCGCCCTCGTTGCGAGCGTGCTGTCCTTCGGCTTCCTCAGCCTGGTGAACCGCAGGAAAGGAAGGGATGCACGGTGAGCGTGTCCACACCCCCCGTCAAGAAGCCGACGGGCGCCTCCGCCCGGACTCCACGGACCGCCGGAGAACGCCGTGACGGCAGGCCGCGCCGTGGCATGAAGCCCTCGCGGATCCTGCTCGTCGCACTGCTGACCGTCGCGGCGCTCTACTTCCTGCTGCCCGTCTACTGGCTGCTGGTGGCCTCCACCAAGAGCAGTGCAGACCTCTTCGGCAGCTTCGGGCTGTGGTTCTCCGACCCGCAGTGGCTGCACAACCTGTCGCAGGTCTTCTCCTACGACGACGGCGTGTTCTGGAACTGGACCTGGAACAGCCTCCTGTACGCGGGTATCGGCGGCGCGCTGGCGACCCTGCTCGCGTGCGCCGCCGGGTACGCCCTCGCCGTGTACCGCTTCCGCGGGCGCGAGACGGTCTTCAAGGCCGTGCTCGCCGGTGTGCTGCTGCCCAGCACCGCACTCGCCCTCCCCTTGTACCTGCTGTTCAGCGAGGTGGGCCTGGCCAACACCTACTGGGCCGTGCTGATCCCCAGCATGGTCAGCCCGTTCGGGGTGTACCTGTGCCGCATCTACGCCGAGGCAGCGGTGCCCGTCGAGATGCTGGAGGCGGCCCGCGTCGACGGCGCCGGCGAGTGGCGGATCTTCGGCACCCTCGTGCTGCGCACGATGACGCCCGCGCTGGTGACCGTCTTCCTCTTCCAGTTCGTCGGCATCTGGAACAACTACTTCCTGCCGCTGGTCATGCTCTCCGACGACCGCAAGTACCCCATCACCCTGGGCCTGACGACCTGGCAGTCGGCGGCCGACCGCAACCCCGAGCTCTACCAGCTCACGATCGGCGGAGCGTTCCTCTCGATCCTCCCGCTGGCCGCCGCGATGCTCGTCCTGCAGCGCTTCTGGCGTTCCGGTCTGACGCAGGGCAGCGTCAAGGGTTGAGAGCTGAAAGAGGGGGAGGGGCAGACTGCCCCTCCCCCTTCGTCATCACCTGCCCCTGGGATTGACGGCCCTCCGGAACACGTCGTAGACCAGCTTGGGCCGCTCCTCCGCGAAGGTGAGCAGGCCCATGACGGAAATGCCGTTGTAGGCCTGGTTGTACCCGGCCCGCTGCTTGTAGTCCTTGAGGACCCAGTAGGTGAAACCGGCGACGAACTCGCTGCGCGCGGCCACCTGCGTCCAGTGGGCGGTGAAGCGGGCCGCCTGCCACTCCTCCGTACCCTCCGTGGTGTCGGGGCCGTGATCGCCCGCCAGGGACCAGGTGCCGTTCTCGGTGATCAGGATCGGCTTGTCGGGATACTTCGCGTGCACCGCGTCCAGCGTGGGGCCGAGGTCGGAGTCCTTGCCGTAGAAGTAGCCGAAGTACTCGTTGAACCCGATCACGTCGGCGAGGTCGAAGGCAGGGTCGTTGCTGGTGCTGGAGGCCCAGGTCACGGGCCGGGCGGTGAGGTCGACCGCCTTCACGGCCGCCTTGAGATCGGCGAGCCAGGCCCGGTAGACCGGAGCGCCGTCGGCGTCGATCTCCGACTCGTTCTGCAGCCCCCAGAGGATCACCGAAGGGTGGTTGTGCTGGTTCCACGCCATTGTCAGGGCCTGTGCGCGGGCGAGGCCGTAGCGCTCGGTCTGCAGCTTTTCCTGGGCGGTGTTGAGCCACATGGTGTCGATGTCGTCCATCACCATGACGCCGTGCTCGTCCGCCCAGTCGTAGACGTACGGGTGGCGGTTGTAGACGCAGTTGCGGATGAGGTTGGCGCCCAGTTCCGTGATGTGGCCCAGTTCCCGGTCGTACTCGGTCGGCGTCATCGCTCTGCCGTGCTCGGCGGTCTCCTCGTGCCAGTTGAGGCCCTTGAGGAACAGAGGCTTGTCGTTCAACCGCAACTGAGCGTCGCCGACGGCCAGTTCACGCACGCCGTACACGGTGGAGAGCGTGTCCACCCGCGAGCCCGAGGGCCTCCCGGTGGTCAGGGTGGCGCGGGCGGTGAGCGTGTGCGGCGAGGCCGGGCTCCATCGTGGCGCGTGGGGTACACGGATGGATACGCGTACGACGCCTGCCGATCGGGCCGCGATCCGGGCCGCGACCACGGTGGGCCGGCCGCCGCTCCCCCGGCCGGGATCCAGCGTGAGCCCGCCGTCGAAGTCGGAGGCCCCGTGGTTCTCGACGACCGCGCGTGCCTCAAGGCGCCCGTTCGCGCCGGACACGAGCAGTTTGGCGATGGTGACCTGCGGGACCGCCTCGATCCAGGCCGACCGGGTCAGGCCCGCGTAGGGCCAGTAGTCGACGGGCTTGTACGGGATCTCGTGGTCGTCGGTGACCGGCTGCGGAGTAGCGGCCGTGTAATCGGTGTAGCTCGCCCGACGGAAGACCCGCACGGCGAGCGTCTGGCGCGCGCCCGGCCGGAGAGCCCCCGCCACCGGAAGCGCGAAGGGAGAGTTGGCGCCTTCGTGCTTACCGAGATGCACGCCGTCGAGCCAGACCTCGGCGCTGTAGCCGGCGGCCAGGAAGGCGATGCGTACGTGCCGGGCACGCCAGGATCCGGGGACGTCCACGGTGGTGCGGTACCAGGCGTAGCCGTCGGTGAACGCGGTGCCCTTGCCGAAAGGTGTGGTCTCCGAGCCGAATCCGGGAGTGTTCAGCAGGTCCCAGGCCGCCGGGACGTCGATGAGATCCCACGCCTTGTCGTCGAGGTCCGGGGACTGCCAACCCTGACCTCGCCCCTGATCGGCAGGGTCGAAGCAGAAGCGCCACTTCCTGTCCAGGGACAGGTACTCGCGGGTGGGCTCATGGGTGCGCCAGCCGTCGAAGGCGGGGAGCACCGTCCCGTACTGGAAGACGACGTTGGTGCCGCCGACATCACGCACATGGGTGCCGGAGGGCTCGGTGGCCGGGTGGGTGTCGAGCACCGGGCCGTCCGCGGCGACCGCCGCCGTACCGTCCGCGGCTCGCGCCGTCTCCGGCCAGGCGGGCAGGGCGACGAGGCCGGCGGCGCCGAGTGCCGTGACGACGGTACGCCGGGACGGATGGATGGATTGGGTCATGGTGGGCGGCTCCTCGATGCACGTCCGTGTTCGTCCGCCCCACAGCCTGGACAACCCCGCCACCCTCGTCAAGGATTATTCATAAATAATGAATTGAGCTAGCGTGGTGCCGTCGAGCCGCCGACGGCGTCCTACCGCACACGAACGACGGGTGACCTCATGACCGCACAGCCGCAAGCCACTACGCGCGAGACCACGGGCCGACTCGCCATCACCCTGTGGGACTTCAGCTGGTACACACAGGCAGGCCCCGGCGAGCCGTTCGCCGACCTCGACCGCGCCTTCGCCGAGGCGGTGGAGCGGGGCTTCAACACCGTGCGCATCTGCGCCATGCCCTTCCTGCTGTTCTCCGGACGCGTCCACGCCCCGGAGTCCATCCAAGTCCGCGGCCTGGGCGAGCAGTTCGGACAACGCACCCGCTGGTACGACGTCCGCGGCGGCTACCCGCTGGACGGCCGCCGACGGCTCGGCGAGCTCTTCGAGGCCGCCGCCCGCCATGACTGCAAGGTGATCGTGTCCTCGTGGGAGTACCAGCAGTCCCCCAGCTTCGCCGACACCGACACCTGGCACCGCGCCCTGGCCGCGGTGCCCGGCCCGGACCGCGCCGAGGCGGTGGCCGAAGCACTCGCCGGACTGCTGGACTTCCTCACCGAGCGCGGACTGGCCGACCACGTCGCCTACGTCGAAGTGCACAACGAGGTCGACAACTGCTCCCTGGTACCGGGCGACGGCGCCGGCACCCACTACGCCCGGCTGCGCGGCCCCCTCGAACGCGCCGTGAAGCTGCTGCGGGCACGCCACCCCGGCATCCCCGTCACCTACTCGCTCGGTGAGCCCTGGCCGAACGAGCTCGACGACCTGCCGGACCAGGCGCAGATCGCGCACTTCCACTTCTACGTCTACGGCGTGCTCGGCGCGCTGTACGAGGCGGTCGGACTCGGGCACGGCACCGAAGCGGCGCCCGAGACGGCCACCTGGCCCACCCCCGAACTGACCGCCATGCTGCGCCCCGACGCGCCCGCCTTCGCCGACTACCAGCCGGACGAACCCTGGCGGCTGGCCGCCACCGGAATACCGCGCGAACTGTTCTACGCGCACGACTGGGTGGACCCCGACCGCTGGGACCTGTGGCTCTACGAGAACTATCCGGCGCACCGTCAGGCCATGCGGGAGACGCTGGCCGAATGGGTCGACTCCGTCGCCGACTTCGCCCGTCGCCGCGGCATCCCCGCCGTCCTCGGTGAAGGCGTGGTGGGCTACACCCCGCTCCGCACGCGCTTCGAGGAGGACGCCGTCGGCAAGGACATCGCGGAGTTCGTCGTCGACCGCTGCCTCGCCGCCGGTTTCCAAGGCGTCGTCCTGACGTCCAACGCGGCCCCGCACCACCCCATGTGGCACACCGACCGGGACTGGATGCGACGGGTCAACTCCCGTATCACCGCGGCCTGAACCCTCGAAGATCGGAAACGACCCATACGAAAAGGGCCCCCGCAGGTGTTCACCTGCGAAGACCCTTCGCACCGTCGGGACGACAGGATTTGAACTTGCGCCCCCTTGACCCCCAGTTATATGGGGCCCGAGCGGCGTGCGGCGGGTCGTTCTTCGAGCGGGACCTGGAGGTCGTTGCGACAGCGCCTTGCCGTCGGCTGTCTGGACTTCCGCGGCTACCCCGCGCTCAGGTCGCAGATGAACCTGGGCAGGCTCGTCTCCCCGCACGTCCGCGGAGCCGGCCAGGGCTACCAGTACATCGCGGAGTGCCTGCGCTGGCCGACACCATTCACCAACCCGCCCCGGCCCGCCAAGGTCGCACCGAACGTCAAAAACCTGGTCGTCAACGCACTCTATGACCCGTCTACCGCCTACGCCTGGGCGCAGCTGATGCTCACCGAGATCCGCGGCTCGGTGCTGCTCACCCGGGTCGGCGAGGGACACCCCTCCTACTTCCGGCCCGGACCGACGCGGGACGCGATCGACGAGTACCTGATCACCGGGAAGACACCGCCCCCGGGCGCGGTCATCCGCCAGTGACCGCCCCAGCCCCTACGCCTCTCTTGAGCGCGGCACCCTCGAGCGGGCCCACGGCGCCAGACTCCCACCGTGGCCCCCGTCGTTGCGGATGCCGGTGGCGAACTCCTGCAGCACCTGCTGCCGGTGGGTTGGGCAGGCGCCGGGGGTTCCGAGGCGGTGGTAACGAGCGGGCCGGGTCAGGGCCTCAGCCCGGCGTGGACTCCTCGGCATAGTACGAGACCCTGCCGGCCAGCTCCGAAGCACAGCCGCACACAGTCCGATACCGAACGGTTCGAACAGCAACCGACCGGCACGCCGACTCCTCACGCGCCCGGCCTCACCCCCAGGGCCGCGCCATCGACGGCTGAAGCCGACGTTCAGACCAGGGATACCGCCCCTGCCACCGCGCTCAGTGCCCAGTGATCACTTTCACCATCACCACGCCCGAGCCGATCGCCGCGTCCGTCAGCCCCGCCACGCACGAAGGCAGTACCCCGCCGCCCATTCGCCGCCCGCCCGCGAAGCCCCAGACCGCCATCGAGGCGACGTCCACGCCGACCGCGATCCACAGCGCGGTGGACAAATCGAGGGCGCCGGCCGCCGACAGGGCAATCATCAGAAGTGGGCCCACGGCGCAGCTGAGCAACGGACTGCTGACGAACAGCAGGCGCCCTACCTCGCGGCGGTTGGCCAACCGTTGGTGAACGACGCGGTGGGCCTGCATGTCGGCCACCAACGTCGCCAGCCACAAGCCCACCGCGGTGCCCATGACGTACAGCGCCGCCGTACTGTGCCGGGTATGCGCGTTCTGCGCCAGGCCGACCATCACGGCGAGCATGGTGATCACCGCGTAGATCCGTTCCTTGAGCCGCTCGCCCAGGGCTTCGAGGTTCTGGGCAGAAGGTTCCGGGGAGCCGGAGGACGACGGTTGCTCATCGCCGAGATCGGACATGCCGGAACCGTATCGGAAGGACATTGCGGCCGCGCGGGTGGTGCCCAGGCTGTGGTGCCAGGCGCATATGAGACAGCCGAAAAGGGCTTCGCCGGAGAGCGAGGAGTTGAGCGAGTCCCTGGAAAGTGGCCCGGCTCGGTGCCAAGGCCGTGCTACAGAGCGGTCCCACGGCTCCGCGAGTTCACTGCTTCTGACGGGCATCAAGAATCCGTTCAGCAATTCCCGGGTCTACGAATCTGACGGCCCTCGGCCGGCTGCCGCAAAGACAGGAACACGTCACGGTGATCGACGGGGGCTCCTCGCTCTGTACACGCCATGACGGGGCACGGCTACCTGGTACGGACGGACAGGATGGCCGTCGCTGGTTCCGAGGGCGCGTGAGTGCCGCCGAGGTGGTCACCGGCGTTCCCCGGGACGGTGCGCTCTGCACGTGCATCCACACCGATCCGCCTCGACCGTCCCACTTCCGGCGCACAGCCGGTGTCCGGAGCCACTCCCCGAGCCCTTCGAGCAACATGCGCGTGGCCCGTCGGCCCGCATCGGACCCTCACGCGTTCGGCAGCCAGGGTGCGAGCGCGGCGTCGACCGAGCTGATCACCGTGTCCTTGTCGAGTCGTGCGCCGAGCATGAACCGCTGGAACAGCAGGGGGCCGAGGATCCAGGAGACCACTTCTCTGACCTGCTCCTCGATGCCGGGGCGGAATTCGCCGCGTGCGACGGCGGAGGCGAGCGCGCCCGCGAAGTGCTCGTCGGCGTGACCGAACATCTCTTCGCGGATGCGCCGTACGTCCTCGTCCCGCTCGGCCCGTTCGACGACGTTGGCGATGACCGATACGGCGACGGGTTGGTTGAGCCAGTCGGCCATTTGTTCCATCTGGGTCATCAGTTGGTCGCGGACGGGGCTGTCGTCGAAGGTGAGCAGGGGGCGGACGTCGTCGGCGAGTGCGTCGATGAGGAGGGTCTGCTGGTCGGGCCAGTGTCGGTAGACGGTGGCGCGTCCGATTCCGGCTCGTCGGGCGACGGTGGCGTGGGTGACGTTTTCGGGGCCGCCTTCGGCGAGGAGTTCGGTGGCGGCGGTCAGGGCGGCGGCGCGGCTGCGGCGGGCGCGGGGGTCCTCGTTCGTCCGGGGCATCGGGACACCTCTTCCCAGGCCCCTATGAGACGACTTGACTCACAAACCAGCTCTGATACATACTGTCTCACAGACGAGGAAGGCCTCGCCGACCCAGGCACCACCGGCCGTAGGTCGGGGAGGCCTGCCGACCCAAGGAGAAAGCTCATGTCCGTGAACGAGAACGCCGTCGCCCTCCGTTTCGCCGACCGCGCCACCGCCTACCAGGCGCTCAGCGAACTGAAGTACCTCAGTCCCGCCACGACCGAAGTCCGTGCCGCCGTCCTGATCGAGCGCCTCGAGGACGGCGCGGTGCGTGTCCCCGAGGGCATGGACGGCGAAGAGGGGCGGAACACCGCGGTCGGCGGGCTGGTCGGCTCGCTCGTCGGCATCCTCGGCGGTCCCCTCGGCGTGCTGATGGGCTGGGGTGTCGGCGCGCTGATCGGGGGAGGCCACGACTACAAGCGGGTCGAACGGGCCACCACTGCCGTCGGCGTCTTCGCCCAGCAGGTCCCGCTGGGCGGCACGGCCATCCTGGCCGAGGTCAGGGAGTCCGACCCCCAGGCCCTGGACCAGCTGGCCATGCGCTACGACGCCGTCCTTGAGCGCCGCCCGGCCGACTCCGTGCGCAACGAGCTGAAGGCCATGGAAGAGGCCGCCGAGCGGAGCAGGAAGGAGGAGGCGAAGCAGCGGCGCGACCTCGAGCGCGCCGAGAAGAAGGCGAAGAAAGGCGGCGCGACACCACCGCAGGAAGCCACCGCATAACCGGGTCAGGCGCCGCAGACGCGGGGCAGCTCCCCCGTGCCCCGCATGGTGAGGGCGGGCCCATCCTGGCCCGCCCTCACCGCTTTCACCCGGGGTCTGTCCGACAGTTGCCAGTCCCGGTGCCGTCCTGTGGCTGACGCGTGCGGCTCACTGCCCTGTCGGCGCTGATACCTCAGTGTTGTCCGGCTCTGTCTCACCGGACTGGGCGGCCGGCGTCGTGTCGGGGTCGTTGTCGTTGTCGTCGGCGAGCTTCTTCTCCGGGAGGACGAAGGCGAGCACGAGGCCGAGGGCGAACACCGGGACCAGGTAGCCGAACACCGGTGTCAGGGCGTGCTGGTGGGCCAGGATCACCACGTCCTGGATCTTGTCCGGGAGGGAGCACGAGCGCCGTCTCGCCTCCTCGGCCCCGCGCGTGTGCTGGGCGATGACCCACGTCATGGCCGACCGGTTCACCGGGCCGCCTCCGCCTGGCGCGATCCGCAGGTGGTGGACGCGTGACGCTCCAGCCCCTCCTCGACACACTCGCCACCCACGAGCACGAGGTCCACGCGGGCCGCGCGGGTGCCGTCCAGCTTCGGCTCCACGACCGCTCGGTGCATCACTCGGCGGTGCCTCGGCAGCTCGGCCTCAGCCTGTTGTCAGCGCCGCGTTCAGCAGGCGCAGATGCGGGCGAAGAGCGTCCCGGCCGTGATCAGTCAGCCTCACGACACGCGTGTCGTCCACGCGGACGAGCCACGACTCCTCGACCGCGTGGCGGAAGACGGACGCGCCCAGGCCGCCCGCCAGGACGAGCGCATCGTCGTACCCGGCACACACCACCACATCGACCCGGTGTGTGGAGCCCGCTCATCTACAACTTCCGCCACTGTCACGGGCTCACGCCCGAGCTGGGCCACGGCTTCCGGTCGGAGACGGCCAAAGCCGCGACACGCGTCGGGTGACTCGCTCGGCGGGCACCCGAGAGGTGCCCGCCATGCTCGGTCACTGTGAACCTGCGAGGCTCCCTGCGGCCCGTTTCTCGAGCGTCGCAGCCAGGACAGCCGCCGAAATCCCGGCGGCGCCGAGGAGCAGAGGAAGACGGACGTCCAAGCCCGTGAGAGAACCGGCGAGGGCGGTGCCCGCGGACCCCGACGTGATTTTCAAGGCCGCCACCCAGATGAAGACCTGAGCGCGTGCCCCCACAGGTGCGTACTCGGTGCGGGCAGCCAGAGTGGAGGCGAAGAACAGGGCATTGAGAATACCTGTCAGCCCGTACGCCGCCACGGACAGAGGGAAGACGTGGCTCGCGGCGACCATGCCGAGGCCGACCACGACCCCCAGGGCGAGGCGGCGCATGAGGCGGTCCGGATCGCCGGTGAGCGGGAAGACCATGACCACCGCCGAGCCGGCCAGGTTGCCGAGTCCGTAGGCGGCGGTCAGCACCGCTGCGGTGGATGTGTCGATACCCAGGACTTCGGTCATGTGCACTGCGGTGATCGGCAGTGCGGCAACACCGAGCGCGACGATCATGGTCAGGTAGACGGTGCGCCGCAGATGGCCGGTGCGAGCCATCAGCGCCAGCGTGGGCCCCGGCTTGAGGATCGCAGCCCTGTCCCCACCGTGGGCCGCAGGCGCGTAGGGCAGGAGGAGCACGCCACCCGCCGCGACACCGGCGCCGCCCGCCAGAGCAAGAGCGGCAGCGGAGGGGGAGGCCCAGCCCGACAGGGCCGCCACGAGAGACGGACCGACGGTGCCACCGATACCGTACGTGGCCACATCCCAGCCCTGCGCCCGCCGCTGGGTGCGCGTCTGAGGTCCGACGATCGCGGGCAGCCGGCTGCTGATGCCGCCGGTCAGCAGGGGGCCACAGGTGCCGGCCACGGCCAGCAGCAGCGCGGTCACCAGGGTGGGCACACGGGCATACGTCAGTACACCCGTGGCGAGCACGACGGCGTGCAACAGGCAGGCCGACGCGATGACCTTGCGTCCGTCCCGCGCGAGGTCCAGCGGGCGGGCGACGAACGGGCCGAGCAGGTGCGGTGCGGTGACGCACGCGCCGAGCGCACCAGCGAGCGTCCCCGAGCCACCCGACGAGGTGACGAGCAGGATGACGGCGACGACCGCTCCCCCGTCGGCGGTGCGGGCCAGGGCCGCGGCGGCGACGTAGCGCACCAGGCCGCCCCCGCGGCCACCCGTCGGAGTCGACACGCTCGCCGCTTCCGCTCCGGTCTCGGTGGTCCGATGGTTCACGGCGCGCATGCTCAGGCGGTGAGCTTGAGGGCGCTCAGCGCGGCGACGACGTCCTGACGTGCGACCTCGTCCAGCGCGCGCAGGGGAAGCGGCAGGTTCGGCTCCCCCGTCAGGCCGAGGTGAGAAGCGGCAGCGGACATGACCCGCAGACTGCCGTAGCGGCGGAACAGCGCCCACAGCGGCTCAAGCCCGTCGGACAGGTCCGTCGCCCGTTCTGCGTCACCGCTTAGAGCAGCGCGAGTGAGAGCGAGAGCGGTCTGCGGGAACGTACCGCCGATGACCGAGTACCAGGCGTCGCACCCGGCATTCAGACCTCGGGCGGCCGTCCAGTCGCCGCTCACACCGATGGTGACCGCCTCCGGGATCAGCGCCCGCAGTGCGTCGACCCTGGCCTTGGCCTGCGCCGGGTCTTCGGGCACACCGGGGATCTTGATCGAGCCGACATTCGGCAACTGGGCGATCCGGCCGTGCAGTTCGTCGGTGAAGTGCACATGCGTGGTGCCAGGGTTGTCGTACACGCACAGCGGCACGGACAACTCGCGGGTGACATCCTCGTACAGGCCGAACACCTCGTCCTCGGTGAGCGGCTGATACGTCATCGGAGCAAGCAACACACCGGAGGCCCCCGCCCTCTGCGCGTCCTCCGCCAGAGCCAGGACGTGCGAGGTGCGCAGCGCGCCGATACCGACCATGACCGGCACGCCATCGGCGGCCTCGGCCGCGATCTTCACGGCGTGGGCACGCTGTTCCCGGGTGAGGTAGGCATAGCCACCGGTGGAGCCGAGCGCGCCGATCGAGTCCACGCCGACGGCTGCGAGGCGGGCGACGAGCCTGGCGTATGCCGTGTCGTCGATGCCGTGCTCATCAGTGGGTGTGAGGGGAAAGGCGCTCAGGCCGCGGAACATGATGACTCCTTCAAGGGACTTCATAGGGCTTCACAGGACTTCAAGGGAGCGAGACCGGTCGTGGTCAGTTGCCAGTCGTACGCAGTTCCGCTACGACTGCGGCAAGTTCGACGGCGAACGCCTCGGCCTGCGGCTCGCTGATGGTGGAGCTGGTAACCCGGATGGCGCCCTGGTGGGTGGACGGGTCACGGACGAAGAGGTGGCCGGGCCGGACAGCCCAGCCCCGCTGCGCCAGGGCTTCGACCGTCGACCGGCCGTCGACGTCCAGTTCGACCCATACATTCAGCCCGTCGGGCCGGTAAGGGACCCCGATCCCATGGGCGTGCAGCCGATCGACCAGCAGGCCGCTGCGGTGTGCGTATGCCTCACGGGCCCGTTCATGGAGTTCAAGGACACCGGGATCGAGCAGCAGTTCGCGGACGATGTGCTGCAGCAGATGGCTGACCCATGTGGTGCCGGCGCTCAACCGCGCCTCCAGGCGCACGGCGGTCTCGGCGTCGGCGGCGACGAGGGCGAGACGCAGGTCCGGTCCGAGGAACTTGGACACGGACCGCACCAGTGCCCAGCGCGCGGTGGTCGGAGGGGTGATCCGGTGGTACGGCCGTGCGGAGACCGCTGAGAAGTGGTCGTCCTCGATCACAAGGACCTGGGGGTGGTCGGCCAGGACCGCGCGGATGTCGGCCACCCGTTCCTCGGTGAGGCTCGCACCGGTCGGGTTGTGGGCGCGGGGTGTGCAGACGACCGCACGGGCACCGTCCTCCAGTGCGGCCCGCAGGGCGTCGGGACGCATGCCGGCGCCGTCGACGGGGACCGGCGCGGACCGGTAGCCGTTCAGCCGCAGCGTGCCGATGCTCGCTAGGAAGCAGGGGTCCTCGATCGCCACCGTGTCGCCGCGGGTGAGGTGGGCGTTGAGGAGGCGCTCGGTGGCGTCGACCGCTCCGTGCGCCACCAGCGTACGGAACGGCTGCTCGATGTCCTCGGCGAAGTCGGCGCAGGCCCACTCGGCCAGCCCCGCGTCGACAGCGGCCACGCCGTACAGGGGATGGCGGTAGTGCCCGCCCCTGGCCGCAGCCAGGATGTCGGGCAGCAGGTCCGGATCGGGGTTGCCACTGGCCAGGTCGACCGCGTCGCCCCCGGCGCCGACGCCTTCACGGGCCAGCTGCGGCACCGCCGCGATCACCGTGCCGCCGCGCCCTCGGGTCTCGGCCACCCCGGCTTCGACGAGCCGCCGGTACGCCAGGGCCACCGTGTTCCGGTTGACACCCAGCTCGGCGGCGAGCGCCCGCACCGGCGGCAGCACTGACCGCGGCGCCAGCTCTCCCGAAGCAACCTGGTCCCGGACACTGCCTGCGATCTCAGCCGCAGTAGTCCCCCTGATCTGCACGTCATCACCTCCGGGCACCGACCCTAGCACTTTTGTCCTATGCCAAAAACGGATCGCGGCTACGGACGACCAGGACCCATGACCAGCGACCACCTGCGGGAGCCATCCAGCGTGCCTTCAGCGGCTCGTCGGTTCCACTGCTCACCAATCGACGCCGGCGAGCGTTTCATGACTTCGCACCGTCCTGACCAGCTACAGCACGCCAAGTAGCACCCAAGACTGCGGGTCCGACCCGGATTCGACCCGGCGACTCCGGAGCCCTCTCTCGACGTCCGGCGCGCGTACGGTGCACAGGACGGCGACCAGTGCGCGGGATCGTGCGGCGCCAATGCGGAGGCGCTTGCGGAGCGTTTCAGCCGAGATCGGCCGCCGGCGGGTCTGCCAATGCCGGGCATCCTCCGCCCGGGCCCGCTCGAGGAGATCATCGCGGTCGCCAACCCGAGCAGCAGGCTCGTCCGTTCGCGCGCTGCGCAGTCGCCCCCTCCGCTGGAGACAGGCATGCCCGATGGTGCTGTCGGCGCATCTGCAGTGTTGGCACGGAATCCGCTGACGGCCTGCAGCAGGCCGGACCGACCTCGGCCCAGTCGATCAGGAGTATGGACCCCACCGCGTCGAAGACCGCCCGTCCGTACGCGCCGACCAGCAGCGGCTCGGTGACATTGAGGGCGAGGGTCAGGAAACTGGTCAGGAGCAGCAGCCTGCGGGCGGGACGTAGTACCACCGCCGGGGTTCCACAAAGGGCGAGGTAGCGAATCGCCAAGAACAGCGCGAGAACCGACAGGTCCACGGCGGGCGCGACCAGCGGCACCACCCAGCCGGACACCCCCAGCCGCAGGGCCAACGTCCACACATTGCCGAAGCCGAAGAAGAGTGATCTTGTTCAGGTCCAAGAGCGGCATCTTCGCCCGCCTCCGAGTAAAGGTGCCGATGAGCGGCATACTCAACCTCGAAGCCGGAAACAACCCACGCGAAAAAGGGCCCTCACAGGCTCTCGCCTGCGAAGACCCTTCACACTGTCGGGACGACAGGATTTGAACCTGCGGCCCCTTGACCCCCAGAAATGCGGGTCACCCACATCATCGGCACATAACAGACGCCATCCGGGCGTGTGTTGTGCGTCGACAGCCCTCCCCGTGCACCATCGCGCACACCGTGTGGTCCCCGACCGGTCCCCGAGCCGCTTCAGAAGCGCGCCTTACACCGGCCGCCGGTGGCGCCCGACACCACGCGCCACCTCCACAGAGAACACCCCTTTCCGGGACGCCTGCGCAGTCGACAAAGACCAGCCGCCTCCTGAGTCGCCGGGTACATGGATGCGGATCGCCCCTGTGCGGTGCGTCGTCAGTCCGCCCTCACTGGATGCGTAAGGTTCGCTCCGGTCGCCGGGTCGAAAACGTGGGCCTTGGCCATGTCGACCTGCAGCTCCACGGGTTCGCCCTCGCGGGCACGCGTGGCGGCGTCCAGGCGGGCCACGATTTGCTGCGCGGCCTGGGCGCCGGTGTCACGCAGTCCCGAGTCCGTGGCGAGCTCCTCCAGTTCAGTTGTCGTCGCGGGCCCGCCCTCCGCGGTGAAGTAGACGTACACATCGGAGCCCAGCGACTCCAGTACCTCCACGGTGGCGGTGAAGGCCGGGCCCGTCCGGTCCCGGTCGTGCGCCAGGGCCGCGTCCTCGAATGCCTCCGGTCGCAGCCCGATGATGACCTCGCGGGGCGCCTTCTGCCGTTCCAGTGCCTGCCTCGTACGGTCGTCGAGGGGCAGATCGCCCACGGGAGAGCGCAGGACGCCGGCCTCCAGGGTGGCGTTCAGGAAGTTCATCGCCGGGGAGCCGATGAAGCCCGCGACGAAGATGTTGCGCGGGGAGTCGTACAGCTCGGCGGGTGCGCCGATCTGCTGAACCAGGCCCTGCCGCATGACCACGACCCGGTCGCCGAGCGTCATCGCCTCGGTCTGGTCGTGGGTGACGTACACGGTGGTCGTGCCGAGACTCCGCTGCAGCCGGGAGATCTGGGTGCGCATCTGTACCCGGAGTTTGGCGTCCAGGTTGGACAGCGGCTCGTCCATCAGGAACGCCTTGGGGTCACGGACGATCGCCCGCCCCATGGCCACCCGCTGGCGCTGGCCGCCCGAGAGGTTGGCGGGCTTGCGGTCCAGGTGCTCGGCCAGATCAAGGATCTGGGCGGCTTCCTCCACCTTGGCGTTGATGGTGGCCTTGTCCACCTTGGCCAGGCGCAGCGGGAAGCCCATGTTCTCCCGGACGTTCATGTGCGGGTACAGGGCGTAGCTCTGGAACACCATGGCGACGTCGCGTTCTTTGGGAGCGAGGTCGTTGACGACTCGGTCTCCGATGCGCAGGGTGCCCTCTGTGATGTCCTCAAGTCCGGCGATCATGTTCAGGGTGGTGGACTTGCCGCATCCGGACGGACCGACCAGGATCACGAACTCGCCGTCGGCGATGTCGAGGTCCACGTCCTTCACGGCGAGGGCCCCGTCGGGAAAACGCTTGGTGACTCCCTCAAGGATGATCTCGGCCATGGGTGGTGCCTCCTTGCCTTCATGCCTTCCGGGTCGGCCCGTTCATCCCTTGACTGCCCCGGAGGTCAGTCCGGCGACGATCCGCCGCTGGAAGAACAGGACGAAAACGATGATCGGGATGGTGATGACCACAGCGGCGGCGGCGATCGACCCGGTGGGCTGCTGGAACTGCGAGCTCCCGGTGAAGAACGCGATCGCGGCGGGCACGGTGCGCGCGGACTCGGTGGACGTCAGCGAGATCGCGAACAGGAAGTCGTTCCAGCAGAAGATGAACACGAGAATGGCGGTGGTGAACACGCCCGGCGCGGCCAGCGGCACGATGACCATCCGGAAGGCCTGTGCGGGCGTCGCCCCGTCGACCTTGGCGGCCTTCTCCAGATCCCAGGGAATCTCCCGGAAGAACGCCGACAGGGTGTAGATCGCCAGCGGCAGGGAGAAGGTCATGTACGGGATGATCAGCCCGACCCAGGTGTCGAAGATCCCCACGATCCGCTCGATGTTGAACAGCGGTGACACCAGGGAGATCGGGGGGAACATGGCGATCAGCAGTGACATGCCGATGAGCACCCGCTTGCCGGGGAAGCGCAGCCTGGCCACCGCGTAGGCGGCCATGGTGCCCAGCGCGACCGCGATCACCGTGGCGATCAGGGCGATACCGATCGAGTTGATCAGTGCGCGGGTGAACTCGGAGGTGTCGAAGATGCCCCGGTAGTTCTCCAGGGTCCAGTCCCTGGGGATGTAGTTGCCGTCCGTGAGGGTGCTGGGATCCTTGAACGACAGCGCGGCGATCCACCACACCGGGAACAGGGCGTACAGCACCACCACCACGTTCATGACGCCCCATCGGGCGGCATGTGTCTTTCCTACCGCGGCCATCAGCGCTTCACCTCCGCGCCCGGTGCGGCGGCGCCGAACAGTTTGACGAAGGTGAAGGCGATGATCGCGACGCAGATGAAGATCAGCACCGAGATCGCCGACCCGATGCCCAGGTTCAGCGCGGTGAACAGGTTGTCGTAGCCGAGGATCGACAAAGAGCCCGTGTCCTGGGCGCCGGCGGTCAGGATGTAGATGTTGTCGAAGATCCGGAACGCGTCCAGGGTGCGGAAGAGCAGTGCCACCAGGATGGCCGGTTTCATCAGCGGCAGCATGATCTTGGTGAAGCGCTGCCAGGCGGTGGCACCGTCCACCATGGCCGCCTTCAGGGTCTCCTCGGGGACCAGCGCGAGGCCCGCGAGCAGCAGCAGGGCCATGAACGGCGTCGTCTTCCACACCTCGGCGAGGATGATCAGCCACAGGGCGGGCCACTGCTCGGTCAGGGGGGCCTCTCCGCTGGGCAACAGCTCGGCGAGGTAGCCGAGCTCCGGAGTCCAGGCGTACTGCCAGGAGAAGGCGGCGACGACGGTGACGATCCCGTACGGAACGAGGACTGAGGTGCGTACGGTGCCGCGCCAGAAGATCGTGCGGTGCATCACCAGGGCGAGCCCCATGCCGAGGACCAGTTCGATCGCCACGGATACGGCGGTGATGAACAACGTGACCCAGAAGGCGTCCCACCAGAACGGGGAGGACAGCACCGCCCCGTAGTTACTCAGGCCCACGAACTCCGCCCGTCCGGGGAAGCGCAGGTCGTACCGCTGGAGGGACAGATAGACGGCGTACCCGATGGGGTAGGCGGTCACGGCGATCATGACGACGACGGCGGGCGCGCAGAGCAGCCAGCCGAGCCGCCGCTCCTGCCTGGCGCCCGCCGAGAGTGCCGCCCGGTCCGGATCTGCCTGCTGCGTCTCCGCCTCAGGGGGCGGCGGAGCTCCGGCCGGTTGCGCCCGCGTACTCATCTCGGGCCGTCCGAGGACGAGGCCCGCGCACCGCGGCGCCGGCTGACCAAGTGGTGCGGGAGGAGGTGGTTCACGGGATCACACCCTCGGATCGCAGGGCAGCGTCGATCTGCTCCCTGATGGTGTCGATGGAGCTCTCCGGTTTGATCCCGGACGGCGGAGACAGCGTGTGGGAGACCGCGATCGACACGTTCTGGTAGGCCGGAGTGAGCGGGCGCACGCTCGCCGACTCCAGGGCGGCCAGCACTTCCCTGGAGAAGGGGTACTCCTTCATGAACGCGGGCTCGTCGTAGAGGGCACGCAGGGTGGGCGGCAGGCCGCCCTCGAGGGCGGCGGTGAGCTGGTTCTCCCGGTTGCGCAGGCACAGGGCCGCTTCGAAGGCCAGATCGGGGTGGCGCGAGTAGGCGCTCACGGCCAGATCGATGCCGCCGATGGTGGGCCGTGCCGGGCGGTTCGCGTCGACCCGGGGGTACGGCGCCCAGCGGAAGTTCTTGAACAGTGCGGGGTTGTTCGCCTTCATCGACGGATAGACGAACGGGTAGTTGAGCTCGAACGCCGCCACCCCCGACTCCATGGCGAGGCGGTTCTGGTCCTCCATCTGGTTGGGCAGGGAGGGGTCCGCGGCCGGGGACTTCGCCAGATCACGCATGATCCCGGCGGCCCGCGCGGCAGGAGAACCGAGGGAGGGCTCGGTCGCGCTCGCGTTGAGGATGGAGCCGCCCGCACTGTTGATCAGCGTGTTGAACCAGACGGTCAGGCCCTCGTACTGGGCACCCTGGATCTCCACGAAGTGCGGCTTGCCCTGCCGGGCGAGGGCGCCGGCCATGTCCAGCATCTCGGCCCAGGTCCTGGGTGGGGTGGGCACCAGGTCCTTGCGATACCACAGCAGTTGGGTGTTGGTGTTGTACGGGACTGCGTACAGCTTGCCCTTCCAGGTCGAGGTCTGCAGCGGTACGCGCAGCGTGCCCTCGACAGCCTGCTGCTTCGCCGCCCCCGTCCATTCCCGGATCCAGCGCGCCTCGGCGAACTCCGCCGCCCAGGTGACGTCCAGGCCCAGGATGTCGAGCGAGTCGTCCTCGGCAGCGAGTCTGCGTACGAGCTGCTGGCGCTGGCCGTCCGCGGCACGCGGAAGCTTGTTGTAGCTGATCCTGTAGCGGCCGCCCGATGCCTGGCTGCACCGGTCGGCCGCCTTCTGGAGCGCACCGGAGTCGTCGGGGAAGTTGTACCAGTTGAGGACGGGTCTATCGGAGCCCTCGTCACTGCCACAAGCGGCGAGCACCGACGCCAGCAGCGGCAGTACAGCGAACGCCCGCAGCCATCGCGTCCCTCTGGGACGTCCATTCTGACCCGAAACGGGCCGGCAGCCGCACCTCGCGTGCACGCGCTCCACACCTCGCTTCCGGACGGTGGCACGGGACTCGGACCTCGCAGCGTTTCCCTCCCGGCGAACACTAAAGGCCACATAAGGCAAGATCAAGAACATATCGTACTTAATCACCCAACGCGGCCCCACTACTGGGGCCGACTCGGCGAACCTGCGGGCAGGGAAGGGGGACGATTACTCCGGTTGAACTCGTGGAGTCCGCGCCCGTGACGGTTCTTGATCGTTGCGGTACGGCGTCGTCATGCGGTACGCGCATGGGGGCGGGCTGACGCCCAGGGAGCAGGAGAAGCGGCAGAGGGTGCGCCTGGAGGCGGCTGAGCGGTTCGCTCGTGGGGAGAAGACCGAGGCCGTTGCGAGGGAGCTGCGGGTGACGGCGCGGTCGGTGCGGCGCTGGCGGCGGGCGTGGGAGCAGGGCGGTGCCGATGCGTTGCGTTCGGCGGGCCGGCGTCGGTGGAGCGGCTGAGTCCTGCGCAGTGGGGGCGGCTGGAGCGGGAGTTACGGCGCGGTCCGCTCGCGCACGGCTCCGGCCACGGGTTCCAGGGCTGGACGCTGAAGCGGGTCAAGCTGTTGATCGGTCGGATGTTCCACGTCGGCTACACGATCCAGGGCGTGTGGAAGCTGCTGCGGCGGCACGGCTGGAGTGCCCAGGTTCCCGTGCGGCGGGCCTTGGAGCGCGACGGGGAGGCGATCGAGGTTTGGAAGGCCGAGGTGTGGCCGCAGGTAAAAGGACCGCGGCCCACCTGGGCGCCCACATCTGCTTCGAGGACGAGACGGGCCAGGGGCTGAGGCCACCGAAGGGACGCATCTGGGCGCCGCGTGGGCAGCGGCCGGTGGTGCGGGTGCGCGGCCGCAACCGCGGTCGGGTCAACATCGCCGGAGTGGTCTGCTACCGGGCCGGACACCGGCCCCGGTTCTTCTTCAAACTGCACATCTGGCACGGGCGCCGGGGCGAGCCGAAGGCGTTCTCCTGGCGCCAGTACCGCGATCTGATCGTCATGACTCACCTGCAGCTCGGCACCCCGGTGGTGTGGTGCTGGGACAATCTGAACGTGCACCTGGTCAGGGAGCTGGCGGACTTCGCCGAGGAGCACAAGGACTGGTTACGCATCTGCCAGATGCCCTCCTACGCTCCGGAGTTGAACCCGGCAGAGGGGATCTGGTCGCTCCTGAAGCGGCACCTGGCCGACTTCGCCGCGGCCGACCTCGCCCACCTGACCCGCGTGATCAAACGGAAGCTGAAGAAGATCCAGTACCGGCCCCACCTGATCGACGGTTGCCTGCCGCCCACCGGCCTGACCATGGACTACGACGCGATCAGATCATCGGACTCCACGGTTCAACCTGAGTAACCGACGAGTCAGGGCAGGAAATCTGCAAGCTCAGCCCGCGTCTGCGCGGAGAGACGGTCGGGGTCCAGCTCACCGAGGGTGATCCGCAGGGTCTCCGGCCTCATCAAGGGAACCGCGGCGGTGAGGAGTTCCTCACCGCCATAGAGAGGTTCCACCAGCTGGAAGTACGCGGCGGCACTGACGGATTCGGTGGAGTTCAGGAGGAGGGTCTCCGTGAATTCGGCACAGCGACTGAGCAGTCCGGCGTCCTGTTCTCTCGCCTGGAGCGCCGGGCGGACCACGCCCCAGAAGACGACCTCGCGCAGGAAGTCATAGAGGTCGAACCACTCCACGTTCCCGGTCACGGCCCGTTCGGCGGGAAGTCCCGACATTTTCTCGATGCCGGCCCGGGACTCCGGGACCATGCGCAGCAATAGTCCGGGAATCTGACGCCTACCGATTTTCGGCATGGCACACCTCACCTTGCTCACCCACTCGCACCAGGCACTCATCCTTCCACCAGGGTCACTTTGCGTAACCGCACCTCGGGTACGCACACGGCCTGTACTGCCAGGTCGGCTCCATCGGTGCGGCGTCGCGCCCTGGCCGGTACGTCTCCCGCGGTCCCCAGGTCCACCCACCATCCCAGGAGACCCGCAGCGTGACGTAGGGAGTCACCCCCGGCGCCCGTGCCAGATGCAGCTTGAAGAAGAACCGGGGCCGGTTTCTCCTGCTCCCTGGGCGTCAGCCCGCTCCCATGCGCGTACCGCATGGCGACGCCGTACCGCAACGATCAAGAACCGTCACGGGCGCGCGGACTCCACGAGTTCAACCTGAGTATGCGCCGGCCACCTCAGTATGAAATGGCGCTGCTACGAGCTTGTGCACGGCTGGCGGTGAGACGGCGAGGTAGTCTTCACGTCTTCGCCGAGTCCCTCCAGGCAATCGACCACGGCATCAAGTTACGGCGTTCCGGTAATCGCCGAATGGGCGTTGAAACTGGCCTCCGCATGGTTCAGGGTCATGCCCCCTGTGGTGGTGTAGCCGGTCAGCCCTCGAGCCGACAGGGGAGGGTGGGGGTGTCGGTGGTGGGGGCGTCGCGGTAGACGACGTCGGTCCGGCGCTTGATCTCTCGGCGACTCGCTGGCGCTACCCGGTATGACGCCATCTGCCATCATCGGGCTCCCGGCGTGATTTCGACGCGTATGTCGTCGGTCTCTCGGATTACATAAGTCGAGTCAGTGTCATGCTGCCAGCCCACAGCGACGGCCTGATAGCGCCCGCCGCGCTCGATGATGAGCCTCAGCCCCGTATACCGGTAGCGGTAGTGCACCTGCTCTCCGAGATCTTTCACCTGCAGTCCGCGGCCGGTCATGCTCAGTCGGTCGGTGCTGAAGACGACGATCGCCGTCCTGCTGACCAAATGATCTGCGCTGCGCTCAGCATCGCGCAGACCCGACTGATGCGCAGCCAGCGCGACAGCCCAGAGCAGGCACAGGCATGCTGCCGTGAGCGGTGCGCCCCGTGCACGGATGCCGCTTGGGCAGCGGCCGTTGTTCGCAGCGGGCGACTGCCCCAAAAGGATGCCGGTGGCCAAGAGAACGGGCACCAGCCATTGGTACGGCTGAATTCGGCCCCAACTGAACAACATGATGACGGCCACGCACAGCACGAGCAGATGGAAACGGGCCGCCCGCCGTACGACTCGTCGGCACTGGTCAATCAAGGTGGGTGGCAGAAGAGGCAGAACTGACCGGCTGAGCAATTGCGGGTCACGCAGCACGACCACAGTCACCACAGCGGTCAACACCACAGGAGCGGTCACCAGCCGCAGGCTACGCATGACGAACTCCGGGAAGCTCAGGCCCAGAGCCAGCACATCGATGCGGAAATACTCGAAGAACGCCCGGGTATGCACCGCGCCGGCATAGAACAACAGTGCCGCAGCGAGCGACAAGAGCGTCGCCCAATCGGTGGTGTAACCGGCCGCCGGATGCTGAGCATCGGGCGGCTCTGTGCTGCGAGGGGCGGAATCGCGCCGCAAGACCCGCCTGAGACGTCGCCGGGCACCGGCATGCCGCAGACGTCGTTCGCCCTCCGGCGTGGACACTCGGGCGCGGGGAGCGGGAAAGGAGCGAGCATTGCTCATGATGTCGGCGTCAGAGTCGACTGTGTCTCAGGTGGTGCCATGGATGTGGAACTACACGGACGCGGGCGGCTGCTGGAGGAAGGGCCCTGAGACTCGGATGCGGTCTGACAGTTGGTCTCAGGGCCCGGCCTCGACGCTGATGGTTCTGGGTCTGGCACCAGCACGGGGGCGGGTTTCGGGCTCGGAACCCGCGTCGGCTCGGGTACGGGTTCGACGGGGTCTCCGCCGAGAGGCGGTGGCGTGCTCGGCTCACCTGTCGGCTTCGAAGGCGTCCCCGTCGGAGCGGCGCTGTTCAGGGGCGTGCTCGAGGCGCTGTGCCTACCGTGCCTGGTGCGTCCGCCCGGCGGGGCACTGGGACTGGTGGTGGGTGAGTCAGTCGGCGGTGCACCCAGAGGAGCATGGGGCGCGTCCAGACCAGACTCATGAGCGGACGTGGAAGAGCAGCCTGCAGACGAGCCGACCGAGGCGGCCACCACTAACACAAGGCACCCCAGCCTCAGATGCCGAGAACGCATGCGCCCCATCTACCGTTGCACCGGCCCTTTCAGACGTTACTTGTGGTGCGCCACTACACAATGTGACCAAGCTCAGGGCCCAGAAGTCTGCCGCAGATACTGGCATCCGCACAGGCATAGATCATTAATGACGATCTCTGGCGCTGACTGTTCTTGGGTGTGCGATCCAGGCCGAGTTGCCTGCACGCCTGGATCTGCAGCGCAGTCACCATGAAGTTTCCCCAAGGCCCGTGGTCCCGCTGCCCCATGGCCAGGACCGGCGTCTCCAGCGAAGGACAGGAGCCGCTGTCGGCCATGCTCTGGTGCCGGCTACTGGGACGAACGGCGCAACTCCGTGGCCGACGGCCGGGCCGCGGCGGAGCCCTTCTCCACCGTCGGCATCTTCGAGGACTCAGCTAGGGCGTTTCTGATGGCTCTTGGACGATGTCTCGGAGCCAGATGACGACGGCCGTGACGGTCAGGGTGCCGTTGAAGATGTAGTCGCGTTTGTC
>NZ_JNWJ01000072.1:0-34183 GCF_000716805.1 Streptomyces yerevanensis | reverse complement strand
GGCGTGCTGGATGGCCAGCAGGAGTCCTTCCTTGTCGCCGAACCGGCGGTAGATGCTGCCGACCGCCATGCCGGCCCGCTCGGCCACGGCGGCCACGGTGAGCGCGTCCACTCCGCCCTCTTCGAGCAGGGCGTACCCGGCCTGCAGGATGTCCTGTTGCGAACGGCGGCTGCGTTCCTGGAGGGCGGCGGGCCTGCCGGTGGTGGACTCGGTCATTCGCGCAGTTTATCGACCGGGCTCTTGACGTCCACGTTGCCAGCATGTGGATCTCTATTCACATCAAATATGAATCATCCTTCACATGCGGACTTCGGCGTGCACGGTCGAGCCGCGCCCCTCTCTTCCCACCTCACCCCTCGCAACGGCGCGGGGCTGTTCCTGGAGGTGCTTTTTATGGCTCCGCTCTACGACATCGCCGTCGTCGGCTACGGACCGACCGGCCTCACCGCAGCGTCCCCGATCACCTCGCCGACCAGGGCACCCTGAAAAGTTAGGGGCCCCAAGTGGACTCCACCGTCGAGACCGCCATCGACGCGGTGATGGAGAGCCTCCGGGAGGTCAAGGATCAGCGGCTGCGGCAGGGCGTCGGCGATGGCGGATCCGCGTACTTCGGAAGAACATCGGAGCGGCCCGCGTACGACACCTGCTCCGCCTCCTCACCCGCGAGCTCGTGGTCTTCGACGACCGGGCCGACGGGGCCCCGCGGCAGCGCGACCTGACCTCGTCCTTGCCGCAGGACCATTGTGCTTCGAGTGAGCCTGCTCGTAAGCTTTCCACTTGGAAGGTATTGAAACGTTTCAATACCGCAGGGGAGGGACACCCCTGTTCCAGCGCGATGCGCTTACGAAAGGAACCTGAGCCGTGGCCGAGGAGTACAGAAGTGCGTTGAGCCGCCGACACATGCTCGGCATTGTCACGGCTGCGGCAGCAGGGGCTTCGCTCCCGCTCGTGGCCGCGCCGAATGCCGTGGCGGCGAGCACGGCAGCATCGCGCAGGCACGGTTCCGCACCCACGGACCTGCAGGTCAACTCCCGGGTCGAGCCCCTGGGTACGGAGACCGCGCCGGCGTTCAGCTGGGTGCCTCCGGTGGCCCGGCAGACCGCGTACGAGATCCAGGTCGGCACCGGACCGGGCAAGGCGGACGTCTGGCGCAGCGGCAAGGTGGCGAGTTCGAACAGCACCGAGGTGGCCTACGGGGGTGGCGCGCTGCGGTCGGAGCAGGCGTACTTCTGGAGGGTGCGGACCTGGGACGAGAAGGGCGCACCCGGCTCCTGGAGCGAGCCCGAGAGGTGGGAGGCCGGGCTGCTGAAGGGCGAGAAGGACTGGGCGGGCGCACGGTGGATCGGCGGCCGCGAGGCGCAGGACCACGACTGGAAGGACCTGACCGCGACCGTCGTCTTCCGCGGCGGTTCGGACGCCGCCGGTGGGCTGTCCCTGCTGCTGCGCGCCGAACCCATCGGCAAGACCTGGGGTGAGGGCCTCAACTGGACCATCAAGCAGGCAGGCGATGAGATGCAGCTGGTCATGAAGACCAGCCACTACGCCGGCAACACCTGGGTCGACGACGGCACCTCCGAGCCCGACTGGGGCGTCAACCACTACGACCCGCAGAGCGAGACCAACCCCACCACCGCGGGCACCCGCAGCGTCCCGGTCGGCACGGTCACCCTCTCCGCCTCCACCGGGCTGACCAAGGACACCTGGGCCACTCGTGACCACACGGTGGCGGTCGCCGTGAGTGGGCTCACCGTGACCACCACCGTCAACGGCGTCGAGGTCGACAGCCGTACGCTCACCGGCGACCAGATCCGCCGCCACGGAAGCTTCGGCTTCGGCGGCGGCACCTCCGCCACCGTCCGCAGCGTCAAGGTGACCGGCACCGACGCCCGCGACTTCTCCGTCGACCTGACCACCGGCGCCAACCCGTTCGAGGCCGGTACCGGCACTCTCGCCGGACTGACCTTCCCGCCCAAGAACTCGTACATCCCCGCCAGGAACGCCGTACTGCCCATCGCCAACCCGGCCCCGGTGCTGCGCCGCGCGTTCACCCTGCCCCGGGGCCGCCGCATCGCCAAGGCCCGGCTGCACCTGAGCGCCGCCGGCAACGTCACCTTCTCCGTCAACGGTGACCCGATCACCGTCGACGGCAAGCAGGCGAACCGTGGCCGGACCAACGTGCCCCGGCTGCTCACCGACCAGAGCACCTACGACCGCACGGTGCTGTACGACACCTTCGACGTCACCGCGCTGCTGGAGGCCGGTCGGGAGAACGTCGTCGCCGCCGAACTCGGACGCGGCTGGTACGGCGTGACCACACCCCAGGAGTGGTACTGGCAGCTCGCCCCCTACGTCGGCCAGCCCCGCCTGCGCGCGAAACTCGTCGTGACCTACACCGACGGCTCCGCCACCACACTCGTCACCGACAAGGACTGGCTCAGCGCGGACGGGCCCACGACCTTCGACTCCGTCTACTCGGGCGAGAAGTACGACGCCCGGCGCGCGGACCGGCTGGGGGAGTGGCGCTCGCCCGGTTACAGAACCGGCCGCGACTGGCGACCGGCCACCGTCCTTGTCCCGCCTGGCAGTTGCTCAGGTCCCTCACCCAAGTACCACGGCGCGCTCCCCGCCACGACGATCCCCGACGGCTTCAAGCCCGCCGTCCTGCGGGCCCACGAGGCGGAGCCGGTGCTGGTCAACCAGACCTTGCGTCCGGTCTCGATCACCGAGACGGCTCCCGGCTCGGGGACCTGGGTCCTGGACTACGGCCAGATCCTGACGGGCCTGGTCCGCCTCCAGCTCACAGGCATACGCCCCGACAAGGAGGGCCTCACCCTGCGGATCCGCGGAGGCAACCGGATCGTCGGCGGCGACGGCACGGCCGCCTCTCCCCTCTCCGTGGAGGAGGAGAACTTCCAGCACGACGCCAACCTCCAGACGCACTACTACACCCTCAGCAGGCGGTCGACGCAGACCTGGGGACAGCAGTTCAGTCACTTCGGCTTCCGCTACCTGGAAGTGATGAACCTCGAGTCGGTTCTCGGGCGAGCCCCCGACCTGAAGCGTGACGCGGACCTGCTGACCGTCGGCGTCGCCCGCACCGGTTTCGCCCGCACCGGCACCTTCACCACGGACAACGCCCTGCTCAACCGCCTCCAGCGCAACCTGGAGTGGGCCGAGCAGAACAACCTCGTGCAGAAGCCCACCGACACCCCGTCACGGGAGAAGAACGGCTGGACCGGCGACGCCATGGCCAGCTCCGAGTCGGAGTCCCTCACCTGGGACGTCAACGCCGTCTTCACCAACTGGCTGCGCCACTTCCCCGACGCCCAGATCTCCACCGGCCAACTGCCCATGGTCGTCCCCCTGGGAAAGGGGGGATTCGGCTACGACCACACCCCCGGCTGGAACGCCGCGTGGAAGGCGGTGCCGGCCTGGGACTCGGCGTACTTCGTCATGCCGAGGGAGCTGTACACGTACTACGGCAACAGCAGCCTGTTCGCGGAGCTCTACGACCACCAGGACACGCTCCTGAAGTACTACGAGACGCTGTTCACCGCCGAGAACGACTACAAGTTCGAAGCCTCCCTCGGCGCCTACTCCGGCGCCGAGAGCCCCGGCAGCAACGCCGTCATCAGCCTCGCCTTCTACATCCACTTCTGCGACTACATGGACGAGGTGGGCCGCAGGCTCGGCCGCACCGAACGCGCCGCGCGCTACGCGAAGTTGGCGCGCACGCTCCGCAAGGCGTTCATCGCCAACTACTGGGACGCGTCCAAGGGTCACTTCACCCAGGGCAGCATCTCCAGCGAGAACGCCATGGCCATCGCCTTCGACCTGGTCCCCGGATCGGACCTGAAGCCCGACGACCCCCGCCACCTGGCTGGCACAAAGACGCTCGCCGAGAACAAGAAGGCCCTCGCCAAGCTGCTCGCCGACCGCATCATGGCAGCGGACCAGCACATCCAGAACGACATGTACGGCTCGCGCTACGAGTTCGACATCCTCAGCGAGTACGGCTACACGGACATCGCGCTCAAAGCCGTCACGCAGACCGGCCAGCCCGGCTACGTCCACCAGATCGCCAAGGGCGCCACCTCGCTGTGGGAGCAGTGGACCGACCGGCTCTCGGTCAACCACCACTACCGCTCCAACGTGGCCACCTGGTTCTACCAGGGCCTGGCCGGTATCAAGCCGACCTCGACCGCGTACGAGTCGCTGCGCATCCGCCCGTACATCCCCTCGGCCCCGATCAACAGCCGGGTCCCGAAGAACACCGAGGACACCGACCTGGCACCCGCGACCCTCGACCACGTCAGCGCCTCGATCGACACGGTGCGCGGCAAGGTCTCTTCGGAATGGCGCCGCCGCCCGGACGGCAGGATCGACCTCGCGGTCACCATCCCGTACAACACCGAGGCCGAGATCTGGGTCCCCACCCAGGACAAGTCCGTCACCGCGCCCCGGGGTGTCGCCTTCGTCCGTGACGACACTTCTGGCGGTGCGGGCTACAAGGTCTACCGGGCACGGGCGGGGTCGTACCGCTTCAACGCCGGGTGACATGACGACAGAGAGCCCCGGAGAGCCGTCCGTACGGCCACTTCGGGGCTTGCTCTCGGTCTCGGTCAGGGGACCAGGACGATCTTGCCGCGGGTGTGCCGCTGCTCCAGCTCCGCGAAGGCGTCGGTGACGCGGTCGAGCGGGTACGTGGCGGCGATCGGGATCTCGACGGCGCCCGAGGCGACCAGATCGACCAGCTCCACCAGGATCTCGCGTGCGGTCGCGTTGTGGCGGCCGTCGGTCCTGGCGCCGATCTCCGCGGCGCGTTCCATGGCGACGGTCGTCTGGATGCGGTCCGGCTTGACGCCGAGAGCGACCGCGAGGTCGAGGTACTCGGGCCCGTAGAGGTCGATGAACGCGTCGATTCCGTCCGCTCCTGCGGCCTGTTCGAGCCGCTCGCGAAGGCCGGCTCCGTACGGCACAGGGATGACGCCGTGCCCGTCCAGCCACTCGGCGTTGGCCGGTGAGGCGATGCCGAGCACGCGCACTCCCCGGCCGGTGAGCATCTGCACGAGGAACGAACCGACCCCGCCCGCGGCAGCGGACACCGCGACGGTCTCCCCGGGCTGGACGGCGACGGCGCGGACGGCGGCGTAGGCCGTGGCGCCGACCATGTGCAGGGCGCCCGCCGCCTCCCAGCTCACCTGAGGCGGCTTGGCCACCAGCCGGTCCGCCGGGACAGCCAGGTGCGTCGAGTGAGCGCCCGCCGCCGGCGTCCAGCCCAGTACCTCGTCGCCGACGGCGAGTCCGCCGGCCTCGGCACCGACGGCCACGACGACCCCGGCGAGGTCGCTGCCCTGGCCGGAGGGGAAGCCCAGCGGGAACAGATGCCGGGCCACTCCCGAGCGGAGCACCGCGTCGAAAGGGTTGATGGCCGCGGCCCGCACCTCGACGACGACTTCTCCGGGCTCCGGCTCGGGCATCGGGACGTCGGTGACGTACAGCGCGTCACGATCGCCGTACTGGTCGAAACGCACTGCCTGTGCTGTTCGGTTCATGGCTTCTCCGTGATGTGTTTCGATTCAAATTTGAACGCGCCGCTTACGATAGGATGAGAGTTCTAATTTGAACAACATAGAGGGGTGTGGCGTGGGTCATACGCGATGGCTGAACGAGGAGGAGAAGCGTGCCTGGACGGCCTTCACCACCGCGCACGCGCTGCTGCACCGGCGGCTGGAGCAGCAGCTCAAGCGCGATTTCGGCCTGTCCGGCCTGCAGTACGAGATCCTCGCCCGGCTCAGTGGGGCCCCCGACCGGGAGATGCGGATGGCCGAACTGGCCTGCGCCCTGGTCAACTCCAAGAGCGGGCTGACCTATCAGATCGGGCAGATGGAGAAGGCCGGGCTGGTGCGCCGACGCTCCTGCCCGAGTGACGACCGTGCGGTCTTCGCGGTACTCACCGACGATGGCATGGCTCTGCTGGAGCGGGCCGCGCCCAGCCATGTGGACACGGTCAGGGAACTGCTCATCGACGTGCTCACGCCCGAGCAGGTACGGGCGCTCGCCGACGGACTTGGCGAGGCGAGCCGCCGCATGGCCGCCGGACCCGGCGAAGCGAGCCCTCCCGCGGCCGGAGAGACCGCGTGCTCCGGCGCCGAGGCTGTTGCCGACCGCGGCGCGTGAAGCTCACCGCGGCCGTCGCTCACCCCCGGTCGAGCGGCCGGTGCATATCCGTGCAGGCATCGGCCGCTGCGTCCTGCCGCGGACCGAGACCTTGCTGCGCCGCCGGGCTTGACGTGCCGGGAAGGAATCCCATGATGGCGAGGTGAGGACACAGAACGGTGAGTCGGTTCTGGCGAGGGCCGTGCGGATCTTCGAGGCGTTCACGCCGGAGGAGTCGGCCCTGACCGTCTCGGAGATCTCCCGGCGTACGGGGCTGCACGTGGCGACGGCGTCGCGGCTGGTGGCCGAGCTGGTCTCGTACGGGTTCCTGACCCGGGACGTCGACCGCCGGGTTCGTGTCGGCATGCGCCTGTGGGAGCTGGCCACCCGGGCCTCGCCTTCCCTCTCGCTGCGCAACGCGGCCATGCCGTTCATGGAGGGCGTCCACGACGTCGTCGGCCACCACGTGCAGCTCGGCGTGCTGGACGGCGACGAGGTGCTGTTCCTGGAGCGGCTGACGACACCGGGCGCGGTCATCAACTACACCCGCGTCGCGGGCCGTCTTCCCCTGCACGCCTCCTCCAGCGGCCTGGTCCTCCTGGCCCACGGCCCCGCCGACCTGCGGGAGCGGGTGCTCGACGGGCCCCTGCACCGCTACACCCCGGACACTCCCGCCACCGCCGCGCGGCTGCGGGCCGTGCTGGCCGAGGTGCGTCGGCAGGGGTACGTGTACTGCCCGGGATACGTGCACCCGGATGCCCTGGGGGTCGCGGCGCCGGTGCGTGACGCGCGCGGTGACGTGGTGGCCGCGCTGGCGGTGATCGTCCCCAACGAGGCTGGGGCCTCGTCCGTCGTGCCCGTGGTGCGGACGGCGGCACGCGGCGTCTCCCGTGCGCTCGGAGTACCGGACGCCCCGAGGCGGCGAGACCCGGGTGACGCGCGTGACGGCAGTGCAACGGCCGTATGACAGCCGGCAGAAGTTCGTCTCTCACTGATTGAGAATGCCGTCGCAACCGTCCCTCGTCGCCGCGCATCCTGCGTGCAACCCAACGACGGGAGGCGACAACGTGGTCGGAACCAGTGTGGTTGCGGATGCCAAGTCCAGCTTCGACAAAGGGAAGTTGGCGGCGACGCTGACGGTCTCCGCCAAGGAGAACGTCGCCGAGGGCGTCGTATCACTCACTCTCACCCACCCGAGCGGTGCCCGGCTGCCGGACTGGACGCCGGGTTCCCACATCGACTTGGTACTGCCTGAGGGGACGACCCGGCAGTACTCCCTGTGCGGCGACCGATGGGACGCGTACACCTACCGGATCGCGGTGCTGCGGGAGCCCGCGGGCCGGGGAGGATCCGCGTACGTGCACGACCGGCTGCGCCCGGGGGACCGTGTCGGGGTCGGTGGCCCGCGCAACCACTTCCCTCTCGTTCCGTCGGAGAAGTACCTCTTCATCGCGGGCGGCATCGGCATCACCCCGCTGCTGCCCATGGTGCGCCAGGCCGAACTGCTCGGCGCGGACTGGCAGTTGCTGTATGGCGGGCGTACGCGGTCGTCGATGGCCTTTCGTGAGGAGCTGGCGGCGGCGTACGGCAAGCGGGTGCACGTCGTTCCGCAGGACGAGCTGGGCCTCCTGGACCTGGCGGCCTGGCTGGACACACCGCGACCCGACACCAGGGTCTACTGCTGCGGCCCCACCCCGCTGCTCGCCGCCGTCGAAGCGGCCTGCGCCGCCTGGTCGCCGTATGCCCTGCGGGTCGAGCGCTTCACCGCCGGTGCGCAGGCCGCGCCGGTGCGGGACACGCCGTTCGAGGTGGAACTGCGGCGTACGGGACGCACCGTCACCGTCACCCCGGACGTCTCCGTGCTGGAGGCGGTCCGCCGGGCCGGCGCGGACGTGCTGTCCTCCTGCGAGCAGGGCACCTGCGGAACGTGCCTGACGCCCGTACTGGAGGGACAGCCGGACCACCGGGACTCCGTCCTGGCCGACCACGAACGGGCCGCGAACGACTGCATGTTCCCGTGCGTGTCGCGCTCCTGCGGCGACCGCCTCGTCCTCGATCTCTGAGATCTCTTCACCTGCCTCCCAAGGAGCCGCCATGACCGAGGCACTGGAGCGTGCCGTCGTGCCGCCCGTCAGTGACGCCGACCCGTTCGCCCACGACGCCCTCGTGGACCCCGAACCGTTGCACCAGGCCCTGCGCGAGGCCGGTCCGGTCGTATACCTCTCGCGCTACGACGTCCACGCCCTGGCCCGCTACGAGCAGGTGCACGCCGCTCTCGTGGACTGGCAGCACTTCGAGTCGGGTTCGGGCGTGGGCCTGGCCAACTTCCGGCACGAGAAGCCGTGGCGTCCGCCGAGCCTGCTGCTGGAGGCCGACCCGCCCCGGCACGACGCCCCGCGCCGGGTACTGCGCGAGATCCTGGCCCCGCCCGCTCTGCGTCGTCTGCGCGAGGCGTGGCACACGGTGGCCGAAGATCTCGTCGACCAACTCCTCGCCGGGGGAACCGAGTTCGATGGCTTCACCGCGCTCGCGGAGGCGTTCCCGTTGCGCGCCTTCCCGGACGCGGTGGGCCTCGGCCCCGACGGCAGGGAGCACCTCCTGCCGTACGGCAACATGGCCTTCAACGCCTTCGGCCCGCGCAACGACCTCGTCGCGGCGGACGCGCACCGGGTGGCCGAACTGTCGGCATGGGTGAACGCCCAGTGCGAACGGGAGGCGTTGACCGAGGACGGCTTCGGGGCTGCCATCTGGGCCGCCGCCGACCGCGGCGACCTGACGTACGAACAGGCGCCGTTGGTGGTGCGCTCCCTGCTCACCGCCGGCATCGACACCACCGTGCACGGCCTTGCGGCCTGCCTGTACGCCTTCGCCACTCACCCCGAGGAGTGGCAACGGCTGCGGGAGCGGCCGGAGTTGGTGCGGGCCGCGTTCGACGAGGCGGTCCGCTGGCAGTCACCGGTGCAGACCTTCTTCCGTACCGCCACCACCGATGTGACCATCGCCGGCACCCTCATCCCCGCGGACACGAAGATCCTCATGTTCCTCGGCGCGGCCAACCGCGACCCGGACCGCTGGCACGACCCCGACCGCTTCGACCTCACCCGCGACCCCTCCGGCCACGTCGGCTTCGGCATGGGCCTGCACCAGTGCATCGGCCAGCACGTGGCCCGCCTGGAGGCCGAGGCACTGCTGACCGCCCTGGCCCGCCGCGTCGAGCGCATCGAACTCACCGGCACGCCGCACCGCCACCCCAACAACACCCTGCGCGCGTGGGCGTCCCTGCCCGTGCGCGTCCAGCCCGTTTGATCAGGAAGGAATCCAGCAATGTCCCAGCAGGTACGAGGCGTCGTCGCGCGGGCGAAGGGCGAGCCGGTCGGCATCGAGACGATCGTGATCCCCGATCCGGGGCCGGGGGAGGCGGTGGTACGGATCCAGGCGTGCGGGGTGTGTCACACCGACCTCCACTACCGTGAGGGCGGCATCAACGACGAGTTCCCGTTCCTGCTCGGCCACGAGGCGGCCGGAGTCGTGGAGTCGGTCGGCGAGGGCGTGAACGAAGTCGAGCCCGGTGACTTCGTGATCCTCAACTGGCGTGCGGTGTGCGGCCAGTGCCGCGCCTGTCAGCGCGGGCGGCCCTGGTACTGCTTCAACACCCACAACGCGCGGCAGAAGATGACGCTGACCGACGGCACCGAGCTCTCCCCGGCCCTGGGTATCGGTGCCTTCGCGGAGAAGACCCTGGTCGCGGCCGGTCAGTGCACGAAGGTCGACCCGGCCGCGTCACCGGCCGCCGCGGGCCTGCTGGGCTGTGGCGTGATGGCGGGCATCGGTGCGGCGATCAACACCGGTGCGGTCACCCGCGGGGATTCCGTGGCAGTCATCGGCTGCGGTGGCGTGGGCGACGCGGCGGTGGTCGGCTCCCGGCTGGCCGGCGCCGCGAAGATCATCGCGGTGGACATCGACGAACGTAAACTCGCGACCGCCGCGTCACTCGGCGCCACGCACACCGTCAACTCGCGGGAGAAGGACCCGGTGGAGGCCGTACGCGACCTGACCGGCGGCTTCGGCGCCGACGTGGTCATCGAGGCGGTGGGCCGCCCGGAGACGTACAAGCAGGCGTTCTACGCCCGGGACCTGGCGGGCACGGTCGTCCTCGTCGGTGTGCCGACGCCGGAAATGAAGCTGGAACTGCCGCTGCTGGACGTCTTCGGCCGGGGTGGCGCGCTGAAGTCGAGCTGGTACGGCGACTGCCTGCCCTCCCGCGACTTCCCCCTGCTGATCGACCTGTACCTCCAGGGCCGCCTGGACCTCGACGCATTCGTCAGCGAGACGATCGCCCTGGACGGGGTCGAGGACGCCTTTGCCCGGATGCACAAGGGTGACGTGCTGCGCTCGGTGGTCATGCTGTGACGGCTGCCCGTATCGAGCAACTGGTCACGTCCGGCACGTTCAGCCTGGACGGCGGCACCTGGGACGTCGAGAACAACGTGTGGATCGTGGGCGACGACTCCGAGGCGATCGTCATCGACGCCGCGCACGATGCCGACGCCATCAGGGCCGCCGTCGGCGACCGGCGTCTGAAGGCCATCGTGTGCACCCATGGCCACGACGACCACATAGACGCCGCTCCCGCGCTCGCTGACGCGACCGGTGCGCCGATCCTGATCCATCTCGACGACCGCCTGCTGTGGAAGCACACCCACCCGGACCGGAACCCGGACGCCTATCTCTCGGACGTGCGCCGGATCACCGTGGCCGGTACCGAACTGACGGTGCTTCACACCCCTGGCCACACACCTGGAGCGATCTCGCTGCACGCCCCCGACCTGAGCACGGTGTTCACCGGCGACACCCTGTTCGCCGGTGGTCCGGGGGCCACCGGGCGGTCGTACTCCGACTTCCCGACCATCATCCGCTCCATCCGCGACCGTCTGCTGGTGCTGCCCCTGGAAACGGTGGTCCGCACCGGCCACGGCGCGGACACCGTCATCGGCAGCGAGTCCCCGCATCTCCAGGAGTGGATCGACCGGGGCCATTAGCAGTCACCTCGGTCAGCCCAGCTTCGCGACGATGTCAGCCACCTGCCCGGGCATCGACAGGAACGGCGAGTGTGAGGAGTCGAGCGCGACCACGGAGGTCGGGTTGTCCGGGAAGGACGCGTCCGCGTCGCTGATGAACTTCTTCTGCAGGGCCGGGCGGACCGCCATGTCCCGGGCGCAGGTGACGTAGGTGCGGGGCACCGAGCCCCAGCCGTCGCGGGTCAGCGTGGTGGCCCCGAGCGCGATGCCGGCCGGAGCGTCGGGGGTCAGCAGCCCGAGGGCGGCGTCGGCGACGGCCGGATCGACGTCACCGAAGAACGCGTCCCGCAGTTGCTGACGGTAGGCGGGATCGTCGGAGGCGAGGTCGAGCCGCAGGGCGCCGATCGCGGCGGGGTCGGCCCGAAAAGACGGTGCGACCAGTTCGCCGGCGTTCTCCGGCATCTGCACGCAGGCGATGCCAGGCACGTCCGAGGGCGGCATGAAAGCGGTCAGGTACACCGCGTGCGCCACCAGCTCGGGTACCAGTTGCGCCGCCCGCGTCAGCACGGTGCCGCCCATGCTGTGGGCGATCACCGTGACGGGTCCACCCTGGCCGATCTCCCTGATCTGGGAGACGAGCAGGTCGCCGGCCTGGTCGAGGTCCACCTTGGCCACCGGCGACACCTCTGTGGCCACGGCCTCCGGGGCGAACGGGCGTCTGGTGAGGCACTGCGGCCGGCCGGCACGGAGCCCGTGCCCCGCCATGTCCACCGCCACCGCAGGGCGTCCCATGGCCGCGACACGCGCGATGACCTCACTCCAGCACCAGGACCCGTGCCAGTAGCCGTGCACGAAAATCATCGGCGTCGAACCAGCAGACATGATCACTCCTTTGTGACGACCGGCTACCGGCTTCGGTCACCGGCTCCCATGGGCCTCCCAGGCTTGTCCGTGCCTTACGGAGGACTACTGAGGAGGATTGGACCGGATCGGCTCTAGCGCGCTCTACACGAATTCCGCTCGACGGAAGAACCTCTGGTGCTCCTCGCCGTCCCTCGTGAGCGGGTCCGCGCCTTGCCATGCGGCTCGCAGCAGCCGTTGCAGACTGTTGTGGGTCACAGGGCGTGGGTTGTTCGCGGGGACCACTTCCAGGGTCGCGCGTCCGGTGCGGGTCCGTTGGTCACGCTGACGACCGCCTACCTGGTTCGTCGCCCGCCGCTCACGACGACCGCGAGCAGGCCGCCGGCCAGGGCGAGGTTCTTGAGGAAGTCGCCCTGCTGGCGCGCGCGTTGCGGGCCCTCCGGCTGGGTCCAGAACGGGAAGGCGGCGAGCGTCGTGGGCACCAGCGAGCCGGCGAGTGCCGTGGCGGAGGCCGCGGGGGCGATGCCGGCCGCGAGTGCCGCTCCGGCGGTCATGTGCACGGCCGCGTTGGCACGTACCAGCTGGCGGTCCGTGAAGCGGTCCAGGAGCGGCACAGTACGGCGGCACCGCTTCAGGAAGGTCTCCGCCCCCTGCGCGGGGCCCTCCGGATGTTGCCAGACATGGCGGCCTCCGGAGACGAAGACGGCGGCGAGCGCGAGACGGGACAGGGCGCGGCCGATGTCGTCGTAGCGCGGTGGTGTCTCAGGCATGCCATGGATCCGTTCGCAGATGGCGGTCGAAGAAGCGCTCTATCAGCGCGGGGGTCAGCAACACGGAGCCTTCGGCGTCCGGGGCATGGGAGGACCGCACGGTGGCTGTCATGGGGTTCAGTTCCCAGTCGCCGGTGTTGAGAAAGCCGTGGTCGGCGCCGTGGACCAGCAGGAGGTGGGACTCGACGCGCGCGACGATCAGGGCGTCGTGGAGTCGGCGGCTCTGTGCCGGGCCGATGAGGAGGTCGGTGTCGCCGTGCAGCAGGAGGACGGGCGGCACCCGCGGGTGGGCCTGCCGGGCCGGGCTGGCCTCGGCGGCGGTGTCGGCCCGGTCCGCTGGGCTTGCGCCCAGCAGGCCCCAGGCCGGGTCGGACGGGTCCACGCCCAGGACTCCGCCGGGCAGGGCGTCGTCGTTGAGATACAGCAGATCGGTGGGCGGATAGCCCGCCACCACGGCCCGTACGCCGGGCGCTGCGGGGGAGCCGTCGGCATCGGCGGCGAAGGCTGCGAGCAGCGCGAGGTGCGCGCCGGCGGAGCTGCCCCACAGCCCGATCGACGCCGGGTCCAGGCCGTGGGTGTCCGCGATGTCGTGCAGGTGGCGCAACGCGGCGAGGACATCGTGCAGTTGGGCCGGCCAGACAGAAACCTCGGAGGAGCGGTACTCGATGTCCGCCATGGCGTATCCGCGTTCGGCGAAGAGCCGGGGCAACCGGGGTCCGTTGCCGCGTCGTTGCATGCGCCAGCCGCCACCCGCGAGCCATACGATCACTGGTGCCGGGGTCGGCGCGGACTGCGGTAGGTACAGGTCCATCCGCAGTTCCGTACGGCCCTGGGCGCCGGACGGTGCGCTGAAGACGATGTCGCGCACCACGCGGACGTCGGCCGGGTCGATCTTCTCGGGGGGACGCGGCGCCCGGCTGAGCCCTTCCATGAAACGGCCCATGACGGCGGCGTTGTTGGACTGCACAGCCGAGAGGTCGGAGGTGTCCGACTGTGGTGAGACCTCACTGGTCACCGGCTCGCCCCGTCGCGGTCACGGCCAGGAGCGGGAGGCTACGACGCCTTTGCGCGCGGTGCTCGGCGAGCCGCTCTTGGTAGTGCGGGGCGAGCATGTCCGGCGTCCACTCCATGTCGTGGTCCAGAGTGACGTCGACGCCGGTGACACCGGGCAGCCCGGCCAGCCGCTCGCGTGCCTCGTTGGCGAACGAGCCCAGCAGCATGCAGGTGGGGTCGGTGAGCCCGAAGGTCACGCTGACCCGTCGCCCGCCCGCCTCGTCGTCACGGACCTGGATGTCGCTGATCAGCCCCATGTCGTCCATCCCGGCCGGGACACCCGCGGTGATGCTGCACGGGTCGACGATGCCGTTGAGCACCTCCCGGACCCGGTCCTCGGTGACGCCGCTCATCACGCCACCGCCGCCGGTTCGGCCGCGGGCTCGACCCGGCCACCCCACGGCGCCGCAAGCTCGGTGGTGTCGAACTCGTCGCCGGCGATCGTGGCCCGCAGTTTGTCCTCGTCGATGCCGTGCAGCCGAAGGAAGTTGCTGCCGAGGATGTTCTTCTTCGCTTCCATGGTCAGCGGTTCCACGCCGCGTTCCTCGACCAGGTCCTGCGGTGTTTCGAAATCCCAGAACGCCTCGATGAGCGGGCGCGGATGGGCCGCCATGCATCCGGTGCCCCAGAGGATGCGCTGGGCGCCGTTGTGCGTCGCGAGGAAGGCTCCCATCGCCTCGGCGAACCGGCGTGGTGCCGTGCGCACCAGGGCGGAGGTCGCCTCCAGATTGACCACCACGTTCGGGGCGCAGTCCAGCAAGAACGCGGTTTCCTCGACGAACGCCAGCCCGCCGTGCACCACTTCGAAGGTCAGGTCGGGAAACGCCATCGCGGCCCCCTCGATGTCGTCGACTCGCAGTGCGGAGGCCGGCCCGGGCCCCAGCGGGAGTGCCTTGTGGATCGCGACGACCTTCAGGCCGCGTTCCCGGGCCCGCTCGAACACTGGGTAGCACACCTCCGGATCGCTCATGTCCAGCGGCGTGATCCGGCCCTCGACGAGGTCCTGCGGGTAGAGCTTGAGCGCGTTCACCTGGTGCACGTCGACCAGTTCGTCGACGCGGTCCACCGCGCCGGGGCGCAACGGGGCCACCGCGCCGTAGACCAGCACTCGGTTCGGCCAGCGCTCTCGCATCTCCAGGCCGGTGGACAGAGGGGAGCCGCCGTCGTGGAAGAGTCCGTAGATCGGTGTCTCGTGGTAGACGGCGATGTCGGACTGGCTCTCCGCCAGAACCGCCCGCCCGAGAATCTCGGCGGTCGCGCCGTGGTCCAGGTAGAGCGACTTCTCGAGGGCGTAGCCGGGCCCGCCCCACCTCGAGTGCAGTTGGTACATGTGCTCGCCGATCCCGCGGCCCATTGCCGGGTTGACGCAGTTCTCCGGCAGGAAGTTGTAGTCGTGCGCCACACCCTCCACGACCAAGGTGTCTTCGATCATCATTCGCTCCTTCTGCTGTGGTCCCTTGAGTTGGTCTTGTCTTCGCGCGCCTACGCCAGCAGCGCCGCGATGCTCTTCAGTGCCTCCGCCGCGAGGCGGTCGTCGGTGGCACCGTCGGCGCCACCCACCCCGATGCCGCCGATGACCTCGCCGTCGTCCACGGTGACCGGCACCCCGCCCGGTACCGGGAGGAGGTCGGCGTCGACGAGGTGCACGGGTGCGACCGTCATCGCGGGAGACGTGGCGAAGTCGGCGAACGCCGCGGTCGGTATGCCGATGACGGCGGCGGTGTAGGCCTTGCGGCGCGCGGTCTCGACCCCGATGGGGCCGACGCCGTCGTCGCTGAGTAGCACTTTCGTGATGCCACTGCGGTTGACGACCACCACGCAGATGCGCGCCCCCTCGGCCTGGGCGGCCTCCAGCGCGGCCTCGGCCGCACCGTGCGCGATGGCGTAGGTCAGGGGTTCCCTCATCCTGCGCTCCTGTCATGAAGCGGGGTTCCGGTAGCCCCGGAACCGGCCACCGGGACCCCGCGAATCAGGTCCGATGCCTTCTCGGCCACGGCGATGACGGTGGCGTTGATGTTCGCCCCGGGCACGCTCGGCAGCACCGACGCGTCGACGACGCGCAGTCCGTCGATGCCGCGCACCCGCAGCTCGGGGTCGACGACGGAGGTCTCGGAGGTGCCGATGGCGCAGGTGCCGCAGGCGTGGTTCGCGGAGTAGCCGGTCTCGCGCAGATAGCGCTCGAAGTCGTCGTCGGTACGCACGTCAGGGCCCGGAGCGAGCTCCGCCCCGATCATCGGGGCGACCTCGGGACTGCGCAGGATGGCCAGCGTGGTGCGCACCGTCTCGCGCAGGGCGGCGACGTCTTCCGGCTCGGTGAGCAGGTTGAATGTGATGCGCGGAGCCGCGGCCGGGTCGGTGGAACGCAGCCGGACCTCGCCACGACTGCGCGGGGTAGCCACGGCGTTGAGGGCCACGCAGTGGCGGTCCTTCAGCGGGCGTATGCCGGGGAACCAGGGCCGGGCGCCGAAGCCGCCGCCCAGGATGCCGAGGAACCCGTCGGGACGGTCCAGGTCGGGGCGGGTGCGGATGTACGCGGAGAGGAACTCCGGCATCTGCGCCAGCGGACCGTTCCCGGTGACGAGCCAGCGGAGGGCGCCCACCGCGGCGCGGTCGGCACGCAGGTGCTCGTGGAAGGTCACCGGATCCTTGACGTCGAACAGCACGGGGGCCGCCGGGTGATCCTGGAGATTGGAGCCGACGCCGACCAGGTCCGCCACCGGTTCGATGCCGCTTTCGCGCAAGTGATCCGCCGGTCCGATGCCCGAACGCATCAGCAGCTGCGGCGAGTTGTAGACGCCCGCGCAGACCACGACCTCACGGGCGGCCCGGATCGTCCGGCCCTGTCCGCCCTTCACGACCCGGACGCCGGTGGCGCGTCCGCCCTCGACGACGAGCTTGTCCACCAGCACCCCGGTGAGCAGGGTGAGGTTCGGCCGTTGCCGCAGCGCGGGGCGCAGATAGGCGGCAGCGGTGCTGTGCCGCCGTCCGCGGTGGATGGCGTTCTCGATCTGGCCTGCTCCGGTGGGGTCCCCGCTCTGGGTGTCGTCAGGGAACTCGATGCCCAGTGAGCGGGCGGCGCGGTCAAGGCGCCGGCCGAAGGTGCCTCTGCGGACGGCCGTCGACACGGTGACGGGTCCGTATCCGCCGTGGTGCTCGGTGTCCCCGCGCCAACTGCTCTCCGCACGGCGGAAGTAGGGCAGCAGGTCGTCCCAACCCCAGCCCTCCGCACCGGACTTGACCCAGTCGTCGTAGTCGAGACGGTGCGCGCGGACATGGGTCGAGCCGTTGATCGATCCGGTGCCGCCGACCAGCCGTCCACGCGGGACGGGGATGCTTCTGCCGTTCAGGCCCGGCTCGGGCTCCGACTCGTATCCCCAGCTGATCTCCTTGCGTCCCGACAGCAGCCCGACCCCGAGGGGCAGCTGCACGAGCAGGTTGCGGTCCGCGGGCGGGCCGGCCTCGATCAGCAGTACGCGCGTTCCGGCGTCGGCGGACAGGCGTGTGGCGAGGACGCAGCCGGCCGTACCAGCGCCGACGACGACGTAGTCGTACTCGGCGCCGTTCCCGGCGCTCATACGGAAGGTCCAGACATCATCGTCTCCTTCGGCTCTGGAGGAACGCGCGGTGGAGTCGCTGCGGAAAAGCGCGGGGAGGCGGTCGTTCGCGCGGCGCGTTCTGAGGTGTGATCGCGAGGTGGCGGGAAGCCGGAGAGCGGCTCGTCACCTCGGCGTCGGGCCAACGTAACAGGGCGCTCGGCGATCCGACAGATGTCTGCAAGTAATTCATCAAAGCAGGTCAGAGTCATTGACAGTTTTTCATCAGGGTCGTACAACGGCATGAGCGCCATGTGGGCCGCACCGCTCGCCGCGCCTGTTCAGCCATGGAGAAAGAGCCGCCGCACGCTCGTGCGACCAACTCGGACGACAGCACGAAGAAGCCTCAACCGCAGACTCCCCGCACGCTGTCCGACCCTCCAGTGGCCTTCATATACGCGTCCCCGCTGCCTCAACGCCGAGGAGATGGTCCACCATGACCGACACGACCGTGACTGAGACGACCGTGACCGACACAGGAACCGGCTACGGCCGCAAGCCCTCCTCGCACGACGCCCGCCTGACCGAGGTCGGCCCCGGCACGCCGATGGGCGAGGCGCTGCGTCGCTACTGGCAGCCGATCGCCAGCTCCACCGCGCTCACCAGCGATGTCCCGCACCGCGCCCGCCTCCTGGGCGAGGACCTGGTCGTCTTCCGGGACGGCCAGGGCCGCCCCGGCGTCGTCTTCGAGCGGTGCTCGCACCGTGGCAGCAGCCTCTTCTTCGGCCGTGTCGAGGAGGACGGCATCCGCTGCTGCTACCACGGCTGGAAGTTCGACGTGCAGGGCCACTGCCTGGACCAGGCCTGTGAACTCGACGGCGGCCGCCGCCGTAATCTCGCACGTCAGCCGTGGTACCCGGTGGAGGAGCGGTACGGCCTGGTCTTCGTCTACATGGGCCCGCCCGAGCTCAAGCCCCCGCTGCCGCGCTTCGACAGCCTAGAACCCCTGGGCGAGGGCGAGAGCTACCACACCAGCTGGATGGTGCCCGGCGCCGAGGTCATCGGCCTGGAGGGGGACTACAACTGGCTCCAGCTGTTCGAGAACGCCGTGGACCCCGTGCATGCGGCATGGCTGCACTCCAACCACAGCGGCTACCAGTTCGCGGGCACCGGGACAGTCGGCTTCCCTGAGAGCTACTACGACCACCGCACCGCCGGCGAGCGCAGCAGCTACCACCGCACCGACCACGGCGTGGGGTACGTCTGGCGCTACCAGGACACCAAGGGCCCCGACGGCGAACTCGTCGACCTCGAGTGGACGGCGCAGTGCATGCTGCCGAACATCGTCGCCCTGCCCGACTTCGTCAAGTCCACCCCCAACGGCCGCAACGACATGCTGCTTTGGGTGGTCCCGGCCGACGACACCCACCACCGCCTGGTCTTCTCGATCCGCGCGGCCGGCCCGGAGCGGACCACCTCCTTCATGTTCGGCATCAAGCAGAACGGCAAGAACGGCTGGGAGCTGACCAACGAGGAGAAGCAGCGCTTCCCCGGCGACTACGAGGCCCAGCGCTCGCAAGGTGACATCACCCAGCACTCCGAGGAGACCCTGGCCCCGTCCGACAAGGGCGTCGTCATGCTCCGGCGCATGCTGCGCACGATGCTGGACGACGTCGAGGCCGGACGGACCCCGCTCGGCGTCGGCGCCCCCGGCGATCCGGTCCGCCGCGTGGAGGCCGGTCTCTTCATCCGGCGGGAGGAAGAGGGAGACGCCGTCCCGACCCCGAGCGCCCCAGGCGTGGCGGCAGGGGCGTGACCAAGGCGTGAGCACCATCTGGACGGACGCGGTCGTCGTGGCCCGGTACGACGCCACGCCGAGAATCGCGGTCTTCGACCTCGCCCGGGCCGACGGCGGCGAGCTGTGGGAGTACGAGCCCGGCGCCCACATCGACGTAGCAGTCGGCGAGGCGGCACTGGTGAGGCAGTACTCCCTGTGCGGGCCACCGGGCATCCGCAAGCAGTACCGGCTCGCGGTCCTCAACGAGCCCGCGTCACGCGGCGGTTCACGAGCCATGCACGCCCTCGCCGAGGGCGACACGCTCCGCATCGCCACACCGCGCAACCGCTTCGGTCTGACGTCCGCACGCCGGCACCTGCTCCTCGCGGGCGGCATCGGCATCACCCCGCTGCTTTCGATGGCCCAGACGCTCGACGCCACCGGCGGCGACTACCACCTGCACTACTGCGCCCGCAGTCGGACAGAAGCGGCCTTTCTCGCCGACCTGGAGAACCACCCACAGGTCACCCTCCACTTCGACGACCAGCCCCCGGAGCAACTCCTCGACCTGGGGCGCGACTTGGGGGAACCCGCTCCCGACACCGGGGTCTACGTCTGCGGTCCCGGCGGGTTCATGGATTACGTGCTTGGGCGGGCGGCCGAGCTGGGATGGCCCGCGTCCGCCCTGCACAAGGAGCGCTTCAGCGCCTCGCCGACTGCCGCCGAGCCCGACGGGGGAGGGGAGGGCGGATTCACCGTGCGCCTGTCCTCGACGGGGGCCGAGTACCTCGTCCCCGAGGACCAGAGCGTCCTGGACGTCCTGCTGGCGAACGGCGTCGACGCACCCAACTCGTGCGGGCAGGGCATCTGCGGCGAATGCATCGTACGGGTGCGCGAGGGCGACCCCGATCACCGAGACGACGTCCTGACCGACGACGAGCGCGCGGAGGGCCTGTTCACCCCGTGCTCGTCGCGGTCGAGGACCCCGATCCTGGAGCTGGAACTATGACCACTTCACCCACAGCGGCGACGGTCCGCCCGGCCACGGTCGAGGAGGCCGAGGCCGCCTGGCTCGCCGCACAGACGCTCCCGGACCCGGAGCCGAGCATCCGTGCCCTGCTGCACCCCGACTGCGTCATCGTGCACTCGGCGGTGGGCCACATCCACGGCGTGGACGACTGGCTGCGGTACGCGGCACGCATGGGCCGTACCAGCCAGGTGGACACCTACGACGTGACCGTCCAGCACTTCGGCACCACGGCCGTGGTCAGCTGCCTCCAAGAGATGCAGGTCGCCTTCGTGCCCGAGCTGACCCCGTTCGTCATCCAGGCCGCCGTCAGCCGGGTGTGGGTGCAGGCGGAATCGGGCGGCTGGCAGCTGGCGCACCTGCAGCTGGCCAGGCGGCTGCCGCCGGGCTGAGCATCCGGGCTCCAGGAGCCCGGCAACCGTCGTCGTCAGTCCTTGGGCTCGCCGTTCACCGGCGAGCCCTCGTCCTGCGTCGCCTGTGTCGCTTCGGCGAGTGCGGAGATGATCCGGCCCACCTGCTCCGCGTAGTGGTCGAGGAACTCCGGTGAGGTGGGGTCCTGCTGGGTGAGTTCACGGGCGATCCACGGGACGGTCACCGGAGCGATCGAGGCGGCGAAGAAAACGAGAGCCACGGCCCCGACGTCGAGGTCGCCGCGGAATTCACCGCGCGCCTGCCGCTCGCGGAGTTCCTCGACATGCTTGAACAGCTCGGCAGCCCGCTCGTCCTCCGCGGGTGGGCGCGTGCCGGGCTCTTCGCGCGTCAGCGTGTGCGCCCACGCCGGGTCCTCCCCGGCCCAGTGGACGTAGCGCCGCACGGCCTCCGAGAAGGTGTGGGTCTGGCTGACCCGGATGGACTCCTCGAGCCACCGTTCGCTCAGCGCCTCGTACAGCCCGCGCTTGCCCCCGAAGTAGTAGGTGATCAGCTGATGGCTGACGCCGGCCGCCTCCGCGATACGCACGACCCGGGCCCCGTCGAAACCATGGGCGCCGAACTCCGCGCCGGCGGCGTCCAGGATGGCCCGCCGGGTGCCCACCGGGTCCCGCTGACGGTCGGGATTCTTGGGGTGCCTCCGGCGCTGCCGCCTGCCGGACGATTCCTCCGGCTTTCCTGACGTCGTCTCCTCCGCTGCCACGGGGACGACCTTACCCGCGATCTTGTTGGGCAGGCCAACTACTTTGCCCACAGCTCGATCCACCTGCTCGGCACATGTCGCGACACAACCGTCCGGGAGCCTCCGTGGCGGCGTCCGCCGTGCCCGCTCAGCCGACGGCCGAGGACTCGACGCGGATCACGCTTCAGTCGGCTTCCGGGGCCCGCACGGCCGCCCGCTCCACTCCGGCCTCATGGCCCAGCAGTTCGCGAGCCATTTCTCCGACAGCCCACGTGGGCGTGTTCGCGGCCAGGACCCGGCCCTCGCTGGTGATCACCACCGCTTCACCGCCCAGGTGCTTGAGAGAGGAGACGACGATCTGCTCGAAGGCGGCCACCGGGACGTCGGCTCCGACGAGCCGACGCGCGCGTGCAGTTCGACCGGCCCATCAGCGGCTTCCAGCTCACCCAGAAGAAGCTCGCCGACATGAGTGTCTCCCTGGGCGGCGCCGCGCTGCTCGCCCTGCACCTGGGCCGCCTGAAGGACCAGGGCCGCATCCGCCCCGAGCAGATCAGCGTCGGCAAGCTCAACAACGTCCGCGAGGCCCTCGCCATCGCCCGCGAATGCCGTACGGTCCTGGGCGCCAACGGCATCTCCCTGGAGTACTCGCCCCTGCGCCACGCCAACAACCTCGAATCGGTGCTCACCTATGAGGGCACCAGCGAGATCCACACCCTGGTCATCGGCCAGGCCCTCACCGGCCAGGCGGCCTATCGCTGACCGGCCCACGCCCCGGTTCCGGACACGGCGAGCGGCCTTCCCGCGTTCGCGTAGGTTCAAAAATGGAATGGCCCATACCTCATCAGCGACCTGGAGCTCTCCAACTTGTCTCACACAGGGGCCACAGCACTCGTCTCAAGATCTTGTCCCCTCACGGGGCTGCCCGTCACTGCACCACCAGTGCAGTGCAAGCAGACCAGCAACACCGCCAAGCGGACGACTCCGGGACTCACCGCCGAGGACTTCAGCACTTCGCTGTCAGCCTCGGCTTCCAGGCAGCTCAGTGAAGTCGGGCGAGAACGTCTGGATTTGCGCAGTGCGCGAGTGGCCGGCCTTGCAGGAATCTTGCTACTTCCGAGGCCACGATGGAGGCGGCGTTGAAGGCGGTCTGTTTGCTGGCGCCGGCCAGATGGGGCGTCATGACGATGTTGGGGGTCGTCAGCAGGCGCGAGTCGGCGGGGATCGGCTCGTGGGGGAAGACGTCGAAGGCCGCGCCGAAGAGCTTTCCGGCGTCCAGGGCGTCGCACACGGCGTCGTAGTCGACGAGGGACCCGCGGGCACAGTTGACCAGCACGCCGCCCGCGGGCATCAGGTCGATCAGCTGCCGGGAGATCAAGCCCTCGGTCTGCGGAGTCGCGCGGGCGTGGACGGTGACGAACGTGGAGCGCCGCATGAGGTCTGCCAGGTCGGTGACCTCGGCCGGTGACACGTCGTCCGGACGGACAAAGGGGTCGGCGACGAGCACGTGTGCGCCGAAGCCGCGCAGGATGCGGGCGACCCGGGAGCCGATGGCACCGTATCCGACGATGCCGACGGTGCTGTCCTCGAGCTCCGGCCCGACCTTGTCGAACATGTAGTAGTCACCTCGCCAGGTGCCTGCGGCGAGGTCCGCGTGGGTGGCGGGGATGCGTCGGGCCGCGGCCATCATGAGGGCGACCGTGTGCTCGGCGGTGGCGGTGGCGTTGCGCCCGGGGGCGAAGGAGACCGCGACGCCGTGCCGGGTGGCTGCTTCGAGGTTGGCGTTGACGGGGCCGCCGCGGCTGACGCAGAACAGGCGCAGATCGGGGCTGGCTTTGAGGATCCGTTCGGTGAGCGGTGCCATCTGGGTGACGCAGATGTCCACTCCGCTGAGGGCCTCGATGAGCTGGTCCTCGGTGCCCGATGCCTCCCGTACCTCGGCCACCTCCCCGAAGGGCTCGACCGGCCAGGGCAGGGTGAGTTCGCGGAAGGTCGCGGTGGGTGCGGCCGGCTGGAGCCTGTCGGTGAGCAGGGAGTTGAGGACGAAGTGGTCACCGGCGGTGAGGATGGTGGTCACTTGAGTGCTCCTGGGGTCACGGGGCGGTTCAGCGTCAGCAACGACGGCACGCCGTCGCTCAGGACGAGTTCGTTCAGGGCGCAGTTGGCCAGGAACGGGAAGGTCCGGCGGTACTGGCGCAGAGGCAGGCCGAGTATGCGGCAGAGCGCGAGCCGGATCGCGGTGGAGTGGCCCACGACGAGAACGCGGCCTTCGCGGTGATCGGCCTGGAGGTCGGTGAGGAACTCCAGATAGCGGTCGCTGGCGGCCAGGGGGTTCTCTCCCTTGGGGAAGTGGTTCGTCACCGGGTCGGTCTGGAAGGCTGAAAGGTGGTCGGGAAACCGCTGTTGCATCTCCGCGCGCGTGAGGCCCTCGGCGATACCGAAGTCGAGTTCGCGCAGCCGTTCGTCCACGCTCACCGGCAGCCCGGTGCTCACCGCGCTGTCGCGTGCGGTTTCTTGCGATCGCGTGAGTGGGGAGGCGAAGATCCCGGTCAGGTCCGCCTGTTCCGCCCAGTCCGCGAGCGCGCGTGATTGTGCGTGGCCGCGCTCGGTGAGCGCGATGTCGGTGCTGCCGGCATACCGGTTTTCGGCGTGCCACAGGGTCTCCCCGTGTCGGACGAAGATGACATGGAGGCTCAATGCGCCGCCCTTTCTCGTGCGTGGGTCGCGACGACGCCGGGGAGCCAGCCGCGTTGGACAAGCAGATCGAGCAGCCGGAGGTAGCCCTCGTCGTGAGGGTTCTTCTCTGAACGGCGTGGTTCGAGGGTCCTGTCGAGCCGCACCATCGCGGCGGCGACGCTTTCCAGAGCGTCACGGCTCGATGCGGCCAGCACCGCCATGCCGAGCGCGGGTTGCGCGTTGCGCGGAAGGCTCACCGGGCGTTGCAGTACATCAGCGCGCAACTGGTTCCACAGGGGATTGCGGGTGGCCCCGCCGGTGAGGACGATCGCTCCGTCGGTCGGGGCGCCGAGCAGGTCCACGTAGTCGAAGCAGAGCCGTTCGACGTAGGCGGCGCCCTGCAGCAGTGCGGCGAAGGACTCGGCCCGGGTGTCCGGCTCGCGGCTGCCGAACGCGCGGGCGTCCGGGGCGACGAAGGGGAACCGTTCTCCCGGGGAGACCAGTGGATAGCGCAACAGGTCGGTGGGCAGCAGTGCCGCGGCCTCGCGGGTGAGCATGTCCAGGTCTGCGTCCGCGAATTCGCGTGCGACCAGGCCGGCTCCGACACTGGAGGCTCCGCCGGGCAGCCAGTGGCCAGAGGGCGATCGGTGGGAGTAGACGACCCCGTGCGGATCATGGACGAGGTCTTTGGTGACGCCTTTGAGGACCAGGGTGGTGCCCATGACCGAGTTCCAACTGCCGACGGCCGTCGCGCCGGAGCCCAGTTGTGCCGCGCAGCCGTCGGTCATCCCGGCGACGACGGCGGTGCCTTCGCTGAGCCCGGTCTCGGCGGCGGCCGCGGCGCAGACCTGGCCGATGACCGTGCCGGGCGGTACCAGGTCGGGCAGGATCGCGCGGGGGATGTCCAACGCTGCGAGAACGGGCTCGGGCCATGTCACCTGTGCGGCGTCGGCGCCGGTCTTGAGCGCGTTGCTGGTGTCGGTGGGTACCTCGTGCCCGACGAGCTTGCTGTTGATGACGTCGTTCTGGTGCGCCAGTCGCCAGCCGTTCTCAGCGGCGTGGGGATAGTGGTTGAGCAGCCATCGGAGCTTGGGCAGAGCCCAGGATCGCTGCATCCGCTGGTAGCCGGCCTTGGCCCACTGCTGCTCCCCGGCGGCGTTGACCTGTTCTGCCTCCGCCGCGGCGCGCCCGTCGTCGTACATCAGGGCTGGTGTCACACAGAGGCCACGGCGGTCCAGCATGGTGATGGTGCCGGAGGTCGCGTCGACAGCCACCCCCTGGACCCGGCGCAGGTCGGCACCCGCGGCGCGTCCCCGGTCGATCGCCGTGAGGACAGCGCGCCACCACTGCTCGGGGTGCTGCTCATGGCGATCACCCTCCCGGCGGCTGGTCAGCGGGCACGAACCCTCGCCCAGCACAGTGCCGTCGGACGCGGCGACCACCACGCGTACGCCCTGGGTCCCCAGGTCGATGCCCAGCCAGGCATCGCTTCCACCGGCGGTCATGCGCCGACTCCACCGGTCGGGGTCGGACGTGTCTGTCCGCGGTCGCGTGTCCACAACGGCTGGTTCAGCTCCCGCAGCCGCAGGAAGTCGGTGTACCGGTCGCTGAAGTCGTCGAACGCCTCCGGATCGGGCTGGTAGGTGGCGGCGACCTCCACGTACCGGGCGGCGGCGGTCGGGAAGTCCGGCTCACGGCCGGTGGCGACCAGGCCGGTCAGCCAGGCGCCGCGGGCCCCGACCTCCGCGGAGGCGGGAATCGTCACAGGAAGGCCGGTCACATCGGCGATCAGCCGCATCCAGAAGTCGCTTCTGGTGCCGCCGCCGCAGAGCGCCAGTCTGTCCGGGGAACCCGGGGCCGCGGCCAGGCAGTCGCGGATGGTCATCGTGACTCCCTCCACCAGCGCACGGGCCACGTCTTCGCGGCCGGCCTCCAGGGAGAGGCCGGACAGGGAACCGCGCGCGGTGGGGTCGAAGAACGGGGCCCGCTCGCCGGCCGGGGAGAGGTAAGGGATGAACCGCACCCCGGCTGTATCGCGTCTGCCCTGCGCCGCCAGAGCCATCAGATCGGTGACAGAGGTCAGGCCGAGCAGCCCCGCCCCCCAGTCCAGGACGTCGCCGCCGCTCATGGTGGGGAAGGCGCGGAGGTAGCGACCGGGGACGCCGAGCGTCACGGTGATGCCCACCGGTTCGTCGGTGACCACCGTGTCCGTGATGACCTCGGTGGCCAAGGTGGTGCCGAGGATGCAGCACGCCTGTCCTGCGGTCACCGCGCCGGCGCCGATGGCGGTGGCGCAGATGTCGTACGGCGCCAGCACCACCGGGATTCCTGCGGGCAGGCCGGTTTCCGCGGCTGCCGAGGTGCTGATCGTGGTGACCCGGTGGTCGTCGTCGCGAAGCTCGGGCATGAGTTTCCGCGCCCACTGAAGGCCGTAGAGCTCGAACAGCGGGTCGGACCAGTCGCGCCGCCTGATGTCCATGAACGGTGCCGATGCGTCCGACTCGTCGACGGCGGGCTCACCCGTCAGCTTCAGGTGAAGCCAGCCGCCGCAGGTCAGCAGATGACTGGATCGGGTCACCCGGTCGGGGTCGTTCTCGCGCAGCCAGGCCAGTACGGCGTTGGGCATGCCGGTGGACACACGCGACCCGCTGATCCGGAACGCCTCCCGTGTCACCCCGTCGCGCTCCCACGCCGTGATCTGGGCGGTGGCCCGTCCGTCGTTCCACAGCACGGCGGGCCCGGTGGGGCGACCCTGACCGTCGATCAGCCAGGCGCCGTCGCCCTGTGCGGTGACGGCGACCATGTCGGGTGCGTCGGGGAGCGCGGCGACGACTTCCCGGACGGCGTCGGCAACCGCGGCCCAGACCTCGGACATGTCCTGCTCGGCCCACCCGGTACGGGGCCGCATCACCTGGGTCGGCCGACGGCTGACCGCCAGCTCCTTCCCGTCGTCGGCGTATCCGACCACCTTGATGGTGGTGGTGCCCGCGTCGATGGCGATCGCAGTCACCCGCTTCACCCCCGACCGTGCGCCTGGCGCGAGCGCCGGGCGACGGAGTCCAGGCCGACAGCGATGAGCAGCACCGCTCCGGTGATCATGAACCGGTAGGAGGAGTCGAGGTTCAGCAGAGTCAGACCGCTGGAGATCGACTGGATGACCAGGACTCCGAGCAGGGCGGCAATGGCCGAGCCGCGGCCGCCGAACAGGCTGGTCCCGCCGATCACCGCGGCGGCGATGGCGTTGAGGTTGACGTCTCCGGTACCGGTGCTCTGGTTGGCCGCGGCCAGTCGCGAGGCGGCCAGGATGCCGCCGACCGCGGCCAGGCCGGAACACAGGACGAACGCCGAGGTGTAGACACGCCGTACGTTGATGCCGGCCCTGCGGGACGCCTCGGCATTGCCGCCGACCGCGTAGATCGATCGTCCGAACTTGGTGCGGCTCAGCACGTAGTTCATCACCAGCACCAGGGCGACGAAGAACACGAACATCCAGGCGACGCCGCGGGTGCGGTTCAGGTAGAAGACTGCGATCAGCAGCCCGGCCAGCAGCAGAAGCGACTGCATGACAAGCCACTGCAGCGACGAGGACGACAGCCCGGCGCCGCGGCGGGTTCGGGCACGCACCCACCCGGTGGCGAGGAAGCCACCCGCGGCCACCACCGCCAGTGCGTAGGCCATCCAGTGGGGGACGAACCACAGCTGTGCGAACTTCACCAGGGTGGAGTCGTAGGGCAGATTGATCGCGTTCTGGCCTCGAAGCAGCCACAGCTGTACGCCGAGGAAGGCCAGCAGCCCTCCCAGGGTGACCACGAAGCTGGGCACGCCGAAGCGGTTGAGCACCTGGCCGTAGAGCCATCCGACCAGGCAGCCGCCGGCGACGGCCGCGAGGAGGGCCAGCCACATCGATTGCTCGTTCTTGACCATGACGACGGCCGTGATCGCGGCCGACGCGCCGCTCACCGATCCCACGGAGAGGTCGATCTGGCCGACCAGCAGGACGCAGACGATCCCCAGCGCGAGGACGCCCACCGGGACCATGTCGAAGGACAGGTTCACCAGATTGGTGCTGGACAGGAAGGTCGGATTGAGCAACTGGAAGATCGTCCAGATCACCACGATGCCGGCGACGACGGGCAGCATGCCGAGGTCTCCGCCCCGGACGCGGCGGATCGTGGCCCTGATGCTGTCGGTGATGCCTTGCGGCGTCACGAGACGCTCATCCTGTAGGTCGGTGGCCGTTGCCACCGAGTCTTCGGTGATGGTCACAGCTCTTCCTTCTCTTCCTGCTTTTCCTGCGGGGAAGTCAACCGCCCCGCGGCTCGCCGCGAGACCACGTTGTCGCTCGCGCCGGTGATCGCGGCGACGATCTCCTCGGAGGAGACGTCCTTGGCGTCGTACACACCGTTGTTGCGGCCCAGCCGCAGCACCGCGACACGGTCGGCGACCGCCCGGACGTCCTCCATGTTGTGGCTGATCATCACCACGCCGAGTCCGTTGTCCTTGAGCCGCTCGACCAGGTTGAGGACCTCGGCTGTCTGCGCGACGCCCAGGGCGGCCGTCGGCTCGTCGAGCAGGACGATCTTCGGGTTGCTCAGCAGGGATCGGGCGATCGCGACCGTCTGCCGCTGGCCGCCCGAGAGGGCGGCCACCGGGACGCTGAGTGAGGGGATCTTCGCCGACAGCTGTCGCAGCAACTGCCAGGAGCGCTTCTCCATGGCGACGTCGTCCAGCATCCAGGGCCGAAGTTCCTGGCCCAGGAACAGGTTCGCCTTGACGTCGAGGTTCTCGCACAGGGCGAGGTCCTGGAAAACCGTCGCGATGCCCATCGCATGGGCAAGGGCCGGTGAGCCCAGAGACACCTTCTCGCCGTGAAAGAAGATCTCTCCCGCGTCGGGCGTGTACACCCCGGACAGGATCTTCACCAGCGTGGACTTGCCGGCGCCGTTGTCCCCGACGATGGCGACCACCTCACCGGCCGCGACGTCGAGCTCGATATCGGTCAGCGCGGCGACCGCGCCGAAGTTCTTGCAGATTCCGCTCAGCGACAACACGGTGTCCGTGCCCGCACCGGTAACCGCGGTGCCTGTCATCGTGACCCTCTTTTCCTCAGAGACTCCAGACCGCTACTGGATGCCCAGGCGTCCGCAGTCGGCGGCGTACTGCGCGGTGCACACGTCCTTCGCCTTGAGCACCGCATCGGAGCCGAAGATGACCTCCTTGAGGTTCTTCTGTGTCACGACGGTCGGCTTGAACAGCTGCGACGGGGTGTTGAACAGCTTGGTGTCCGCCTTGGGCTCCTTGCCCTGCAGCAACTGGTGGGCCACGTCTGCGGCCGCCTCGGCGACGATCTTGATCGGCTTGGAGATGGTGTTGTACTGATCTCCCGCGATGATGCGCTGGATCGCTGCCAGCTCCGCGTCGTTGCCGGTGATCGGCGGGACCTTCACATCCGCGGCCTTGAAGGCCGCGATCGCTCCACCGCCGGTGCCGTCGTTGGCGGCCACCACACCGGCGATCTTGCCGCGGTACTGGGCGATCTGACCGCTCGCCCACTGCTGGGCCTTCTCCGGCGACCATCCCGGTGTGTCGTACTCGGCCAGCAGTTTGAACCCGCTGTCGTCGACGGCATTGTGGACGCCCTTCTTGATCAACCCGGCGGCGGCGTCGGTGGGAGACCCGTTGATCTGGAGCACACCGCCCTCGGCCTTGGTCTCCTTCAGGTGATCGACCAGCGACTGGGCGATGGACTCGCCGATCGCCTCGTTGTCGAACGACACATAGAAGTCCGCGGGCTTGTCCGGGATGGGACGGTCGTAGGCGACCACCTTGACGCCCTGGGACTGCGCCGTCTGCACGATCGTGGCCGCCCCGGCCGAGTCCACCGGGTCGATCACGATCACCTTGGCGCCCTGGGCCATCGCGGAATTCGCCTGCTGCTGCTGAAGCGAGGCGTCACCGTTGGCGTTCTGGTAGATGACCCCGCAGTCCGGGCACAGCTTGGCCATACGCTTCTTGAACAGCGGAGCGTCGTACTGCTCGTAGCGGGTGGAGGCCAGGTCGGGCATGAGGAACGCGACCTTGCCCGACTCTCCGTCCGCCTTGGCGGTCCCGGAGTTCCCGCCACTCGGTTCCTCAGCGCATGCGGTGAGAGCGCCCAGGGCGAGGATGCCGGCGAGAGCACCACTGGCCAGTTTTCTCATGATCGACTCCTTGATGCGGACCGTGTAGCCGCCGGTCGGCCGCTATGACGTAACGCACAAGAAACGCGTGGCTCCTGCGGGTGTCAACACATCCTGAGAACTGAACACCGATGTTTGATCCTTTGATCAGCCTGGCTGTTCGTTCTCCTGGCATGGGTGAACATCGGTGTGCCATGCTCCTTCGGGGAGCGCGCCACAAACCCTGCTGTAACACGCTCGTTGCAGGTGAGGAACGCGCATCGGACGAGATGAAAGCCCGACACAACGCGTATGTGTTCTGTTAACAGAAAGAGAACAGAGGGACTTCATGGAGGAAGACAAAGATCCGGCCACCGGTGAGGGCGGGCGAGGGCCGCGCGAGAGGCGGGAGCGGATCAAGAGCCGTGTCGTCGACGAAGGCTTCGTCCGCATCGAGCGGCTCGCCGACGAACTGGGCGTGACACCGATGACCATCCGCCGGGATCTCGACTACCTGCAGGGCAAGGGGTGGCTGAGGAAAGTCCGCGGCGGGGCGACCGCGCAACCGTCGACGGCGTTCCACGGCGACATACGGCACCGCACCCAATCCATGGCGCCGACGAAGAGCGCACTCGCCCGTGCCGCACTTGGCCTCGTCAAGCCCGGGCAGTCCCTCATCGTCGACGACAGCACCACTGCCCTCGCGCTCGCCGGACTGCTCGCGCAGCGCGCACCGCTGACGGTCATCACCAACTTCGTACCCGTCATCCAGGTTCTCGCCGGCAGTCCGGGAATCGAGCTCATCTCACTTGGCGGCGCGTACTACCCCGCCTACGACGCATTCCTCGGCATCCGGACCATCGACGCGGTCAACAGCCTGCGTGCCGACACGCTGTTCGCCTCGACGACCGCCATCACCCGCGGCCACTGCTATCACCAGTCCCAGGAGACGGTGGGAGTGAAAAGAGCCCTGATGGAAGCGTGCGACCGCAAAATCCTTCTGGTCGACCACACCAAGTTCCAACGCCGCGGCCTCTACCAGCTCGCACCCGTCACCGCGTTCGACCTCGTCATCGTCGACGCCGGCATCTCGGCGTCAGAGCTCGACACGCTGCAGGCCAGTGGCGTGGAAGTCCTCGTTGTCGGCCCGGAGTGAAACAACGCGCTGAAGCAGCGCTACCCCGAGCGTGTGAACCTGTGGGCAATCTGGCTCAGCGCCCTTCAACTTTTCGACAACTGACAGCCAACATCCGCCTGTACACGGCAGGGAAGACGGCAGACGGCGTCTTCCCTTCTCACAGCACGGCAGTGAAACGCGGCAACTGGCGGGGCTCTACCACCAGATGCCGGAGTCGTCAGACGTTGCGGGAGGCGCGCCGGATCGGCCGGAGATCCCATCGTGCCTCTGGTCGGGCATCAGTACGGCGAATGTGAGACCCGTTCCAACGGCATCCGATCAAGCTCAGGACTCGAGGAACGAAAGCGCCCTTGCGACGAAGTCCTCGTGGTACTGGAAGATTCCCCCGTGGCCGGAATCAGGGTAGAGGGGGACGAGTTCGCTCTTGGGCAGACGAGCGGCCAGGTCGATTGTGTTCTGGCTGGGCACCATCCGGTCGTTCTCACCGTTGGCCACGAGGACCGGTTGGCGAATGGCCGACAAGTCTGACGGTGCCTGGCGGCCCCATTGTTTGACGGCCTTCAGCTGGGCACGGAGCGACGGCAGTGAGATGTTCTTGTCCCGGTTGTCCGTGCGCTCCTTCAGCCGCCGCAGGAGGGCGCGTCCTGCCCGTCGGCCGCTTGCGGTGTCGGTGAAGAAAAGGGAGAGCTTCGGGTCCTGACGGATCAGGGCGCCCTTGATCGTGCCCTGGACGGCCAGAGCCGGGACCTTGTCGATGCCGGGCCCTCCGGCGGGACCCGTGCCCGCGAGGATGACCTTGCGGACGAGGCGCGGTTCTTCCTCCGCGATGACCTGTGCGATGAAGCCGCCCATAGACAGACCGAACACATCGACCTGGTCGAACCCGAGGGCACGGATGAACAGCACCGCGTCGCGGGCCATCCCTTCGATCGTGTCCGGCGTGGAGCCACCCGACCCGCCCACCCCGCGGTTTCCGAAGGTGATCACCCGGCGTCCTGCGGCGAGTCCGTCGACGACGCGCGGATCCCAGTTGTCCAGGTTCCCGGCCAGGTGGATCAGGAGGATCAACGGTACGCCGTCCTCGGGGCCGAGCTGCCGATAGACGAAGTCCACCCCGTCAACGGACACGGAGCGGGTCGGCGCGTTCTTGTACAACGATCGTGAGGGGGACGGGGAACTTCGCGGTGCGCTCATGTCCAGGTCTTTCATGTAGATGGGTGTCGCAGCGACGGGGTCGGGTTCACCCCAACGGGCTGGGTCCGTACAGCGGCAGGAGACTGGAACAGCGCGTGATGACGTGTCCGAGGACGGACGCGTGTATCCGAGGCAGCACGGCACGTGTGATGTGTATTGAGGAACTGGAGGGTGAAGATCAGTTGCGGGCGCTGGCCAGGGGTCGTAGCGCGGCCGCTACGACCCCCGCGGCGGTCAGAACATGGTGTTGTCGTTGGCGGAGGTCTCCGGCACGTCCTGTACGGCGTCCCAGTGCTCGACGATCTTTCCGTCCCTGACCCGGAAGAGGTCGAGGACCGCCCGGCCGCGCTCGCCCGGTGTGTCGACGTAGTGGCTGTGGACGGCCACCAGGTCGCCCTCGGCGATGATCCGCTTCGGCTCCACGCTCAGCTGCGGGAACTGCTCCAAGTACGCGCCCGCTCCGGCTTTCACGCCTGCCACGCCGTCGGGGACGTTCGGGCTGTGCTGGTCATACTCGGGGCCGATGTAGGTGTCGATGGCGGCCAGGTCCTTGCGGACCAGGAGCCGGTCGACGAACGCGGTGACCAGCTTCTTGTTGTACGCGGTGAGCCACGCGGGACCCGGCGCCTCGGTCCGCGGCCGGCTGACCGTGGAGAACATGTCATTGCCGTTGGCCGTGGTCGCCGGCACCGCCTGCAGCACGTCCCAGTGCTCGGCGATCTTCCCGCCCTGGAAACGGAAGATATCGAAGGCGGCCACGCCGCGGGTGCCAGGGGTCAGGACGATGTTGGAGTGCACGAGCACCAGGTCGCCCTCGGAGATGACCCGCTTGATGCCGTACGCGAGGTCCGGGTACTGCTGGCGCTGGAGGGCACCGAAGTACTTGAGGGCCTCGGCGCCGTCGGGGGCCAGTGGGTTGTGCTGGATGTAGTCCGGCCGTACGAAACGGTCGACGACGGATGTGTCGCCCCGCTCGAAGACACCCTTGAGAAGCTGGACGGCGACCGCCTTCTGGTAGCCGAGCCGGGCGCTCTCGCCGTATCCGTCGCTGGAAATTTCCGCGGCTCGATCGCGGCCGGGAGCTTCGCGATGTGCGGCGGAAGCGACGGCGGGCACGGCGGCGGCACCGGTGAGGGCGACGGCCATGAGTGTGGCGGCGAGGGTACGGCGGCGGGCGGATGCGGTGGTGTTCACGGGGCTCTCTTCTCCGGACTCGGGAGGTCGTAGACGTGTTGATCGGTGGGCCGCCTGGTGGCGGTGTTCGTCATGTGTCGAGCGTGGCTGCCGCCTCCGCACGCTACAATGGCACGAATGTCAACTTTCGACGGGATCACGCCATGCGGCCGCTACGAGGTCCTCACCTGCAGCGTCGACGGCCGCCCGGTCCGCACCAACTCCGACTTCTCGATCACCGTCGAGCACGGCCCGGAGGCGCTGCGCACCGCCGACACCGTCATCATCCCGCCCTTCTTCGCCCCCGCCGTGACCCCGGAAGTGCCGCAACCCGTGGCCCAGGCGCTCGCGTCCGTGGCTCCGGGCAGCCGCCTCGTGTCGATCTGCACCGGCGCCTTCGTCCTCGCCGCAGCCGGTCTCCTCGACGGCCGGCCGGCCACCACCCACTGGATGGTCGCGGACCTCTTCCGCACATGGTTCCCCCAGGTCGCACTCGACCCGGACGCCCTGTTCATCGACGACGGGGACATCCTGACCT